>NZ_JBITDK010000022.1:0-110090 GCF_044454165.1 Streptomyces sp. NPDC051567 | reverse complement strand
CTTGTTGAGCTGGGGGTTTACCGGGCAGGGGGGCTGTTTTCATTTAGTTGTTTCTTGGGGCGGGCCGAGAGGATCAGGCCGTCGAAGTCGACGGGCTGCCAGCGGTCGCGGCCTGCGGTGCGGGCGGCCCATCCCTGTTCGTTGGCGGCGGGTTCGATCAGGATTGCCTGGCCGTCGCCGATCCGGGTGGCCAGGAGTTCCCAGAGGCGGTCGCGGATTCGGCGGCTGGGGTTGCCGACGAACACGCCGGCGCTGGCCTCGACCATCCAGCGGGTGAGGTGTCCGCGGAGACCTTCCGGGGCGGCGATGAGGATGATGACGGTCATGGTGTGGGCTCGGTGTCGTTGATCTCGGGGCCGATGACCGCGATGTGGTTGTCGGTCATTCCGTGTGTCGAGAGGTCTGCTCGGCCGGCGTAGTTGGTGCCTCCCGGGACGGTGCCGAGGTGCTCGTCCCACAGGAGGTTGGCTTCGGAGTCGTCGAAGTCTGTTCCTTCGGGGGTGAGCAGGTTCTTGACGTCGGTCACGATGCGGCTGAGGAGTTTGTCGCGGGCGATGAGGTCACGGAGGCCGAGTCGTGCGTCGCGTTCTTCCGTGAGGCCTTGTGCGGCCAGGTCGAAGGCCAGCGGGATGGTGTATTCGGCCTTGTAGAGGTCGGCGATGTCCAGGACGAAGGATGTGGCCTTGCCGGTGTGGACGAAACCGAGTCCTGGGCTGGCACCGAGTCCGATGACGACGGCGTGGCAGATGCCGTACAAGGCGGCGTTGGCGGCGGACAGGAGGCGGTTGAGGTCGTCGCCTGCCGCGAAGGCGTCGCCGGCTTTGTAGACGCGGCCGTGCCAGGTGACTCCGGTGCGTTCTGCCTGGGCCCGGTAGAACTTGCGGATGCGTGTGCCTTCGCGGCCTCGGAGCTGCTGCATGGTGAGGGCGGAGACGTCCTCGCCGGGGAAACGCATGCGGTACATGGCGCGGGCGACGGCGAGGCGTTCCTTGGGCCGGGTGACGAGCCAGGCCTGGCGGTGAAGGAGGCCGGCGCCCCGGCTGGGGCCGAGACCGGCCGCGTACATGCGGACGCCTTGTTCGCCGACCCAGCACACGGTGGTTCCGGAGTCGGCGAGCAGGCGGATCGCGCCGTGGGTGACGCGGGTGCCGGGGCCGAGGAGCATGACGGCCACCATCGCCGCGGGGACCCGGACGGTCTGCTGCTTGTTGATGATGACGACGGCGTTCTCGTCGCGGTCCAGGTGGCTTCGCTCGACGTAGACGCTGGAGACGCGGTCGACGAGGCGGTGCAGGTCCTGGGGGTCGGCCTTCCACCAGATGTCAGGCACGGGTGTTCATGCCCTTTCGGTGAGCGGGGCGAGGGTGAGCAGGCCGCATCCGTAGGCCTTGGAGGGACCGATGCCGGACAGGAGGCGTTCGGTGAGGAGGGCGGAGTCGGTGACGCGCAGGTGTCCCTCGAACGTCACCGTGTTCATGACGACGTGGGCTTCCTTCGCGGTGACGGGTCCTTTGCCGAAGGAGCGGCGTTGGCGGGTGGTGATGCGGATGTCGCGGGGTGGCTCTCCGTCCGCGCCGTGGGTTTCGTCCAGGTTCGGGGCCACGGGGATGTCGAAACCCCAGCGCGCGGTGCGGGTGAGGAACCAGTCGAGCTGGGCCGCGGCCGTGCGGTGGCCGACGCGGAAGCTGCGTCGGTCTCCGGCGTCGATGCGTTCCTGTTGACGCTCGGTGGGCTTGTCGGGCCGGTTGGTGTTCTGGACGGGGTTGGCGGTGAGGCGGAAAGCGAAGCTGCGGCCCGGTGCCAGTTGGCGCAGGAGCGGCACGTAGTCGCGTACGGCGTAGTGCTCGCCGTCGGCGCCGGGCCAGCCTGCCCGTTCCACCAGGTGGGTCCAGTCCGGTTTTTCGGTGGTGAGGACGAACAACTGGGGGCGGTGGGGGTTGTCCGGGTCGAGCCGCCACAGGGTGCGTTCCTGTTCGGGCAGGCCGGGAAGGCCTCCTTCGACCGCGGCGTGCATGGCGCGAGGACTGGCGAGGAGTTTGCGGCTTTCGGCGCGCAGGGGGTTGATGCGGATGCGGGAGAGATAGGGCATGTGGATCACCAGCCCAGGAGGGCGAAGGGGTCGTGGCCGCCGGTGATCCGGGGCCGTGCGGGGTCAGGCGTGAGGCCGGTGGGGGCCGCGAGGTAGGTGTGCCGGGTACGGCGGGTGGTGAAGGTCCGGTTCGTGGGGGCGAAGGACAGGGGCACGTCGTCGCGGACTTCGTCTCCTGCCGGGTCTTCGAGAGTGGCGGGAAGGTCGATGTGGGCGGCATCGCCGTTCTCGCGCCCCCACCGCTTGCGTACCGCGGGGGCGGCCTGCCAGGGCTCCGCACGCAGCACGTCCTCAAGTGAGCCGGTGCGCGGGCCGAGGGCCAGGGGTTGCGCGGGTACACAGGACCGGCGGCCGAGGGCGAGCGGGAAGGCGGGGTGGCGTACGGCATGTCCGAGGGTGGCGATGAGCTCGCGGGGGCCTTCCACCGCCGCGAGGAAGACGGCGTCCTGGAGGTAGAAGCGCTGGGTGATGTGTGTGTGCTTGGCGGGTGAGGTGGGCTTCTGGAGGCCCTTGGCGGTCACGGCGGCGGACGGGAGCGGTCGGCTGCGGTAGTCGCTGACGGTGTGGTAGTCGCGCAGGATGCTGCCGGGCTGGTCGATGCGGATGCCGAGTCCGAGGTCCGCGAGGTCGTCCAGGGCCGCGTGGCGGGAGCGGCCCTCAGCGGCGGCGAGGAGGCCGATGATCCCGGATTTTGTGGGTTCGGGCCGGGTCTCACGGCGGTTGAAGACGCTGCGGTCGCCCCATGACTGGAGCGGGGCGGCGAGCCGTAGCAGGAGGACGGAGGTGCGGTCGGGGGCGGTCATGCCTGTTCCCCCAGGGCCGTGGCGATCCGAGCGCGCAAGGTGGTGCGCAGGTCGGCGAAGGTGACGGGTTCGCCGAAGGCCTGGGTGAGCGTTTCGGCGGTGTCCTTGGTCCGCAGGTCGCGGGTGGTGAACGTGTGGCTGGCCGCTCCGTAGAGGGGGGTGTCGCCCCATACCTGTGTGGCGGTGATGTGCTCCTCGGCCAGGCGGCGGGCGGAGTTCGCCTGGATGCCGGCTTCCGCCGCGACGGGCTCCTCGAAGGCGGAGACCAGGTTGACGGGCTGGTCGCTACGCACGACGACGGCGACGAGGCCGGGCCGGGTCCGGTGGGCGAAGGAGTTCTGGTAGCCCGTGGGTACGGACAGCGCGAAACTGTCGACGAACCGGTCGAGGGCGTCGAGGGCGGCTTCGGTGTCACCGCCGAGGTTGTCGGTGAGCTGGGCGAATCCGACGGTGGCGTAACGGTAGAGGGTGGCGGAGTTGAAGCCGATGGTGCCGATCATTCCGGCACCCGTCTCGTCCTGCTCGTTCTGGTCGTCGACGGCGGTGAAGTAGTCGAACTCGAGCTGCGTCTCATGGGTGGAGAGCGCGTGGGCCACTTGCACGGCCGCGTCGACGTTGAGCTTGGGGATGTCGGCGACCATCCGGCCGAACAGTGCGACGCCCACGGGGTGTCCGGTCCTGAAGCTCTCCGCGACGGGCAGTTCCTTGACCGCTTCGGTGAGCGCCTTCTCGTCCAGGGCCACGAAGTCGGCGACGCGGTCTGTGACGAGTGCGGCCACGGCGTCGAGCTGGGCGTTGCCGTAGAAGAGCAGGTACGCGGTGTCTCCGGCCTTCTTGCCCTGGCTCAGGCCGAGCTGGGCGAGCAGGGCGGCGGCGATCCGGCCGGCGTCCTCGCGGTCCAGGCCGGTGGGCCGCGAGATCCGGGTGGCCAGCTCGCTGGTGATGCGCTTGGTGCGGGTGGCGCGGTCGTGCTCGGGGGCCTGAGCGTCGAAGTGCCGCCGGGACGCCCGCTTCCACGCCTGGGAGGAAACACGAGAACGGCGGACGCCGCCGTAGACGGCCTCCTTGGGGTTGCCCTGGTCGTCCCGGTTGAGGTTGGCGGGCGGGACGGTCTGGACGACGTGCACATCGATGTAGAGGCGCTGGGTCATCGGGATTGCTCCAGGTCGTATGGGTGAGCGGTACTCAGCCGGTCTGCGGGCGGATACGCGGAAGCGGGAGGAGGCGGACGCCGACGGCGGGCGGACGTATGCGGCAGGCAGGCGTCTACGGCGGGCGGACGCCGGGCTTGCTGTCGGTCAGCGGCCGAGTCGCGGAGATGCCGATCTCTGGGTCCAGCCGTAGTAGTCCAGGCCCCAGCGGCGGCGCACCCGGGAGCGGGACTCGGGCCGGTGCCAGTCACGGATGTCGGAGGCCAGGCGGTCGTAGTCGAGGGGCTGCTTGATGTCCTTGAGCTGGGTGACCAGGCCGCGCAGCCGGAGCTGGAGCGCCGGTGTCGACGTTGCGGAGAACGCCTGCTGGAAGCGTGAGTCGACGGCCTCGTCACTGGTGCGGTCGTGGCGCCGCAGCTCAAGCACGGCCCGGCCGAGGCCGGCTCCGTCACGGTGCATCGGCCGGTCCTGGCTCTGCTGGTGCAGCCCGTAGAGGGCGAGCGCCATGTGCTCGGCCTCCTGGTCGTCCGAGACCTCACCGCGCCGGGCGGCGAAGTCGTCGACCGGACAGGTGTAGAACGGGAACATCTCCAGCACGGTCCCGGCGGGACGGCCCAGCCCGCGGCGCAGAACGGCGAGGTCCTCCCCCGGCGGGCGCTGCATGGCCGCGTTGTCGTTCTTGCTGCGCCAGGTACCGTCCGCGGCGATGTAGCGGTGCCAGATTCTCTGCTTCGTGAGGTCTTCTTCGGTCATGACCGTGTCCAGACGTGATGAGGGACGCTGTGCCGCACCAGGGCGGGCCGGCACGCGCCGGTTGGGCATGGCCGGATCGCCCGGCCGGGGCATGGCGCGTGTACGGCACTTCAGAAGGTGCCTTGGCGCCTACTTGTGGTCGGGGTTGCTGCTGTCGCGCCGAACGGCGTCGGCCCGGTGGAGGATCTCCGCCCGTCGCCTGAGGAAGGACGCCTCGGCGAGCGGGACGCGATGCGTACGCTCCGGCTTCCCCTCCCCCGGGGAGATGCTCCTCCCCACGAAGGCTCCTACGGGTACCGCCTGCAGGAGGCGGTCGGCGATCTCCCAGCTCCGGCGCCAGGCAAGCTGTTCCCAGGCGAGCTGACCGGCTTCGATGCGCTCCAGGTCGTCCAGCCCGCGCATCCCTGTCAACAACCGCCGCACCAGAGGGTCCAGGGCGTGCAGGACGAGTTCACCGGGGCGCTGGCCCTTGTCCCACGGGATCGGTTCGGCGCCCAGCGCACGCCGCAGGTCAGCCGAGAGATGGTTGACCGCTGTGGCCAACTGCTCGGCCTGCTCGGCCACTTCCAGGAGTGCGGAGCGGATGTCGCTGTCGGCGCCAAGGGCGGCGAGCGGGAGGGGCAACGCATCGAACATGACGTCGTCGATGACGGCCGACTGGTTGCCGTACGCGACACCGGAGAGCTCCACGCGCAACGGATAGGCCTCGCCGAGTTCAGACACCAGGCCACCGGCCTGGTCCAGCAGCTTGCTCGTGGCGAATCCGCTCGTCCTCTCCCCGGCGTCCCGGGACTGTCGCTCGGGTGCCAGGAGCGCGTCGAGCCCGCGCCAGGCAGCCTTCCCGGGCTGGAGGCGCAGCGGACGGCGTGGCGGCGCGGTGCCGCCCCTGCTTCCTCCCGGGTTCCGGCGGCCGGT
This sequence comes from Streptomyces sp. NPDC051567, assembly GCF_044454165.1. Classification (NCBI taxonomy): domain Bacteria; kingdom Bacillati; phylum Actinomycetota; class Actinomycetes; order Kitasatosporales; family Streptomycetaceae; genus Streptomyces; species Streptomyces sp. NPDC051567. Next base: position 104,379 of record NZ_JBITDK010000022.1, on the reverse strand, counting down.
CGGCTCCACGCGCCACATGGTGTGGGGCTCGGTCTCGGGCGTATGAGGCATCCGGTCCCCCGCGGCGACCAGTACGCGGGTCACCCGCAGACCTTCATCGGTCGTTTCCGGAAAGAGCCGGGTCCGGCGGGACTGCCACGTCCACAGGTCCAGGAGCCCCTCGGGTACCCGCACCTGCCACTGGGGGGTGCCTGCCGACCGTGGGTCTGCGGGCTCTCGCCTCCTCCACTGCGGCAGGTCGGTCGATGTCGGCGGGGCTCCGGCCGGGAGGTTCAGCAGCAGCGTCTCGAACAGCGTCGTGCCGACCAGCAGAGTGACGCCCATCTGCCCGAGCGGCCCGGTCGGGTTTCCGGTGGTCTTGCCCGCCTTCGCCTGCGGGTCGCCCACGACACCCGTCTTGATCGCTGCGGTGTCCCAGCACTGCGTGTGCAGCAGCCAGTGCACCGCCTGCGCCGGAGTCAGCAAGAAGGGATCGCCCTCCGTACGCGAAGCAAAGATCGGCACGTTGTTGCCGGTGGCGGCGGTCGCAACGATCAGTCCGGCGCTCTTGGTCTCTCCCTTCGCGGTACGCAGGCCGGCGACCTGGCCGAAGGGATGCACCGGATCGAAGAGGTCGAACATCCCGCGGTGCGCGTCCAGATACGCCTCAAGCCTCAGACGTTGCTCCTGCGACCACTGCCCCGTGGAGTACCAGCTCGTCCACTCGCGCTCATCGGCCGGACGGCCCAGGGCGTCGAAGATCACGGGCAGCAGGACCTGCCGGAACACAGCCGGTCTCTGTGTGGGGATCTCCGTCACCAGGTCGCCGAACTCGTGCGCCTCCAGCAACGCCGTACGCAGGGAGCGTTCCTGTGCGGGTCCCCCCGCGGCCGACGGTAAGAGCAGCCAGGGATCGTCCGTCAGGGAAAAGCCATGAACCATCGGTGCCCCTCAATGGAATCTTCTGTGTTTAACGCTAGCGTGACTCTCAGGCATGCACACGCCTTCTCCACAACCAGGTGCAACAATCCGGCCATTGACCCCGTCTCCGGGTCTGACGTCCCGGAGACGGGGATGATCCCCTTCTTTGTTTGCACGGCAGATCGGGAATCACGTCGTCCCCGTGCGGTGCGGGGTGCCGAGCCGCCGGACGCCAGTCCGGCGGCCCACCGGCCCCGTTGGACCCGCTGCAAGCGCAACCGCAACCGCAACCGCAACCGCAACCGGCCGAGTCTCTACAGCTGCCGGAGACCGAGATCGTCGTCGTACGACACGGTGAACTCGCCCAAACGGGCCGTGCGCGACGCATCCAGCACCAGGGCACGGCTCCGGCGCAACCACGGATGCCCGTGCCAGCCGGGCAGCGGCCCCAGCTCCAGCGCTGGTTGCGTGAACTTCGACGGCAGCCGCACCGCCGAGCCCAGCACCTCGTCCAGCACATCCGGTGCCACATCTCCGTTGACGCTCAAGGCGCGCCCCGCCAGGGTCCGGAAGACCGCGTCCCGCTCGTCCCGGACCACCAGGACGACCTCGACCGATTCATCACCGTCGCGCACCGCCGCCCGCAGCGAATCCTCATTGCTGCCCGCAGTGGACCCGCCGTAGTGCAGGCCCGCCAGCGTCCGGCGCTCGTGCTCACCGTGCGGAGTCAGCAGGAACTGCCGCGCCTCTTCGGCACGGGCACGGTTCCGGTCCCCCTGCTGCCGGCAGGCCACCTCACCGGCCTCCTGCCACTCCTGGGGCAGCAGCGCCGCATCCGCCCCGTACACCTTCTCCACCAAGCCGGGCACGTCTCCCGGGATCGACCACGTCTCGCCCGTACCGGGCAGCACGGCAGCGGTCCGCAGCAGCAGATGACGCCCGTAGATCATCTCGCTGGCGAACGCGCAGGCCGGCTCACGGCCCTCACGCGGCTCGAAACCGGTGACGAACACCTGCGGCACGCGCAGCCGGTCCGGGCGCCACGTGTTCGCGTGCCGGTGCAGCCGTCCGACGCGTTGCAGCAGGAGATCGACGGGGGCCAGATCCGTGACCAGCACGTCGGCATCGACGTCGAAGGACTGCTCGGCGAGCTGGGTCGCCACCAGGATCAACCGGCTTCCCCGGGGCCGCGGCGTCCGCGGCCCCAGCAGACGCAGGCTCTCCTCCGTCAGATCGGCACGCCGGGCCACCGTGAAACGGGCGTGCAGAAGGCGCACTTCGTCATCACCGAACCGCCCGCGCAGCTCCTCGTAGAGACTCTGCGCCCGCGCGACGGAGTTGCGGATGACGAGCGCGGTCCCCCCGTCGACGAGTTCCCTCGCCAGCACATCGCCTACACCGGCATCCGCCTCCGCCTGCAACAGCTCCCGTTCCGCACGTGTGGATCGCGCCCCGGGCACGGTCTCCGGCACCACTCGCACCGCCACGTCGAGGTCCTCGCGCCAGCTGTCCGTCGCGTCCACATGGAACTGGGCCTCCCCGGAGGCCGGCAACCATGCTGCCGTGACGCTCGGATAGCCCTGCGGAACCGGAATGTCCGCCCGGAACTCCTCCCGTGACGCCGCACCCGCGAGATACGCCTCGAACAGCGCCTGCCGCTGAGCGGGGGAAAGCGTCGCCGAGAGAACGACCACGGGCACTCCCGCCTGGCCCAGCCAGCGCAGCGCCTCCGTCAGGAACTGGCTCATGTACACATCGCACGCGTGGACCTCGTCCAGCACCACGACCTTGCCCGCAAGCCCCGCCATCCGCAGCATCACATGGCGCGTGCGGGTGGCCGCGTACAGGAGCTGATCGACCGTGCCGACGACGAACGGAGCCAGCAGCCCGCGCTTCGACCCGAGGAACCAGTCCGCCGGGGCCTTGCGCTCATGCCCTCCGCACCCTTCGGACTCGACCCCGTAGGGGTCCTCGTCCATCCCGAACTCGTCGACTCCTCGAAACGCCTCGTCCACGGATGTCCCCGCGTTCCCCAGCAGAGCTTTCCACTCACGGTTGAAGGCCCTCTTGCCGTGCAGCAGCACCACCCGGGACGCCAGATCACCGTCGATGGCCTCCACCCACCGCCGGGTGCGGGTGAACATGGGATCGCTGGTCGCCTGCGTCGGCATCCCCACGAAAACGCCGTCCGCCCCGAATCTGGCCGCCAGGACTTCCGTCGCCGCCTGAGCGGCCTCCGTCTTGCCCTCCCCCATGGGCGCCTCGATCACCATCAGCCCCGGGCCGCCCATCCTGCGGGCCGCTTCGACCACCATGACCTGCGAAGGGCGTGGCGCGTACCCGAACCGGTCCCGGAACGCTTCGGGCGCCGGAACGGTGAGGGCACCCCAGCCCCGCTGGAGACCCAGGGCCTTCCACGCCGACGCCGCCCGTTCACGGGAAGCGTCCAGACTCACCGGCCGCAGCTCATCCATGCCGGTGAAGAAGCGCTCGTCACTCGCGATCCAGTCCGCCATGACCACCAGACCACTGAGCTGCAACTGCAACGCCCTGGACGGAACCGTCACGGGCTGCAGCTCACCGAGGCCCCCGAACCCGAGTTCCCAGGTGAACACGTCCAGAACCGCCTGCTGAACCTGACGCCACCGTCCCCTCCCCCGCAACTGCCCCTTCGCCTGATTGGGCTCCTGAACGTCCCGCAGCGAAGGAAACGCACCATGGTGCCCGGCCACCAACGGCCACACCCAGTCCACCTGCTCCGGGCCCCAGCCGGCCGAGGCCAGCAGCTCACGCACCATCAGCCCACCGGCCCAGTCGTGCCGCCAGCGCTTCTTGCTCTTCACCCCCGCCACAGCAGCCGACTCGACCCAGGTCAGCCCCGACCGGCGCACCGCCTCCGCGCCCTCGGGCCACAGACGCTGATGCACCGGTGTCGCCTTCCCGCAGTCATGGAGCCCGCACAACCAGGCGAACAACCCCCGCCCCCGCCCCGGCCCGCCGGCGATCCGATCCAGCGCCGAACGTGTCGAACGCGCAAGGAAGCCGTCCCACAACAGCTCCGCGACCGCGGCAGTGTCCAGGAGGTGCGCCATCAGAAGGTTCGTGGTGCCACCCGCCCGCTCCCGCGACTTTCCCCATAACACCTCCAACCCATGCACCACAAAAGGTTCATAACGCTTACTCAGCTGCTGTACATCCACCATGCCCCCACGTACTCACCCGAAGACCACCAGAGCCTAGGGGCCACCACTGACAACACGACTTGAACTGCGGAAACCAACACCCCTGAACCCGGAAGAGGCCCAACACCACCACCACCGCCGAACGACAGCCCGCCATCCGGAAGCACGGGGTTATGGGCACGAGGTCGACCATGACCGACCCCGGTGCCACGCGGCCCTCGTTGGACCATCCCCGCGAGTGCGGGGTCGACGAAGAGACCCGGGACCCCGACATACGGAGCATCGGACCATCCCCGCGGGTGCGGGGTCGACGGTTGTGGTAGCGAAAACCTCCTCGTTCTCCGAGGACCATCCCCGCAGGTGCGGGGTCGACCCGGGACTCGGCATCGGCGAACTCAGGGAAGCCGGACCATCCCCGCGGGTGCGGGGTCGACCCACAGAGCCCCCGCTGGAAACCCTGCGGGGGCGGACCATCCCCGCGGGTGTGGGGTCGACCGTCAGCCCGTCCGCGACCATCCGCAGCACCTCGGACCATCCCCGCGGGTGCGGGGTCGACCGGTTGACGCGGATCATGTCCCCGGCGTGGCCCGGACCATCCCCGCGGGTGCGGGGTCGACTTCCTTGGTGAAGCTGACGCCAAAGCGGTTGATCGGACCATCCCCGCAGGTGCGGGGTCGACGGGTTGGCTTCCAGGATGTCCAGGGCGTCCCGGGGACCATCCCCGCAGGTGCGGGGTCGACCTCGGCGCGGTCCCAGTGCCGTTCCGCATTGCCCGGACCATCCCCGCAGGTGCGGGGTCGACCCTCCGGGGGGTGTGGGGGGGAGCCCGTTCCACGGACCATCCCCGCAGGTGCGGGGTCGACTGCACGGGACCCCACGGCCCCCGGGAGTTCCTGGGACCATCCCCGCAGGTGCGGGGTCGACGCCACCATCACCGCCGCGTAGTACACGCCCGCCGGACCATCCCCGCAGGTGCGGGGTCGACGTTCTCACCGCACCCGCAGAAACAGCCGCGACCGGACCATCCCCGCAGGTGCGGGGTCGACGCGTCGACGGGAAGCGCGGCGGCGGTCAGGACCGGACCATCCCCGCAGGTGCGGGGTCGACCCCCTCCTGGACGTTGAAGGGCGATCCGCTCGCGGACCATCCCCGCAGGTGCGGGGTCGACGACCGGCGGGGGCGGCGCCGGCAGCGGCGTGTAGGACCATCCCTGCAGGTGCGGGGTCGACCACGGCCGGGCGCACGCGCAGGCGCCGGCGGACGGACCATCCCCGCAGGTGCGGGGTCGACGCGACCGCGCTGGCCACCGGCGCCGGGCTCGTGGGACCATCCCCGCAGGTGCGGGGTCGACTCCCGGATCCGCGCCCGTGCCATCGACGCCGCCGGACCATCCCCGCAGGTGCGGGGTCGACACTTGTTGAGCTGGGACTTTACCGGGCGGAGGGGCTGTTTTCATTTAGTTGTTTCTTGGGGCGGGCCGAGAGGATCAGGCCGTCGAAGTCGACGGGATGCCAGCGGTCACGGCCCGCGGTACGGACGGCCCACCCCTGTTCGCTGGCAGCCCGTTCGGTCAGGATCACCTGAACATCGCCGATCCGGGTGGCCAGAACTTCCCAGAGACGGTCACGGACCCTGCGGCCGGTTTTACCGACGAACACACCGGCGCTGGCCTCGACCATCCGGCGGGTGAAGTGCCCGCGAAGACCCTCCGGGACGGCGGAGACGACGGGGCCCCACGCGTACATGCCGGATTGCGGGCGGGAGGCCTTCGAACACCGCTCTCGTCGCTCCTCGCGGAACGGCCCGCTCGGGTGGAGGCAGCTCGATCCCGAACGCGTCCCATGTCTCCCGCCCCCCTCCACGGCTCCACGAGCGCCGACCGCCCCGCGTCCGCCAAGTGTCCACCGGATCGCGGTCCGAGCACATGACCGGGGACCGCCATGTGGAGCCAGGGTCAACGCTACGTCAGCCGCTGAACTCGTCGACCGAAGCCCAGGCAGGTGGGACAGTTCTCGACGCTCCCATGGACGTGCCACGACAAGAGCCCAGGTCACAGCTGCCCAAGACTCATCTGCGGCACGCGAAGACTCGCGTTCGCCACACCGCCATTAGGCGCCCGAAAATGAGTTTCCCAGGTCAGAACGACTCTTCCTGGGATTTCTCTGTGGGGCGGGTGGGACTCGAACCCACGGCCGAGACGACGTGATCAGACGACACACCCAGGCTCTCGCGCAGGGGATTCCCCCATACCGATCACATTGATGCGCGGTCCGGCGGGTCACGGCAGTGACGCTCCCCTCAGTAAGACGGCGGAGGAATAAGGCGGGCCAGTGCGGAAACCGTTGCCGCCGTCGGTGCACCTGCACCGACCTGTTCGTGATCATGCACGCCATCCAGTCAAGTCTTGCGTCATCCCGCTGATTGCGTTGCAGGAGCCTGATGGGGTCCCTATCCTCGTGACCAACGCGTCGACGGAGACGAGTAGCCACGGATCACGCGAGCAGAGAGAGCCGCCGGCAGCTGTGAAGGCGGACTCGCACCCGTGGTGAAGACCCTCCCGAGCGCGGGGAGGAAAGGCCCTCGGGCCTAATGCCCCGCCGGTTTGCCCCCGTCATCGGGCTGAATGAGGCCGCCGCTGTCTGGCGGTGGCAAAGGCGTGGTGGCACCGCGAGTACCCTTCTCGCCCACGCTTCCAAGGGATCATGACGACGCCCCTGGAGGGCTGCGATGATCCACACCACTAGCCGCGTACTGGTTTCCGACCTACGCGCGCACCTCGACCAGACCGTCACCGTATCCGGCTGGGTGAACGCACTCCGGCTACAGCGCAAGATGCAGTTCGTCATCCTGCGGGACCACTCCGGCATGGCCCAGGTGACCCACAAGCGCGACGGCGGCCAGCTCGAAGCCGTCATCGAATCGCTTACCCCCGAGTCCGCCGTCCGGATCACCGGACGCGTCGTAGAGGCGGCCCAGGTCAACCTGGGTGGCCTGGAGATCGTCCCCGAGACGATCGAGGTGCTGAACCGGGCGGAGACACCGCTGCCGATCGACGAGCACACCGGCCCCGAGCACCGGCTCGACTGGCGGTTCCTCGACGTACGCAAGCGGGCCACCGCGCAGATGGTGTTCGCCGCGCAGACGACCCTGGAGCAGGGGCTGCGCGAGTACGCCATGCGGAACGGCTGCACGGAGATGCACACGCCGAAGCTGATGGGCACCGCCTCGGAGTCCGGAGCGGAGGTGTTCAAGCTCGGGTACTTCGACCGGTCGGCCTACCTCGCGCAGTCGCCGCAGTTCTACAAGCAGATGGCCGTGGCCGCCGGCATCGACCGGGTCTTCGAGATCGGGCCTGTCTTCCGGGCCGAGCCGTCGTACACCTCCCGGCACGCGACCGAGTTCACCGGCGTGGACGTCGAGCTGTCGTGGATCGACGACGTCGAGGACGTGATGGCGTTCGAGGAGCGGATGCTCGCTCACGCCATCGCGAAGGTCGCCGAGGTCCACGGTGAGGCGATCCGGGAGGTCTTCGGTCTCGAGGTCGTCGTGCCGGAGGCTCCGTTCCCCAGGGTCACGATGGCCGAGGCGCAGGAGATCCTGCGGGCCGGTGGGTGGGACCCGGAGGGGGTCAAGGAGGACCTGGACCCGGAGGGTGAGCGCACCATCGCCGCCCACATGAAGCGGCTCACGGGGCACGAGTTCGTGTTCATCACGCACTACCCGGCGAGTATCCGGCCCTTCTACCACATGCGTCCGGCGGACCGGCCGGACCTCACGCTCAGCTTCGACCTGCTCTGGAAGGGCCTGGAGATCACCACCGGGGCCCAGCGTGAGCACCGCTCCGACGTGCTGCTCAAGCAGGCGGAGGAGAAGAGCATGGACACCGAGCCGATGCAGGACTACATGAACATCTTCCGCTTCGGCTGCCCGCCCCACGGCGGCCTCGGCGCCGGCCTGGGCCGGATCCTGATGGTCATGCTCGGCCTGGACTCGATCCGCGAGGCCGCGTTCCTGTTCCGGGGACCGAACCGCCTCACCCCCTGAGCCAGGGGTACACGCACTGCTGCCCCACCGCCTGTCTGGCGGTGGGGCAGCTGGGGCTCGCTCAGTAACGGGTGTGGCCGAGGTCGAGCGTCCACGCCTCGGCAGGGTTCTTGTCCCAGTGGTCGCGCAGCGCCAGCTCGCGGTCGGCGTATCGGCCGCGGCGGGACAGGCCGCCGTGGGAGAGGGTGACGCTGAGCGCGAGCGGCGATTCGGTGGTGACCCAGTGCGGTGTCAGGGCGTGGCTCCACAGCTGGTCGCCTGGCTGCATCGTCACCGACTGCCGCTGCGCCTCGTCGTGCGGTGGGGGATCTTCGGCGGTGGTCTCACCGAGGACCGCGGCTTCGGGAGACAGGTGCTTGTCGGGGTTGTGGTAGCTGTGGAAGGTCTTGACCCCCTGGACCTGCCACACCAGACCATGCGAGTTGTCGTTGTGGTAGGTCGAGGCCGCGCCTTCGGTGGACAGAAACAGGATGGGCGCGCACCGCTGCCACGTGAATCCCTGCGACGACAGATAGGTGCGCCAAGGCACCATGACCTCGTCCTGGAAGCCGGCCAGGATCTCGCTGTAGAACCGGGTCAGGTTGAAGTGCACCAGACGGAACGGCCACGTGGCGATCTCCTCGACCGGGGCCGTCCGGAACGCGGCCGTGCGCCCCATGCGCACCGCCCAGTCATCCTCGCCGAGGACCGTGAACCGCACCTCCTCGTCCCGGCGGACGTGGTCGAGGATGTCGATCGCCGGTAGGAACAGGTAGTCGAACGGGACCTGCATGCGGAAGTTCGGCGGCTGCCTCCAGTGGCTGTTGAAGTCGTTGGGATCGGTGACGGAGACCGACGGGTGCACGTGGACCCCCAAGGTCAGGCCGCCGCGCAGTCGCGGGACGCGGGGCGGCAGATGGCGGCGCAGTCGGGTCCGACGCGGTCCGTGGCCGGCGCGTCGAGGAAGGCTCGTATCTCGGTACGTGGGGCGTGGACACTGACCTCGGATGCTCCGTAGGGGCAGTGCCGCACCTCGCCGTCGGCCGACATGTAGAGGGTGGCCGACCGACAGGGGTGACTCTCCTCCTTGGACAGCTGTAGCTGCCGCAGGTCGTCGAGGTAGGACCGGTATCCGTTGGACAGGCGGAAGTACTGGTCGAGTGCCGCCGTGTCGCGCGCCCTCTGGACCAGGGAGTCCTGGAGTGATCGGTTATCCCGGCGCAGGGCGGCTTCGGAGAGGAGGACGGGACTCAGCTGGACGTCGATCCCCGTTCCCGCTACGAGGTCGGCGAGCTGCGCGGCTTCGTCGTCGTCCACATCCCAGTAGGTGAGGTGAAGGACTTTCGAGGGGGTGTCGACGGCGTCCAGCGTCGCGACCGCTGAGGCCGCACTCCGGGTGGTGCGGCCGAGTGTCATCGCGCCCTGCGAGTCTGCGGAGACGGTCACATTGGTCAGAAGGTGGCCGACCTCCGCGAGGGCGGTGACCTCAGCCTCCGAGCGGGCCGAGGTCACCATGGACACAGTCATGCCGAACTGGAGGGCCAGGCGGACGAGCTGCCGGAGGTCCGGGTGGTGGGTCGGCTCACCGCCCGTGAGGCACACGCCCTCGACCCCGTTCTCCTTCAGCCGCGACAGGGCGCGCGTGTACGTGGCGGTGGTGAGGAAGCCGCGGGCGCGGTCGGCCCGGAAGCAGAAACTGCACGCGACCTCGCAGTGCCCCGCCGTCGAGACCAGTGCTGTACGGACCGGGGTGCTCATTGCACCCCCGTGTTGTCCCATACCGCGATGGCCACGGTGTTGGTGTAGAAGGCGCACATCTGCGGGTCGGGCGTGCTGCCGCCGATGAGGGCCTGCTCGTTGCGGGACGGGCCGCCGCAGATGGCCAGCGCCGGGCAGTCGCCGCACGCGGGGATCGGCGCGACCTTCTTCGTAGCCCTTGTGAGGCGGCTGGGGTCCGACCGCAGCTCGTCGAGTGTGTGGAGGAACTCGGGCTCGGTGAAGTTGATGTCGCACACGCTGACCCGGTTGCCGGGCAACAGGGCGGCGTTGAGGCTGCGGTCGCCCTGCATGTGGTCGAACAGCATCGGCCGGCGGGTGTCGAGGGCCTGGAAGGCCCGGTCGAGGACGGAGAAGAGCATCCCGCCCTTCCCGAGCGCGGTCAGGCGGGCCTCGTAGAGCTCCCGGGCCAGGTCCGCGCCGTTAACCCGCCACTTGCCCCCGGTGGGGATGGGCGTGTTGACGTAGATGAACTTGAGGCCGAGGTCGTCGATGATCCACTGCACGCTCTCAGCGAGGCGCCCGATGTTCGATGCCGTCGGGGTGAGGTTGCAGCCAACGTGCAGGCCCTTCGCCTCGACCAGGCGCCGGACGTTGCGGCGGATGCGGTCGTCGGCGGGCTGGCCGCCGAGGAGGAGCCGGTTCGCCGAGTTGATCCCTGGTGGGCCATCGATGGAGATGCCCACCCCGTACTCGCGCTGTACGAAGTGGTCGAGGGCCTCGTCCGTCAGCCGGGCGCCGTTGGTGACGACCGTGCGCCGTACCCGCTGGACGCCGTAGCGGGCGGCGAGGGTGTCGGCGAGTTCGTCGCCATACTGCATGAGGTCGAAGCGGATGGTCGGCTCGCCGCCGAACCACTGGATCGAGACCTCCTCCTGCCCGGCGTTCTGCTCGAACAGGAACTCAAGGCCGGCGGCGAGCTCCTGCTCCGTCATGTCCGGCTTGCCGCTGTTGGTGTCGACGAAGCAGTACGTGCAGGCCATGTTGCAGCGGTCGGTGAGCACCACCCGAAGGCCGCTGATCCTGCGAGGCGTCGGGTCGATGCCCAGGGTGTGGAGGCGGTGGTGGAGTGCTTCACGGCGGTCGGCCGCGGGGCCGTCCTTGGTGAAGCCGAGCCCGGCGAGGGCTAAGTGGGTCGCGGTCGGGGGGACCCCGGCGAGGTCAGAGACCTCGCCGGGGTCGAGAAGCACACTCTCCAGCGTGACCGGGTCGAGGAGGACAGCCTCGCCGTCCCGGTCGTACTGGAAGTATTTCCCCCACAGCAGCTGGGGAGTGGCCACTGGGTCAGGCCGCCGTTTCCTCTTCGGCGATGCCCAGCTCGGCCATGACGGCGCGGACCTTGTCCTCGGCGTCGGTCTGGAGCCGGGCGGAGGCCGCGGGGGAGCCACCGTCGGAGAGGACGATCACGCCGGGGAGCGTCGGGTTCGGCGCGATCACCGTGAGACCGGCCGGCTCGGTGCTGATGACCATGACCGCGCCCTCCAGACTGACCCAGTCGGTGCGGTCCTTCAGGGCTTCCAGGATGCGGCCCTGCTTGTCGCGGAAGGAGGCACGCTCTCCCATCCACACGCCCGCCTTGGACTTGGAGTCCACGACGTCCGCGTAGATGAGGTGGTTCTGCTTATCTTTCCTGGGCTTCGGCATAGCTGATCTCCTTGGTGGAAGGGTGACTGCCCGGGGAGGGCAGCTTGGATCCGCTCTGGTGCCGCCGGTCTGGTGCCGTACGGCACCTCGCCGGCTTCGTGCATGGCGCCCGGGGGCGCCGTCCCCGCCCGGTGTCGACTGCTGGGTCAGCACTGGTGGGAAGCCTGTTCAGCCCTTCGCGCCTCTGGGCTGTGCCGAGTGGGTGATCGGCTGGAGCAGCTGGAGAGCGTCCGGATCGGCGGTCCATTCCCGACCCGAGTGGTCCAGCGGGCGCATGTGAGCCACCTTCCTGACCGGCCTATCGTTGAGTTTCGATACGTAGACCAGGACCGCGCCCACAGTTCCGCGACGTCCGCTGGCGAGGTGGGCGACGTCTTGGCCGAGGAGCCGGTGCCCGGTGTCCTCCGTGACCCAGACGTTCGCCTCCGTGGGCGTGCTCACTGGGCTCCCCCGAGGCCGAGGAAGGCGTCGAACTGGGCGGAGCTCCAGGTGGAGGGATCGCCGTTCCTGCTACGGAACGCCTCGGCCGCCCGGGGCAGACCGCGGCGCTCCGGCGGGGTGCCGGCGTCCGTCTCCATGTACGGGGCCACGACGGCCTCGTAGCGAGTGCTGGTCGCGCCGGGGGTTCGTCGGGGAAGGCGGGGGCCACTCACGTTTCACTCCCTTTCGCCGGGGGTCTTCGAGGTGGCGTAAGAGTCCTCTTGGTGCGGGTGTCACGGCCACGACGCGGTTGGTGTCATCTGGCGCTCGCCAGGGTGACCGGGGTGTCATGGAGGTGGCACCGCGATGTCATCTGCACGGATTCCATTGCGCAGTAGGGATGTTGAGCAGTAGGCACGAAGTGGAGCGGGGCGCGATGTGGCCCGCCTCCCGACCTTGAGGGAGCGACCGATGGACGATCCGACGACGCTGCTGCGCGTGTTAGTCCAGCAACGGCATTGGCGTTACAGGGACTTCGTCACGGCGTTCGAGCGCGCGGCCGTACAAGCCGGCGTGCAGGGCATGTCGGTGTCGGAGGCACAGTTCCGGCGGTGGACGTCGGGCCGGATCAAGACCATGCCGGGACCGGACACGTGCCGGGCGCTGGAGCAGCTCTTCGGCGTGGACGCCGCGGCGCTGTTCGGGCCACCGCCCGTGCTGTCGGCCCCGGCATCGGTGACCCCCACTACGTACGACCTCGAAAGTGAAATCGCCATGACCGCACGTGACGCCGCTGATGAGGCGGGGGCTGCCGCCGCGCAGTCCGTATCCGACACGACCATCGACCAGCTCCGTGACGACGCCCTGTCCCTCGCCCGCTCGTACGGCGCCGCGAGCGCCTTCGAGGTGTTCCGGCGGGCCAGGGTCCTCCGCTCGGAGGCGGAGCATCAACGTGGACTCACCAAGGTGCCTGTGCAGCAGCAGGACCTGCTGATCGTGGCGGGACAGGCGTGCGCGCTGCTGTCGACCGCCGCGTTCGACCTCGGCGCCCTGGACGACTCGGCACGCCTCGCCCGGTCGGCGGCCCTGTACGGGGAGATGGCCCGGTTCGATCCGCTACGGGCCTATGCCACCGGGTCCTTGGCGATCTGCGCGTACTTCACAGGCCGTCCCTCGGAGGCCGTACGGCATGCGCGGACTGCTCTGGCCTACGCAGGATTGGGCGACACGGCCAGGCGGCGGCTGCTGTCCATCGAGGCCCGCGCTCACGGACACCTCGGGGACCGGGAACGGGCCACCCAGGCGCTCGTCGCGTCCACACGTCAGGACAGCGGCGAGCGGGACGCCCTGCACGACGACGACGGCGGTGAGTTCGCCTTCAACGAGGAGCGGCTGCTGATGTCCAACGGCACCACCGCCCTGCTCGTCGGCGACGGGGCAGGCGCCGAGGTGACTGCGCAGCGGGCGCTGGACCTGGTCGCGTCCCGGCCGCCGGCCCGGCAGTCGGTAGCGGTACGGGGCAAGGCCGCGGCCGACCTCGCCGCGGCGCAGGTGCTCCGGGGCGACCTGGGCGCGGCGGCGGCGACGCTGGAGATGGTGTGGGTGATCCCAGCGGAACAGCGTGTGGCGGGACTCTTGGAGCGCACTGGAGGCTTGCGGCGGGCCCTGACGGCCCCCGCGTTCAGGGGGACGCGGGTGGCTGCCAGCCTCGGCGAACAGATCGAGGAATTTGGGCGCCTCTCGGCGCCGAGGCAGCTGGGTACGGCGAGCGGACTCCTCACCATCGAGCCCTGACGCTGCCCCGCCCGCCCCTGTTCCTACGAGTGGCCGAGGGCGGCGAGGATCTTGGCTTCCTTGACCGGGTCCACTCCGTGCTCGTCCCACCGCGGGTGTTCGACCGGCTGGCCGTCTGCCTGCATCCACGCCCAGGTGTCGGCAATGGTGTCGGCGAGCGGACGGCAGCGGAGCCCGACCGCCGCGGCACGAGAGGCGTCGACGGACCACACCCCGCGGTGGGTGCGCCACAGCGGAAGCTCCGTCCACTGCTTCACACCGTGCGCGGCGAGCGTCGCCGCGTCGGCCCACACCGGGCTGCCGGTGCTGCCGGTCACGGTCAGGCACTCGGCAATGAAGTCGGCCCAGCTGATGCCCTCGGGGTGGGCGATGTTGAACGCCCGGCCAGGGCCATCGGCGCCAGCGGCCTGATCGACGGCGAAGGCGGCGACGTCCCGTACGTCCACGGGCTGGATCATCTGAGTGTCCGGCGCCGGGACGAGGATCGGCCCGCCGCGCTGGGCACGCGTGAGCCACCAGGGGAGGCGACCGACATACTCGCCCGGCCCCAAGATCACTCCGGGCCGCAGGAACACCGCGTCGTCCCCGAAGGCGGCGCGCACGGCAGCCTCTCCGCCTGCCTTCTGGAACCCGTACTTCGTTGGACTGCCATCGGCGCCCGTGTGCCCGAACGACTCATCGGCGTCCGGCGGGCACTCCAGCAGCGGGGAGTCCTCGGTGAGCGGGTGGTGCGGCCACCCCTCATAGACGGAGACCGTGGAGACGTGCACCCACCGGGCTGCGGCCGGCCGCAGGAGGTCGGTGGCGAGGAGCACGTCACGGGGCGGGAACTCGCTGCTGGACGTGTCGATCACGGCATCCCACGGTCCTCGTGAGGCCAACCGCTTCAGATCATCGGCACTCGTCCGGTCACCCCGGACGGTGTCGGAACCCTCGACCGCACCGGAGCGGCCCCGGTTGAACGTCGTTACCTCCCAGCCGCGTCGAAGCGCGTCGTCAACGATCGCCCGACCAAGGAACCAGGTGCCGCCCATCACCAAAATCCGCATGGGGGCGACCCTGCCACGAACCGCAACGCGACACCATCCCGGCTCTGATGTCGAGCTGTCGAGCCTGGCGGCACTTCGGGTCCGCAGTGAACTCCGCGGAGCTTTCCCGGCTCGCCCGGACCGTGCAGCGAGTGGCCCTCGCAGGTCCAGCCCGAGACCCCGGCCCCCGCCTGCCCGTGCTGCTCTCGGCAGGGCACCTCGCCGTCGCCGCTGGGACCGGCGGCGCCTGGAACTGGACGGGCTTCGTCCCCTGGGCGTCCCCTGGGACGCGAAAGGCGGCCCCGAAGGGCCGCCAAGGATCACCGTAGTGGCTCGCGCCGCCAGCAAAGATGCTGGTCAGATCGTTTCTGCACACGTGGCTCGCAGTGGGGCGGGTGGGACTCGAACCCACGGCCGACGGATTATGAGTCCGCTGCTCTAACCGGCTGAGCTACCGCCCCTTCGCGGCGTGGCGCGTACATGTGTGCGCGCTGTCTGCCGCAGCATAGCCGCTCATACGATCTCCTGCCTCGGGCGCCTCGCATGATCGGCTTCGCCTGCCCAGAGAGACCGCTTCGAGGGCTGCGCGGTTCCAGGATCAGGGCAAAAAAGAAGAGGACCCTCCCGGGCCCTCTCCTTCGTCGCTCCCCCGGCTGGACTCGAACCAGCAACCCTCCGGTTAACAGCCGAATGCTCTGCCAATTGAGCTACAGGGGATCGCGCTCCCCCGACTGGACTCGAACCAGTAACCTGCCGGTTAACAGCCGGCTGCTCTGCCAATTGAGCTACAGGGGATTGCTGCGGTGCGCCGAACAGCCCACCTCCGGCCTTGCCGGGGGGCGAGTGCCCGTTGCGAGTCATAGATTAGCGCAAGCAGGGGGGTGCTCCGCCAATCGGTATCGACAGCAGGCCGGGCACCACAAGACGAAGGGTGACAGGCATGCGGTACAAGGTCACGTTCGCGGTCGGACTGGCCCTCGGGTACGTGCTCGGGACCAGGGCCGGGCGCGAGCGGTACGAGCAGTTGAAGAAGTCCGCGCGGGAGCTGGCGCAGAACCCGGTGGTGCGCAACGCCGCCGAGACCGCCGGACAGAGCGGGCGCCAGTTCGCGGGGAAGGCGTTCGTCGTGGTGAGCGAGCGGGTCGGCGACGTCGTGCCCGAATCGCTGGCCGCGCGGGTACGGGGGCTGTGCGGGCGGCGGCGCGGCGCCGAGGACGAGTGGGGCACCAGCAACACCTGACCCCCGTCGGTTCCACCGCCCCGTAGGCCCTCGCCGCCCGGGGCGGTGGCGGCCCCGGGCGGGGAGGGGCGGCGCGTGCGGCAGAATTCTCCGCATGGGGATAGTCGCCGGGCTGGACAGCTCTTCCACCTTCACTCGCATCGTCGTGTGTGACACCGACACGGGCGCCGTGCTGCGCCAGGGGTATGCCCCCCATCCACAGCCGACCGGGGACCCCGGTGTCACCGGCCCCCACGAGACCGATCCGCAGGCGTGGCTGCTCTCGCTCGGCGAGGCCGCGGGCGGCGGGCTCCTCGAAGGGGTCCAGGCCATCGGCGTCTCCGCGCAGCAGCAGGCCGTGCTGCCGCTGGACGCCCAGGGCGGGCTCGTACGTCCCGCCCTCGTCGGCAACGACAAGCGCGGCCAGGTCGCCGCGGCCGATCTCGTCGAGGCGCTCGGCGGCCGGCACGCCTGGGCGGAGGCCGTGGGTTCGGTCCCGCACTCCGCGCAGCCGCTGGCCAAGCTGGCCTGGCTGGCCCGTACCGAGCCGGAGGCGGCGCGGCGGGTGGCCGTGCTGATGTCCCCGCACGACTGGCTGGTGTGGCAGCTCCTGGGCCGCCCGGCGCGGCGGACCACCGACCGGGGCGGCGCCTCCGGCACCGGGTACTGGTCGGCGGCCACCGGCTCCTACCGCCCCGACCTGGTCGAGCTGGCGCTCGGGCACCGGGCGCTGCTGCCCGAGGTGCTCGGGCCCGCCGACGGGGCCGGGACCACGCCCGAGGGGCTGCTGATCTCCGCCGGGACCGGGGAGACCATGGCCGCCGCGCTCGGGCTGGGGCTGGGCCCCGGTGACGCGGTGGTCTCGCTGGGGGCATCCGGGTCGGTGATGGCCGTCCATCACGAGGCGCTGTCGGAGCCCACCGGGCTGATCACCTCCCTGGCCGACGCCAGCGGCATGCACCTGCCGGTGGTGAACACCTCCAACGCCGTACGGGCCCTGCGCGGCACCGCCGAGCTGCTGGGCACCGACCTGGAGGGGCTCTCCGCGCTCGCGCTGGAGTCGACGCCGGGCGCGCACGGCCTCGTCCTCCTGCCCTATCTGGAGGGTGAGCGGACGCCGGACCTGCCGCACACCGCCGGGACCCTGTCCGGGCTGCGGCGGGACTCGATGAAGCGGGAGCACCTGGCGCGGGCCGCCTTCGAGGGCATGCTGTGCGGGCTGGTGGACGCGCTGGACGTGCTGCGTTCGCGCGGAGCCGGGGTCCGGCGGGTCTTCCTGCTGGGCGCGGCGGCCGGGCTGCCCGCCGTACGGGCCGCCGCGCCGGGACTGTTCGGTGCGCAGATCGTCGTACCGGCGCCGGCGGACTACGCGGCGCTGGGCGCGGCGCGTCAGGCGGCGTGGGCGCTCGGGGCGGCGCAGGGCACGCTGGCCCCGCACACCCCGCCGGTCTGGCCCGCCCCGGCGGCGCAGGTCTTCGAGCCGGGCGAGGACCTCCCGGCCTGGCAGGCGGTGCGCCAGCAGTACATCGCGACACGCGAACAGGTCCACCCGGGCGCCTTCCGCGCGGCCGGGAACTGACCCGGGCCGGACGTGCGGCCCCCTGGCCGGGACCGGCCAGCGGGCCGGGTCCGCAAGGGGGGCGGCGGGGGCCGGGTCGAGAGACGCAGGAGACCTCCTCCTTTTGACCGGCCTTTGCGAAAAACAGTGGGGCCCGGAGCGCCGGTTGGCCCAAGATGGAGTGAACCCCCCTCGATCTTGCCGACCGGAGCCTGCGCGTGCTCATACGACTTCTGCGGACCCATCTGGGTCCGTACCGGAAACCGATCGCCCTCCTGGTCCTGCTGCAGCTGCTGCAGACCAGCGCGAGCCTCTACCTCCCCACCCTGAACGCGGACATCATCGACAAGGGCGTCGTCAACGGCGACACCGACTACATCCTGCGCTTCGGCGCGCTGATGCTCGCCGTCTCGCTCGTCCAGCTCGTCTGCAACATCGGCGCCGTCTACTACAGCGCCCGCACCGCGGCGGCCCTCGGCCGGGACGTCCGCGCCGCCGTCTTCGACCGGGTGCAGAGCTTCTCCGCGCGGGAGCTCAGCCAGTTCGGCGCCCCGTCCCTGATCACCCGCAGCACCAATGACGTGCAGCAGATCCAGATGCTGGTGCTGATGACCTTCACCCTGATGGTCTCCGCGCCGATCATGTGCGTCGGCGGTATCGCCATGGCGCTCTCCCTCGACGTGAAGCTCTCGGGCGTCCTGCTCGCCGTCGTCCCCGTCCTCGGTGTCTCGGTCGGCCTGATCGTCCACCGGACGCGACCGCTGTTCCGGGAGATGCAGACGCGTCTGGACACCGTCAACCGGGTCCTGCGCGAGCAGATCACCGGCAACCGGGTGATCCGCGCCTTCGTCCGCGACGCGTACGAGAAGGACCGCTTCCGGGAGGCCAACGCCGATCTGACGGGCGTCTCGCTGGCCGCGGGCAAGCTGCTGGCGCTGATGTTCCCCGCCGTCATCGTGATCGTGAACCTCTCCAGCGTCGCCGTCATCTGGTTCGGTGCGATGCGCATCGACAGCGGCGGCATGGAGATCGGCCAGCTCACGGCCTTCCTCGCCTACCTGATGCAGATCGTCATGGCCGTGATGATGGCCACCTTCATGTTCATGATGGTGCCGCGCGCCGAGGTCTGCGCCGAGCGCGTGCAGGAGGTCCTGGACACCGAATCCAGCGTCGTCCCGCCCACCGATCCGGTGCGCGAACTCGTCCGGCACGGGCTGCTGGAGCTGCGCGGCGCCGACTTCCGCTACCCGGGCGCCGAGGTTCCGGTCCTGCGCGGGGTGGACCTGGTGGCGCGCCCCGGCGAGACCACCGCGGTGATCGGCTCCACCGGGAGCGGCAAGTCCACGCTGCTCGGGCTGGTGCCGCGGCTCTTCGACGCGACCGGTGGCGAGGTGCTGGTCGACGGGGTGGACGTGCGGCGGCTCGATCCGGATCTGCTGGCCAGGACGGTCGGAATGGTCCCGCAGAAGCCGTACCTGTTCTCCGGGACCGTCGCCTCCAACCTGCGTTACGGGCGTCCCGACGCCTCGGACGAGGAACTCTGGCAGGCGCTGGAGGTCGCGCAGGCCAAGGAGTTCGTCGCCGAGCTGGACGGTGGCCTGGAGGCCGCCGTCTCCCAGGGCGGAACCAATGTCTCCGGCGGCCAGCGCCAGCGTCTGGCCATCGCCCGCACGCTCGTGCAGCGTCCGGAGATCTACCTGTTCGACGATTCCTTCTCGGCCCTGGACTACGCGACGGACGCGGCGCTGCGCGCGGCGCTCGCACGGGAGACCGAGGACGCGACGGTGGTCATCGTCGCGCAGCGGGTCTCCACGATCCGCGACGCCGACCGGATCATCGTGCTGGACGAGGGCCAGGTGGTGGGCGAGGGGCTCCACCACGAGCTGATGGCCGGCAACAGTACCTACCGGGAGATCGTGCTCTCCCAGCTGACGGAGGCGGAGGCCGCATGAGCGGGCCCGGAGGACGCATGATGACGGGACCGGTCCAGCAGTCCACGGACTTCAAGGACTCGGGCAAGCGGCTGCTGGGGGAGCTCGCCCGGGAACGGGGCAGGCTGTGGGGGATGGTCGTCGCCGTCTTCGGCAGCGTCGCCTTCTCGGTGATCGGCCCGAAGATCCTGGGCGAGGCCACCGACCTGGTCTTCGCGGGGATCGTGGGACGGGAGATGCCGAAGGGGATCACCAAGCAGCAGGCGCTGGACGGGCTGCGCGCCGAGGGCCGGGGCGGCATGGCGGACATGCTGTCCGGCACCGACTTCACCCCGGGCCAGGGCATCGACTTCGGCGCGGTCGGGGTCGTGGCGGTCTGGGCGCTGGTGGTGTTCACCCTCGCGGGCCTGCTGATGCTGGTCGCGACGCGGCTGTCGAACCACGTCATGAACGGCACCGTGTACCGGATGCGCGAGGCGCTCCAGGGGAAGCTGTCGCGGCTGCCGCTGTCCTACTTCGACCAGCAGAAGCGTGGCGAGGTGCTCAGCCGGGC
Organism: Streptomyces sp. NPDC051567; assembly: GCF_044454165.1. Lineage (NCBI taxonomy): Bacteria > Bacillati > Actinomycetota > Actinomycetes > Kitasatosporales > Streptomycetaceae > Streptomyces > Streptomyces sp. NPDC051567. The sequence continues at coordinate 84,351 of NZ_JBITDK010000022.1, read as the reverse complement.
CACCAACGACATCGACAACATCGGGCAGACGCTCCAGCAGACGATGGGGCAGCTGCTCAACTCGTTGCTGACGATCGTCGGTGTGCTGGCGATGATGTTCTGGATCTCGCCGCTGCTGGCGCTGGTCGCGCTGGTGACCGTGCCGGTCTCGGTCCTCGTCGCGGCGAGGATCGGCAAGAAGTCGCAGCCGCAGTTCGTGGCGCAGTGGAAGCGGACGGGCACGCTCAACGCCCACATCGAGGAGATGTACTCGGGCCACACCCTGGTGAAGGTCTTCGGGCGGCAGCGGGAGTCCGCGGCCCTCTTCGCCGAGCAGAACGAGGCGCTCTACCGGGCCTCGTTCAAGGCGCAGCTGGTCAGCGGCATCATGCAGCCGGTGATGTTCTTCATCTCGAACATCAACTACGTGCTGATCGCGGTCGTCGGCGGCCTGCGGGTCGCCTCGGGCTCGCTGTCGATCGGTGACGTGCAGGCGTTCATCCAGTACTCGCGCCAGTTCTCGATGCCGTTGACGCAGCTCGCGTCGATGGCGAACCTCGTGCAGTCGGGTGTGGCCTCGGCGGAGCGGGTCTACGAGCTGCTGGACGCGCGGGAGCAGGAGCCGGACACCGAGGTTCCGGAGCGTCCGCAGGAGCTGCGCGGCCAGGTCACCCTCGACCGGGTGGCCTTCCGCTACGAGCCGGACAAGCCGCTGATCGAGAACCTCTCGCTGACGGTCGAGCCCGGTCACACGGTCGCGATCGTCGGCCCGACGGGCGCCGGCAAGACCACGCTCGTCAACCTGCTGATGCGGTTCTACGAGGTCACGGGCGGCCTGATAGCCCTCGACGGCGTGGACATCGCGAAGATGACGCGCGAGGAGCTGCGCGGCGGCATCGGCATGGTGCTCCAGGACACCTGGCTGTTCGGCGGCACCATCGCGGAGAACATCGCCTACGGCGCCTCGCGCGAGGTCACCCGCGCCGAGGTCGAGGAGGCGGCGCGGGCGGCGCACGCGGACCGTTTCGTCCGGACCCTGCCGGACGGCTACGACACCGTGCTGGACGACGAGGGCGCGGGGGTGAGCGCGGGCGAGAAGCAGCTGATCACCATCGCGCGGGCGTTCCTTTCGGACCCGGTGATCCTCGTGCTCGACGAGGCGACGAGCTCGGTGGACACCCGTACCGAGGTCCTGATCCAGAAGGCGATGGCGCGGCTCGCGCACGGCCGTACGTCCTTCGTGATCGCGCACCGGCTGTCCACGATCCGGGACGCGGACGTGATCCTGGTGATGGAGAGCGGTTCGATCGTGGAGCAGGGCACGCACGAGGAACTGCTGGCGTCGGGCGGCGCGTACGCGCGGCTGTACGCGGCGCAGTTCGCGCAGGCGGTGGCCGAGGTCGACTGACCCGGCACCCCGGTGAGCGGGAAACCGCCGCTCACCGGGGGCCTGTTCCGGGGCGGGGCCTTGGTACGCGGCTCAGTCGAGGTAGCCCCGGAGCTGATCGGCGAAGGCGTGGTCGCGCAGTTTGTTGAGGGTCTTGGACTCGATCTGGCGAATCCGCTCACGCGTCACGCCGAAGATCCGGCCGATCTCCTCCAGGGTGCGGGGGCGTCCGTCGACCAGGCCGTACCGGAGCTGGACGACCTTCCGCTCCCGCTCCGCCAGGGTCGACAGGACGGCTTCCAGGTGCTCGCGGAGCAGGAAGAACGCGGCGGACTCCATGGGGGAGGCCGCGTCACCGTCCTCGATCAGGTCGCCGAGTGCCACGTCGTCCTCCTCGCCCACCGGTGCGTGGAGCGAGACCGGTTCCTGGGCGAGGCGCAGGACCTCCATGACCCGCTCGGGGGTCAGCTCCAGATGGACGGCGACCTCTTCGGCGGTGGGCTCGTACCCGCGCTCCTGGAGCATGCGGCGCTGTACGCGGACGACGCGGTTGATCAGTTCCACGACGTGGACGGGCACGCGGATGGTCCGGGCCTGGTCGGCGAGGGCCCGGGACATCGCCTGCCGAATCCACCAGGTGGCGTAGGTGGAGAACTTGTACCCGCGGGCGTAGTCGAACTTCTCGACGGCCCTGATCAGTCCGAGGTTGCCCTCCTGCACCAGGTCGAGCATGGTGAGCCCGCGGCCGACGTACCGTTTGGCGACGGAGACGACGAGCCGCAGGTTCGACTCGATGAGACGGCGTTTGGCCATCCGCCCCATGACGACGAGCTTGTCGAGATCGAGGGCGAGCCGCGAGTCGAGGTCCGGGGTGGTGCCGAGTTTCTCCTCGGCGAAGAGCCCCGCCTCCACGCGGCGCGCGAGATCGACCTCCTCCGCGGCCGTGAGCAGTGAGATCCTGCCTATCTCGCGCAGGTACTGCCGGAACAGGTCGGCGGACGGGCCCGCGCCACTCCCGGCGCTGCGCCTGCGCTGCTCCGGCACCTGCTCGATCAGCTCCAGCACCTCGGGCTCGTCGTCCACGGCCTCGGCCTCGGAATCGGCCTCGCCCGGTTCGGCGGTGTCGGCGGCGGCGACGGGGCGGCTCACGTTCACGGTCAGGGTCCGGGTCTGCACGGGGGCGACCTCCAGGGCTCCGAGGACGGGGGCACCGGACCTCAGTGTGGGGTACGGCACATCACCGCCACGAGGGGCGTGCGAGCATTTTCTGAGACCGGTGCGTGACCGGATGGTTACCCCTCGGCGGGAAACCCGATGCCGTCCGGACGGATGTACGAGGAGCCCGGCACCCGGCCCGCAGACCGGCGGCGCCCCTGACGCACCCGCCCTCGCACCCCCAGCCGCACCCCCACCCCCAGCCGTCTCAGCCCGCCGGAGCGGCCAGAGCCCGTGACACCCCCGGCTCTTCGGGCCCGAGGAAACGGGGCTCGGGCGTGAACACCACGTCGAGCGCCGCCTTGCCCGAGGCGAGGACCTCACGTGCGCCGCCGTAGTACCAGGAGGCGTCGTGCTCGTCACCCACCCCGACCCCGTGCGCGTCCAGCCCGGCCGCCCGGCACAGGGTGACGGCCCGGCGTATGTGGAAGCCCTGGGTGATCAGCACGGCCTGGTCGACCCCGAAGATCCGGCGGGCCCGTACGCACGAGTCCCAGGTGTCGAAGCCGGCGTGGTCGCTGACGATCCGCTCGTCCGGCACCCCGTGCCCGGTGAGGTAGGCGCGCATCGCGGCGGGTTCGTCGTGGTCGGCGCGGCTGTTGTCCCCGGTGACCAGGACGACCTTGACCTTGCCGGCCCGGTACAGCCCCACGGCCGTGTCCAGCCGGCGGGCCAGGTACGGGGTGGGTCCGCCCTCCCACAGACCCGCCCCGAAGACCACGGCCACCTCCGCGGCGGGCACGTCGTCCGTGGTCCGCAGCCGGTCGGCGGCGACCGCGTGCGTCCACGCCGAGGGCAGCAGCGCCAGGGCGCACACGGCCGTCACCACCCGCACGGCCCGCCGCCGCCCCCGTACCCCGCGCGGTGGCGCCGGCAACCGCCCCACCGCCTTCTTCACCCAGCCCGGCATCCTCATGACCGCCCCCTGATGTCCCGTTCCTGTGCCCTGTGCCCTGTGCCCTGTGCTCCGCGCTCCGTCCGCGGCTCACGTGCCGTTCGTATGCAGGGACGAACCGGGCCCGGACCCCAGTTCCGCCGCCCGCGCCTTTCACTCGTACGAATGAGCGATCCGCGGACCCGGCACCCCGGGCCGGGGCTCCTGGTGCGCGGTCCGCGGGGAACCGGCCACCTCGCCGGGGCCCCGGCCGCCCTGATCGCCCCGGTTGTCGGTGCCTGCGGTTACGGTCTGAGCATGGAAGGCATCGACCCGAACGACCCGTACGATCCCACCGCCACCGAACGCTGGGCCACCGAACCGGACAAACGGCCCGGCCGTACCGCCTTCCAGCGCGACCGCGCCCGCGTGCTGCACTCCGCCTCGCTGCGCCGTCTCGCGGGCAAGACCCAGGTCGTCACCCCCGGCACCCGCTCGTACGACTGGGACGCGAGCCCCCGGACGCGGCTGACGCACTCCCTGGAGTGCGCCCAGGTCGGCCGTGAGCTGGGCGCGGCCCTCGGCTGCGATCCGGATCTCGTCGAGGCCGCCTGCCTCTCGCACGACATGGGCCACCCGCCCTTCGGCCACAACGGCGAGGAGGCGCTCAACGAGTTCGCCGCGGACTGCGGCGGCTTCGAGGGGAACGCCCAGTCGCTGCGGCTGCTGACCCGGCTGGAGCCCAAGCGGTTCGTCCCCGACCCCGTGAGCGGCGAGCTGGTCAGCGTGGGCCTCAACCTCACCCGGGCCTGCCTGGACGCCGCCACCAAGTACCCCTGGGCCCGCGGTGACCACCCCACCGACCCCGCCTCGGTGAAGTTCGGCGCCTACGAGGACGACCTGCCGGTCTTCGCCTGGCTGCGCCGCGGTGCGCCCGCGGACCGCAAGTGCTTCGAGGCCCAGGTCATGGACTGGGCGGACGACGTCGCGTACTCCGTCCACGACTTCGAGGACGGGCTGCACGCGGGCCATCTCGATCCCGGCCTCCTCTCCTGCGAGCCCGAGCGCACCGCGATCTGGAAGGTCGCGATCGGCCGGTACGTCCCGGCCGGCACCGATCCGGAGGAGCTGCGCGAGGCCCTGGACCGGCTGATGGAACAGGAGTGGTGGCCGCACGGGTACGACGGCTCGGCCATCGCCCAGGCCCGGCTGAAGGACGCCACCAGCCAGCTGATCGGCCGGTTCTGCCTGGCCGCCGAGGGGGCCACCCGTGAGGCGTACGGCTCCGGCAGACTGACCCGGTACACCGCCGAGCTGGTGGTCCCGCGCGAGGCGCGCAACGAATGCGCGGTCCTCAAGGCCGTCGCCGACCTGTACGTGATGCAGCGCGACGAGCAGGAACGGCTCCGCGCCGACCAGCGCATCGTCCTGGCCGAACTCGCCGAGGCCCTCAGCGCCCGCGCCCCCGAGGGTCTGGACCCGCAGTTCCGGGCGATCTTCGACTCCGCGCCGGACGACAAGGCCCGTAAACGCGCGGTCATCGACCAGATCGCCTCGCTCACGGACGCGTCCGCCCGCTCCCTGCACGACCGTCTCACCGGACGGCCGCGACGCGCCGGGGGGTGATCCGTTCGGGCCATCCCCCCTTCACGCGGCGGGCTCGGTGCGGGACGCTCGCATGTGGTCGCATGTGGCGGAGAGAAACACGAGGAGGCATCAGGTGGTCGACGCACACCGGACGTTCATCATCGTCGGCGCGGGGCTGGCCGGGGCGAAGGCCGCCGAAACGCTGAGGTCGGAGGGGTTCACGGGGCGGGTGATCCTGATCGGTGACGAGCGCGACCACCCCTACGAGCGGCCTCCGCTCTCCAAGGGGTACCTGGTGGGCAAGGAGAGCCGGGAGAGCGTCTTCGTCCACGAGCCGGCCTGGTACGCGGGCGCCGACGTCGAGCTGCACCTCGGCCAGCCCGCGGTCCACCTGGACCGCGGGGCCAAGGCGGTGCGCCTGGGCGACGGCGCCCTGCTCCACTACGACAAGCTGCTGCTGGCCACCGGGTCCGAGCCGCGTCGGCTCGACGTCCCGGGCACGGGCCTGGCCGGTGTCTACCACCTGCGCCGGCTCGCCCACGCGGAGCGGCTGCGCAACGCGCTGGCCGGTCTCGGCCGGGACAACGGCCATCTGCTGATCGCGGGGGCGGGCTGGATCGGCCTGGAGGTCGCGGCGGCGGCCCGGGGGTACGGGGCCGAGGTCACCGTGGTCGAGCCGGAGGCCACCCCGCTGCACGCGGTGCTCGGCCCCGAGCTCGGCCAGTTCTTCACCGAGCTGCACGCCGGGCACGGGGTCCGCTTCCACTTCGGGGCCCGGCTGACCGAGATCGTGGGCCACGACGGGATGGTGCTGGCCGCCCGTACGGACGACGGGGAGGAGCACCCGGCGCACGCGGTGCTCGCCGCGATCGGGGCCGCGCCGCGCACGGCGCTGGCCGAGACCTCCGGGCTGGCCCTGGTCGACCGGGCGCACGGCGGCGGGATCGCCGTGGACGCGTCCCTGCGGACCTCCGACCCGGACGTCTTCGCCGCCGGGGACGTGGCGGCGGCCCACCATCCGACGCTCGGGACCCGGCTGCGGGTGGAGCACTGGGCCAACGCCCTCAACGGCGGACCGGCCGCGGCGCGGGCGATGCTGGGCCAGGAGGTCTCCTACGACCGGGTGCCCTACTTCTTCTCCGACCAGTACGACGTGGGCCTGGAGTACTCGGGGTACGCGCCGCCCGGCGGCTACGACCAGGTGCTGGTCCGCGGGGACGTGGGCAAGCGGGAGTTCATCGCCTTCTGGCTCTCCGGGGGCCGGGTCCTCGCCGGGATGAACGTGAACGTGTGGGACGTCACCGAGGACATCCAGGCCCTGATCAGGTCGAAGGCTCCGGTCGATCCCGAGGCACTGGCGGACCCGACGGTTCCGCTCTCCTCCTTCACCGGGGCGGAGGGCACCTGACAGGTTTGCCTCCGTCCGGCCGTAGACTTCACGCGTGGCAGGACGGATCAACGACGACGACGTGAAGGCGGTACGGGACGCGGTCCCGATCGACGCCGTGGTCTCCGACTACCTCCAGTTGCGCAGCGCGGGCGGCGGCAACCTCAAGGGCCTCTGCCCCTTCCACGACGAGAAGTCCCCGTCCTTCCAGGTCAGCCCCAGCAAGGGCCTCTACCACTGCTTCGGCTGCCAGGCGGGCGGGGACACCCTCGACTTCATCATGAAGATCGACCACCTCTCCTTCTCGGAGGCGGTCGAGCGGCTGGCCGGCCAGGCCGGCATCACCCTGCGGTACGAGGAGGGCGGCTACACCGCCGGCACCAGCGGGCGCGGCGAGCGCATCCGGCTGGTCGAGGCGCACAAGGCCGCCGCCCTGTTCTACGTCGAGCAGCTGGACAGCCCCGAGGCGGAGATCGGCCGCACGTTCCTGGCCGAGCGCGGCTTCGACCAGGCCGCCGCCGCCCACTTCAGCGTGGGGTACAGCCCGGCCGGGTGGGACCACCTGACGCGTTTCCTGCGCGGCAAGGGGTTCACCGACAAGGAGCTGATCCTCTCCGGGCTGGCCCAGGACAGCCGCAGCGGCAAGCCCATCGACCGCTTCCGCGGCCGGCTCATGTGGCCGATCCGGGACATCACGGGCGAGGTCGTCGGCTTCGGCGCGCGCAAGCTGCGGGACGACGACAACGGGCCGAAGTACCTGAACACCCCCGAGACCTCGATCTACAAGAAGTCCCAGGTGCTGTACGGCATCGACCTGGCGAAGAAGGAGATCGCGAAGACCTCGCGGGCCGTGGTGGTCGAGGGCTACACGGACGTGATGGCCTGCCACGTCGCGGGGGTCACCACCGCGATCGCGACCTGTGGCACGGCCTTCGGCGGCGACCACATCAAGATCCTCCGACGGCTGCTCATGGACAACGCCACGGCCGAGGTGATCTTCACCTTCGACGGTGACGCGGCGGGCCAGAAGGCGGCGCTGCGGGCCTTCGAGGACGACCAGAAGTTCGCCGCGGAGACCTCGATCGCGATCACCCCGGGCGGCATGGACCCGTGCGACCTGCGGCTCGCGCAGGGCGACGCGGCGGTCGCCGGGCTGGTGGAGTCCCGCACGCCGCTCTTCGAGTTCGCGCTGCGCCACCTCGTGGCCCGGCACAACCTGGAGAACCCGGCGGGCCGGGCGGCGGCGCTGGACGAGGCGGCCCCGGTCGTCGCCCACATCAAGAACATCGCGATCCAGCACGAGTCCGCGGTCCAGCTGGCCGGGATGCTCGGCATCCGGGACGAGCAGTTCGTGGTCAAGCGGGTCGCGCAGCTCGCCCGGTGGGCGCGTGAGCGCGGCGGCCAGCCGCAGCAGGGCCGGGGCTCCAACCGGTCCTACGAGACGGCGCCCGCGCCCTCCGCCCAGCCCGCGGGCGGCCCGGCCCTGAACCTGCGCAGCCCGGCGCACCGCACCGAGCGCGAGCTGCTGAAGCTGGCCCTCCAGCACCCGGGCCTGGTCTCCCCGGCCTTCGACGCGTACGGGGCGGACGAGTTCACCGCGCCGCCCTACGCCGCCGTGCGCCAGGCGGTCCAGGACGCGGGCGGCACCTCGCTCGGCACCGAGGACTACCTGGCCCGGGTCCGCGAGGCCGCGCCGAACGACACCGTCCGCGCGCTCGTCACGGAGCTGGCGGTCGAGGCCGTCCACACGAAGACGGTGGACGAGATCTACGCCGGGGGCCAGCTGGTCCAGGTCCGTCTGCGGGCGGTCGACCGCCGGGTCCACGAGATCCAGGGCACCCTGTCCCGGCTGGGGCAGCAGGCCCCGCCGGAGCAGCTGGCCGCGGTCCAGGAGGAGCTGTGGGTCCTCCAGCAGTACGGGCGGAGCCTGCGCAACCGCGGTGCCGAGGGCCTGTAGCCGTCCCTTTCGGATCTTGCCCCGGAGGCGCCACCGGGGCTCCCGGCACGGCGGCCCGGACGGGTCCGCCGCGCGGGGCCGGTCGGCCTACCGCCCGAACCAGTCGCCGCCCGGTATCGCGGTGCCCGACTCCTCCAGGTCACGGGCCAGGAGCGGAGAGGCCAGGTAGACCCAGGCCCGGACCGGGGTGCCGTCGGGGCGCAGGACCTCGCGGACGGTCCGGTCGTAGAGGTTCCCGGGGCGCCCCGGCCCCTCGTACTCCTCCAGCTCGTCCAGCGCGGCCAGCAGTTCCCCGTACGCGCCGGGCTCCGGGGCGATCAGTTCCCCGACGACGGCGGAGCCCGCGCGGGGGACCGCGTACGGGTATCCGGGGCCGTCGTAGAGCGCCGCGTCCGGGAGGCGGGCCGGTTCCTCGGCGACCGTACGGCCGCGCAGGAAGAGCCGGTGGTTGACCTCGCCGGGCCGCAGGGTCCCGTAGACGAAGAAGGGCAGCGGGGCGGGCGGTTCCGGTGTCCGGCCTACCGGTGTCACGGGTCCTCCTCGGGCGGATCGGAGCGGAGCGGACGCCCCGGTGCGCGGTGGTGCGCGGGCCGGGCCGGAGCGTGCGGGAAGCCCGCACCACCCCACCGTACGTACCGCCGCCCCACCGCCCCACAGCGGGCGGGAGCCGGCGGGTCACCCGGACGGAGCCGTTCCCCGCCCGGCCGGGGAACGGCTCCGACCTGCGAGGACGGTCCCCGTACGGGGCTGCGGCGCGCGGCACCGGCGCCTCGCCGACATGCGGGCCCGTGGCAGTCCGGGTTAGCTCGGGGGCACGACCCCGTGTCCTCAGGAGATCCCGCATGCGCCGACGCACCGCCCACGTGCTCACCGCCGCCGTGCTGACCGCCGCCGTGTTCACCGGCCCGGTCGTCGGCGCGGTCGCCGCCGCGGCGGGCCTCGCGCCCGGTGACTTCTCCCCCCTGGAGGTGGCGCCGAGGTCCGCCGGGCCGGGCGCCACCGTCACGGTGAACACCGCGGCCTGCGGTCGCGGCGGCCGTGCCGAGGGCGATGCCAGCACGGTCGGCGGCGGCCGGTTCACGCTGGTCCCCGGGGACCACGGGGAGGCGGTCGCGGGGCGGTTCCGGATCGCCCCCCACGTCCACCCCGGCACCTACGGCATCGGCGCGACCTGCGCGGACGGCACGTTCGCCACGGGCGACCTGGTCGTCACCGCACACGGCCCGCAGGGGCCCGTACGGGCCGGGGCGGTCGGGGGGACGGCCACCGGCGCCGACCCCGCCAAGATCGCGGCGGGAGCGGCCCTGCTGGCCGCGACCGCCGTCGGCGGTACCTGGTTCCTGCGTCGCCGGGCGAGCGGCACGCGGAACTGACGGACGCCCACCACGGCTACGGCCGTGGTCCGACCGGTACCGTCACCCGCCGCCCGGCCCCGCGAAGGTCCCCCCCGTTCTCGGGGCCGGGCGACGGTCACCCACCCGGCCGCGCGCCCGCACCGGGTGCCGGGGCCCTTCACGGACCTCACCGGGGTGCGTCGGAGGGGCTCAGCCCCACTGTTCGAAGCCGAGTTTGACCACCAGCGCGGCCACCACCGTCAGCAGCACCCCGCGGACGAAGCCGCTGCCCTTCTTGAGCGCCATACGGGCCCCGGTCATGGCTCCGGCCAGGTTGAACAGGGCCATCAGCGCGGCCAGCTGCCACAGCACCATGCCCTGGTGGGCGAACATCGCGAGCGCCCCGGCGTTGGTGCAGGTGTTGATGATCTTGGCGGTCGCGGACGCGGTGACCAGGTCGAGATGGAGCAGCGCGGTGAGGGCGAGGACCAGGAAGGTGCCGGTGCCGGGACCGATCAGGCCGTCGTAGAAGCCGATGCCCAGACCGGCGAGGCCGATGGCCAGCAGCACCCGCCCACGGCTGACGGGCGAGGCGCCCGGGGCGGTGCCGAAGGCGGGCCGGAAGAGGACGAAGGCGCCGACGACGACGAGCACCACCATGATCATCGGGCGGAGGGCGTCCTTGCTGATCCCGCCGGCGAGCGCGGCCCCGCCCATCGAACCGGCGAGGGCGGCCAGCCCGATCCGGACGGCGAGCCTCACGTCCACCGGGGTCTTGCGGAGGTAGGTCACGGCCGCGCCGGCGGTGCCGACGATGGCCACCGCCTTGTTGGTGCCGAGGACGGTGCCCGCAGGGGTGTTCGGCAGGCCGAGCAGCAGGGCGGGCAGGAGCAGCAGGCCGCCGCCGCCCACCACCGCGTCGATCCAGCCGGCCGCCGCGGCGGCCACGCAGAGCACGATGATCGTGGTTGTCGATATCTCAGGCACGGCCCTGACCTTATGGAGCGTATGGCTGTAGCAGCCATCAGTCTCCGGAAACTTGCGCAAACGTTGAGCTTTGCCGGGGCGGCACCCGGTCCGGGGCCACCGGAGCCGCCGGGTCCACGACCGCCGTGAGCACGCTCGCCGCCACCGCACTGGCCAGCCCCAGCCCGGCCGCCAGCCGCCGCGCGGGCGGTACGGAGGCCAGGACGGCCGCCCCGGTCCGCAGCGCGGGGGGCCGACGGGGCCTGCGGTGCCGGGCGGCGCGGGCGGGCCCGACCGCCGGCACCGCAGGGCCCCCCGGGACGGGGACGGGGACGGGCAGGGCGGGGGCGGGCGGGGCCGGGTGCGGCGGACAGCTCATGGCGCGGTGGCCTCTCGGGGAAGGGGAGCGAGGGGGCGGGGACATCGAGGGGCAGAGGGGCAGGAGGGGCTAAGGGAGGCAGAGGGGGCGGGGGTGCGCTCAGAGGCTGAAGCATTCGGAATGGATACGTCCGGCCGGTACCCCGGCCCGGAGCAGCGCCGCCCGGGTCGCCCCGGCCATCCCCGGCGGCCCGCACAGGTACACGTCGTGCTCGGCCAGGTCCGGCACCAGCGCGGCCAGCGCCTGCGGGGCGAGCGGATCGTACGCGGCGCCGGACGGGCCGAGGAGGTAGTGCAGCGCGGCCCGCCGCTCGGCGGCGATCGCCTCCAGCTCGCGGCGCAGGACCAGGTGTTCCTCGGCCCCGGCCCGGTAGAGCAGGGTGAGGTCCCCGGGGGCGCCGGGCAGGGTCTCGAACAGGGCCCGCAGCGGGGTGATCCCGACCCCGCCGGCGATCAGCAGCACCTTGGGCCGGGTCCGCCGGGCCGCGGTGAGGGCCCCGAACGGGCCGGTGGCGACGACCCGGGTGCCGGGGCGGAGCCGGCGAATCCGGCGGGAGTGGCCGCCCAGCGCCTTGACGGTGATCCGCAGGGTGTCCCCGCGGACCGGCGCGGAGAGGGAGAACGGCAGGGCCGTGTGCCACAGCCTCCGTTGCAGGAACCGCCAGCGCAGGAACTGGCCCGGCTCCGCGCGCAGCTCCGCGAGGTGCTCCCCGGAGATCACGACGGAGACCACCCCGGGCCCCTCGGCCCGGACCTCGGTGACCCGCAGCGCGTGCCGCAGGGCCTGCCGTACGGGGACCACCGCGCGGTACCAGAGCAGCAGGACGGCGACCACGGTGTGGGCGAGCGTCCAGAACCAGGCGGCCGCGGCGAGATCGGGGCCGGCGAGCTGGTGGCCGAAGGCCAGGGCGGCGGCGAGGTAGACCAGCAGGTGTATCCCGCGCCAGGTTTCGTGCGGGACCCGGCGGCGTACCGCCCGTACGGAGGTGGCCCCGACGGCGGCCAGCAAGGCCGTGCCGGCCACGGCGGCGGCGAGCGCGGGGTACCCGAGCAGCTCCCGGACGGCGGCCAGGACGTCGACCCCTTCGTGGACGGCGTACCCGAGGACCGCGAGGAGGCCGTGGGCGAGGCAGAGGAGCAGGACGTGGCGCCCGCCCAGCGCGTGCCAGCGGGCGAGGCGGTCGGCGCCGACCCCGTGTTCGACGGCGGGCACCCGGGCCATCAGGAACAGCACCACCAGCACCCCGTACCCGGCGAGCAGGCCGGTCAGGTGGGCGGCGGTGGCGAAGAGCGCGTCGGGCCGGGCGGAGGGGCGCACCTGCACCGCCCACAGCAGGACGACCGCCACCGCGCCGCCCAGCATCCCGCACCTGACCCGCACCGCCGCATCTCGCATACGGATCACGCTAAGGGCCGCACCGACGGCTCCGGCGGCGCTTAAGCCGGAGTTGAGGATGGCCTCACCGGCCCTTAACCCGGGGCTGTGACCTGGGACGCCGCCCCGTGCGGCGGGTACCCCGGACCGGGGTCCGGACCCGGAGGACCGCCGGGTCCCTCCCCAGGGACTCCCCAGGGACTCTCCGGACTCTCCGGGGCAGGAAGTCCCGCGGTACCCACCCCGTGGGGCCCGGAGGTCTCACGAGGCCACCGCGCCGCCCTTGAGCAGGGCGGCCCCCAGCGGGGTCACCGTGTGCAGGACGGCGTTGCCGTGGCGCAAGGTGGTGACCAGCCCCGCTTCGCGCATCACACAGGCGTGCTGGCTCGCGGAGGCCAGTGAGACCCCCGCCCGGCGGGCCAGCTCGCTCGTGGTCGCCCCGTCGCCGATGGCCCGCAGCACCACCGAGCGGGTGTGCCCGACGAGTTTGCCCAGCGTGCGCTGGCGCTCCTCCTCGGCGGGCCGGGCCGTGTCGCGCCCGCCGGGCGCCGAGGCCAGCTGCGCGGCGGCCGGGTAGACCAGCACCGGTGGCAGCTCCGGGTCCTGCAGGGTCACCGCGGTGCGGCGGCAGAAGAAGGACGGCTGGAGCAACAGCCCGCGTCCCCGCAGCCGGACGTCCCGGTCCACCGGGTAGTCGCACTCCAGCACCGGGGCGCGCCAGCGGAGCATCGGCGGGAGCGAGGCCAGCAGTTCGTCGGCGCCGCCGTCCAGCAGGGCCCTGCCCCGGGCGGCCCGTTCCGCCTCGATCTGGGCCTGGATGTGGGTCCAGTACGGTTCCACGGCCACCCGGTGGTAGCCGCGCAGCTCGCCCAGCAGGCGCGGCAGCAGGGTGACACCGCACTCCATGAGTTCCCGGAGCCGGGGCGGGACCACCGGCCCGGCGCCCGCGCCCAGCAGGGCGAGTTCGCGCCGCAGGCGCTCGGGGCGGATGCCGCGCAGGGCATCGAGACCCGTGTCCCACCCGTACCGGCCCTCCACCGGGGTCAGGAAATCGGGGAAATATCCGCGGCTCGGTATGAGCGCGCCGAGCACACGTGTTTCACTGTTCAACCTGCTCCGGGTTTCCGTCCGCCAATCGCCGAACAGTCGGACATCACGCCGGTCCCTTAAGCGGTGGAAGCTCAGAATCGTTTCCCACAACGCATCGGGACGCCCTGCCATCCGTACGCGTGCCAGGTCCACTCCAGTGAAATGGATACGCAGCACCAAACCCCCACATGTGCAACCGCAATCCCCCCGCCCCATGAGTATGCATGCCGTCACACGTGGTCACCACGCCCTTTCGGCCACAGTTGAAACCCCTTTCGGCAGGGGCGTGACAAGCGAAATCCTGTACTCCGCCGGACACAGTCCGGTGCGACCGAAACGCTCCGTGAAGGCCGTGGGGGGCTTTGCGGGGCCTGGCGGTCGGTCGCACCGGGAAGCGCCGACGTGCCCGGCAGAATGACAGCGGCGGTGGACGGGTGGGGATCCGTCCACCGCCTGCTGGCGTAAAGATTTGGCGAACAGCAAAAGGGGCGCCCGCCCCGGTGGCCGGGCGGCCGGGGCGGGCGCGGTGAGGGCCCCTTACCGGGGCCGGGGTCAACGGCTGTCACTGCCCTTCGATTCGGCGGCGGCGCGGCCCGCCTCCAGGCGCGCCACCGGAATCCGGAAGGGCGAGCAGGAGACGTAGTCGAGGCCGACTTCGTGGAAGAAGTGGACGGACTCCGGGTCCCCGCCGTGCTCGCCGCAGACGCCGAGCTTGAGGTCGGGCCGGGTGGCCCGGCCGGCCTGGACGGCGCTGCGGACCAGCGCGCCGACGCCGTCCCTGTCGATGGTCTCGAACGGCGAGACCCCGAAGATCCCCTTCTCCAGGTACGCGGTGAAGAAGCTCGCCTCCACGTCGTCCCGCGAGAAGCCCCAGACGGTCTGGGTGAGGTCGTTCGTCCCGAAGGAGAAGAACTGCGCGGCCTCGGCGAGCTGTCCGGCCGTCAGGGCGGCGCGCGGCAGTTCGATCATGGTGCCGATGGTCAGCTTGAGGCGGGTGCCGGTGGCGGCCTCGACCTCGGCGACGACCCGGTCGGCCTCCTCACGGACGATCTCCAGCTCCTGGACGGTGCCGACGAGCGGGATCATGATCTCGGGGCGCGGGTCGCCCTTGGCGTTCTTGCGCGCGGCGGCGGCCTCGGCGATGGCCCGTACCTGCATGGCGAACAGGCCGGGGATGACGAGACCGAGGCGGACCCCGCGCAGGCCCAGCATCGGGTTCTGCTCGTGGAGCTTGTGCACGGCCTGGAGCAGGCGCAGGTCGTTCTCGTTGTGGTCCTCGCGGGCCTCGGCGAGGGCGACGCGCACCGACAGTTCGGTGATGTCGGGCAGGAACTCGTGCAGCGGCGGGTCGAGGAGCCGGACGGTGACGGGCAGCCCGTCCATCGCCTCGAACAGCTCGATGAAGTCCTTCTTCTGGAGCGGCAGGAGGACGCTGAGCGCCTCCTCGCGCTCGGTGTCGGTGTCGGCGAGGATCAGCCGCTCGACCATCTCGCGGCGCTCGCCGAGGAACATGTGCTCGGTGCGGCACAGGCCGATGCCCTGGGCGCCGAAGCGGCGGGCGCGCAGCGCGTCCTCGGCGTTGTCGGCGTTGGCGCGCACGCGCAGCCGGCGGCGCCGGTCGGCGTAGGCCATGATCCGGTGGACGGCCTCGACCAGTTCGTCGGCGTCGTCGGCGCCGGCGTGCATGCGGCCCTCGAAGTACTCGACGACCGGGGAGGGCACGACGGGCACCTCGCCGAGGTAGACCTTGCCGTTGGAGCCGTCGATGGAGACGACGTCACCCTCCTCGACGACCCTCCCGCCCACGGTCATCCGGCGGCGCTTGGTGTCGACGTCGAGGTCCTCGGCGCCGCAGACGCAGGTCTTGCCCATGCCGCGGGCGACGACGGCGGCGTGCGAGGTCTTGCCGCCGCGCGAGGTCAGGATGCCCTCGGAGGCGATCATTCCGTCGAGGTCGTCCGGGTTGGTCTCACGGCGGATCAGGATGACCTTCTCGCCGGAGCGGGACCACTTGACGGCGGTGTACGAGTCGAAGACGGCCTTGCCGACGGCCGCGCCCGGGGAGGCGGCGATGCCGCGGCCGAGCAGCTCGGCGGGGGCCTCCTCGTCGAAGCGCGGGAACATCAGCTGCGCGAGCTGGGCGCCGTTGACCCGCTGGAGGGCCTCGGCCTCGTCGATCAGGCCCTGGTCGACGAGCTGGGTGGCGATCCGGAAGGCGGCGCCCGCGGTGCGCTTGCCGACGCGGGTCTGGAGCATCCACAGCTGACCGCGCTCGATGGTGAACTCGATGTCGCAGAGGTCCTTGTAGTGGGTCTCCAGCGTCTGCATGATCGTCATCAGCCGGTCGTACGAGGTCTTGTCGATCGACTCCAGCTCCGCCAGCGGGACCGTGTTGCGGATGCCCGCGACCACGTCCTCGCCCTGGGCGTTCTGGAGGTAGTCGCCGTAGACGCCCTGGTGGCCGCTGGCGGGGTCGCGGGTGAAGGCGACGCCGGTGCCGGAGTCGGGGCCGAGGTTGCCGAAGACCATGGAGCAGATGTTGACGGCGGTGCCCAGGTCGCCGGGGATGCGCTCCTGGCGGCGGTAGAGCTTGGCGCGGTCGGTGTTCCACGAGTTGAAGACCGCTTCGACGGCGAGGTCCATCTGCTCGCGGGCGTCCTGCGGGAACTCGCGGCCGGCCTCCTTCGCCACGGTCTTCTTGAACTGCTTGACCAGCTTCCTCAGGTCGGCGGCGTCGAGGTCGGTGTCGACGGTGACCTTCTTGGCGGCCTTGGCCTGGTCGAGGGCGTCCTCGAAGAGCTCGCCCCCGACGCCGAGCACGGTCTTGCCGAACATCTGGATGAGGCGGCGGTAAGAGTCCCACGCGAAGCGCTCGTCACCGGACTGGGCGGCGAGACCGGCGACCGAGGCGTCGGAGAGCCCGATGTTGAGGACGGTGTCCATCATGCCGGGCATCGAGAACTTGGCGCCGGAGCGTACGGAGACCAGGAGCGGGTCGTCCGCCTGGCCTAGCCTCTTGCCCGCCTTCGCCTCAAGGGCGGCCAGATGGGCGCCGACCTCGTCGCGCAGCGCGGCGGGGGCCTCGCCGCTGCCGAGGTAGACCTTGCACGCCTCGGTGGTGATCGTGAAGCCGGGAGGGACCGGCAGGCCCAGATTGGTCATCTCGGCGAGGTTGGCCCCCTTACCGCCGAGAAGGTCCTTGAGGTCGCGATTGCCCTCGGTGAAGTCGTAGACGAACTTCTGATCTTTGTTTTCCGACACGGGTCTCGACTCCTCGAGGACTCGGTGGCTGCCCTGACGGCGAGGAACATACCCAGATCGAAGGCTCATGGGTACGTCCACTTGGCGGTCATGTGGCTGTAACCACCCATGCGCCAGGAGATCGAAAGTAACTCGCGGGTAGAGGGAGTGGATCGACCGCCTTCACCTCCCGAAGGATGCGGGGGCCGGCGAAGCCTGACCGCGCTCGGATGAGCGACAGTCTGTACATCTGTATTCATGCGTTGAACGAACAAAGGGTGGCACTGGGTGCCACCCTTTGAGAGTCTTAGCCGCGCTTTCGCCGCTCATGTGAGCATGACCCCACCCATGGGTGTCGTATGTCACGCCGCCGACGGCATAGTTTGTCAGCCCCCGGACGTGTCCAGTTCGGCTTCCTCGCTCACACCCGCACAGTCGTAGGGGTCCTTCAGCCAGCCCTCCGGCAGGACAACCCGGTTGTTTCCGGACGTGCGCCCGCGCGGGCCGTCCGCACCCTCGGGCCACGCCTGGTCCAGGTCCAGCTCGCTCAGATGAGCGTCCAGCTCGGAAAGTGACGAGATGACGGCCAGTTTCTTGCGCATCTCGGAACCGACCGAGAAGCCCTTGAGGTACCAGGCCACGTGCTTACGGAAGTCGATCACCCCGCGCGTCTCGTCGCCGATCCACTCCCCCAGCAGCTGCGCGTGCCGGTGCATGGTGCCCGCGACCTCGCGCAGCGTGGGCCGGTGGAAGTCCTCCGGGCGCCCCTCGAAGGCCGCCACCAGGTCGTTGAAGAGCCAGGGCCGGCCCAGGCAGCCGCGGCCCACGACCACGCCGTCGCAGCCCGTCTCGCGGACCATGCGCAGCGCGTCCTCGGCGCACCAGATGTCGCCGTTGCCCAGCACCGGGATCTCCGGCACGTGCTCCTTGAGCCGCGCGACGGCCTCCCAGTCGGCGGTGCCGCCGTAGTGCTGGGCGGCGGTGCGCCCGTGCAGGGCGATGGCCGTGACCCCCTCCTCGACGGCGATCCGGCCCGCGTCGAGATAGGTGAGGTGGTCGTCGTCGATGCCCTTGCGCATCTTCATGGTCACCGGCAGGTCGCCGGCGCCCGCGACGGCCTCGCGCAGGATCGCGCGCAGCAGGTTCCGCTTGTACGGGAGGGCCGAGCCGCCGCCCTTGCGGGTGACCTTGGGGACCGGGCAGCCGAAGTTGAGGTCGATGTGGTCGGCGCGGTCCTCCTCGACGATCATGCGGACCGCCTTGCCGACCGTCGCGGGGTCGACCCCGTACAGCTGGATCGAGCGGGGCGTCTCCGTCGCGTCGAAGTGGATCATCTGCATGGTCTTCTCGTTGCGCTCGACCAGGGCGCGCGTCGTGATCATCTCGCTCACGAACAGCCCCTTGCCGCCCGAGAACTCACGGCAGAGGGTACGGAACGGGGCATTGGTGATGCCGGCCATCGGCGCGAGCACCACCGGCGGCTGCACGGTGTGCGGGCCTATCGCGAGAGGCGGGGGAAGCGTGGTCATCCCCCCATTGTCACGCACGCGCCCACCTCTCCGCAGGTCGTTAGTTAGGCGTACTATCATCAATATGCCCGATCTGAGTCCTCGGCGGCGGCTGCTCGTCCTGGCGATCTGCTGCATGAGCCTGCTCATCGTCAGCCTGGACAGCACCGTCCTGAACGTGGCCCTCCCCTCGATGCGCCGCGAGTTCGACGCCTCCGTCTCCGGACTCCAGTGGACTCTGGACGCGTACACGCTGGTCCTGGCCTCGCTCCTGATGCTGGCGGGCTCCACGGCCGACCGGATCGGGCGCCGCAAGGTCTTCACCGCGGGCCTGGTCCTCTTCACGGCCGGGTCGCTGCTGTGCTCACTGGCGCCGAGCCTGGAGTGGCTGATCGTCTTCCGGATGATCCAGGCCGTGGGCGGCTCGATGCTGAACCCGGTCGCCATGTCGATCATCACCAACACCTTCACCGACCCGGGGGAACGCGCCCGCGCCATCGGCGCCTGGGGCGCGGTGGTGGGCGTCTCGATGGCCGCCGGGCCGCTGATCGGCGGAGCGCTGGTGGACTCGGTCGGCTGGCGCTCCATCTTCTGGGTGAACCTGCCGATCGGCCTGGCCGCCCTCGCGCTGACCCTGCGCTACGTCCCGGAGTCGCGGGCCGCCCGGCCCCGCCGCGCCGACCCGGTCGGCCAGTTGCTGGTCATGACCCTGCTCACCACGGTGACGTACGGAATCATCGAGGCCCCGTCCAAGGGCTGGACCTCGCCGCTGATCCTCGGCTGCGCGGGGCTGGCCGTCGCCGCGCTGGTGGGGCTGCTGGTCCACGAGCCCCGGCGGGCGGAGCCGCTGATCGACCCGCGGTTCTTCCGCAGCGCCCCCTTCAGCGGGGCGACGGTGATCGCGGTCAGCGCCTTCGCCGCGCTCTCCGGGTTCCTCTTCCTGAACACCCTGTACCTCCAGGACGTACGGGGCCTCGACGCGCTGCACGCCGGGCTCTACATGCTGCCGATGGCGGCCCTGACCTTCATCTTCGCCCCCCTGTCGGGACGGCTCGTCGGCAGCCGGGGGCCGCGCCTGCCCCTGCTGATCGCGGGGGTGACGATGGCGGCGAGCGGAGTGCTGTTCGCGGCGTTCTCGGCGGAGAGCTCGACCCCGCTGCTGTTCACCGGGTACGTGCTCTTCGGGCTCGGCTTCGGCATGGTCAACGCGCCGATCACCAACACGGCGGTCTCCGGGATGCCGCGCTCCCAGGCCGGTGTCGCGGCGGCGGTGGCCTCCACCAGCCGGCAGACCGGCGGCACCCTGGGCGTCGCCGTGATCGGCGCGGTGCTGGCGGCCGGCACGGCGGGCGGCGGCGACTTCACCGGGGCGGCCCGGCCGGCCTGGTGGGTCATCACGGGCTGCGGCCTGGTGGTGCTCGTGGTGGGCGCGGCGACGAGCGGCCCCTGGGCCCTGGCGACGGCCGACCGCACCGCCCGCACCCTGGAGGCCCACCCCGGCCCCGCCCGGCAGCCCGCCTCCCGGAAGCGCTGAGCACGGGCGCCGGGCGGACCCGCGCCACCGCCTTCACACTGACGGGTGACAGATATTGAAATCTGTCACCCGTCATGCCAGTCTCGTTTCATGACCACGAACGAGAACACCACCGGTACCGCTACCGGTACCGACACCGGCACCCGCCGCTCGCTCGGTACCACCGGGCCCTCCGTCTTCCCGCTCGGCCTCGGCTGCATGGGCATGTCCGCCCTGTACGGCGAGGCCGACCGCGCCGAGTCCCTCGCCACCGTCCACGCCGCCCTGGAGGCCGGGGTCACCCTGCTCGACACCGGCGACTTCTACGGCATGGGACACAACGAGCTGCTGATCAACGAAGCCCTGCGCACCGCGCCCGCCGCGGCCCGCGAGCAGGCGCTGACCAGCGTCAAGTTCGGCGCGCTGCGCACGGTCGAGGGCGCCTTCAGCGGCTACGACGGCCGGCCGGCGGCCGTCAAGAACTTCCTGGCCTACTCGCTCCAGCGGCTCGGCCGGGACCACATCGACATCTACCGGATCGCCCGTGTCGATCCGGACGTGCCGATCGAGGAGACGGTCGGGGCCATCGCCGAGGCCGTCCAGGCCGGGCACGTCCGGCACATCGGCCTCTCCGAGGTGGGCGCGGACACCCTGCGCCGGGCAGCCGCCGTGGCCCCGATCTCCGACCTCCAGATCGAGTACTCGCTGCTCTCCCGCGGCATCGAGGAGGAGATCCTGCCGACCGCCCGCGAGCTCGGCATCGGCATCACGGCGTACGGGGTGCTCTCCCGCGGCCTGATCAGCGGCCACTTCTCCAGAGACCGCGCGCTCGACCCCGGGGACTTCCGCAGAACGAGCCCCCGCTTCCAGGGGGACAACCTCGACCGGAACCTCGATCTGGTGGACGCCCTGCGCGAGATCGCGGAGAGCAAGGGCGTGAGCGTCGCCCAGACCGCCATCGCCTGGGTGCTCTCGCGCGGCGAGGACATCGTGCCGCTGGTGGGCGCCCGCCGCCGGGACCGGCTCGCCGAGGCCCTGGGCGCCCTGGAGGTGCGGCTCACCGCCGCCGATCTGGCCGCCATCGAGAAGGCCGTGCCCGCCGGAGCCGCCGCGGGCGAGCGGTACCCGGCCCCCCAGATGGCCCACCTCGACAGCGAGCACTGAGCTGGCGGTACGGTCGTACTCATGCCCCCCGCTGCTGCCGAGCCCCTGACACCTGAGCGCATCCTCGAAACCACCGAGGAGGTGCTGCGCCGCTTCGGCCCCACCAAGGCGACCGTGGTGGACGTGGCACGGGCCCTGGGCGTCAGCCACGGCAGCGTGTACCGGCACTTCCCGTCGAAGGCGGCGCTGCGCGAGGCCGTCACGGACCGCTGGCTCACCAGGAGCGTCGTCCTGCTGGAGGAGATCGCCTCGGCCCCCGCCGAGCCCGCCCCCTCGAAGCTGGAGACGTGGCTGGAGGCGCTGTTCGCGGCCAAGCGGCACAAGGCGGGTGACGACCCTGAACTGTTCGCCACCTACACCGTGCTGCTCTCCGAGAACAGCGGTGTGGTGGACGCGCACCTGGCCGAGCTGATCGCGCAGCTGACCCGGATCATCGCCGAGGGGGTCGCGGCGGGCTCGCTCGCCGCCGCCGACGTGCCGACCGCCGCCCGAGCGGTCTTCGACGCCACCGGCCGCTTCCACGATCCGCAGTACGCCGCCGACTGGCTCTCGCCCACGATCATCACGGAGTTCGAGGCGGTCACCGCCCTGGTGGTCCGGGGGCTGCGCGCCTGAGGGCCGCCGGCGCCGCCCCGGACCGCCGGCCGGGCGCGGTGCCACCGCGGTCACCGTACGCGGAGCAGCGGGCCCGGTGGCGGCGCCGGGGCGCGGTGGACCCGTCGGCGACGGCCCTCGGTGCGGCGGGGGCACCGCTCCGCGGGGTGAGCGGTCCCGGACGCACCGGTGGCCCGGTGCGCGCACCGGGCCACCGGCCGTCAGGACTCCGGCCAGGCCAGGCCCTGACGGCAGTACCTGAAGTCCCGCCCGCCTGCCGCGCCGTGGCGGGCAGGGCCCGCCCGCAGGGGGCGGAGGGCGGTCCTTCGAGGTGACGACCTAGTGCTGTGACCGGAAAGGTTTGCCGGTAGGCCCGCGGCGTCCGGTGCGGTGGATCGCAAGGCGGAGGGCCACGGCTTGTACTGGACGTACTTGCGTGGTCCGACAACGCGGCGAGGCGCCGTGCCGGGCGTCGAGGGCCGGTGAACCTTTCCGGTCACAGCACTAGCAGCCGAGCAGGCGGCTGCCGAGGTAGCTCTGGATCTGGTCCAGGGAGACGCGCTCCTGCTTCATGGTGTCGCGCTCGCGCACGGTCACCGCGTTGTCGTCCAGGGTGTCGAAGTCGACGGTGACGCAGAACGGCGTACCGATCTCGTCCTGGCGGCGGTAGCGGCGGCCGATGGCGCCCGCGTCGTCGAACTCGATGTTCCAGTTCTTGCGCAGGTCGGCGGCGAGGCCCTTGGCCTTCGGCGACAGCTGCGGGTTGCGGGACAGCGGCAGCACGGCGACCTTGATCGGGGCCAGGCGCGGGTCGAGGCGCATCACGGTGCGCTTCTCCATGACGCCCTTGGCGTTGGGGGCCTCGTCCTCGTTGTACGCGTCGAGCATGAAGGCGAGCATGGCGCGGTTGACACCGGCCGCCGGCTCGATGACGTACGGGGTGTACCGCTCGCCGGCCTCCTGGTCGAAGTAGGTGAGGTCCTGGCCGGAGGCGGCGGAGTGGGCCTTGAGGTCGAAGTCGGTGCGGTTGGCGACGCCTTCGAGCTCGGAGAACTCGTTGCCACCGAAGTTGAAGCGGTACTCGATGTCAGCGGTGCGCTTCGAGTAGTGGGACAGCTTCTCCTTCGGGTGGTCGTACCAGCGGATGTTCTCCTCGCGGATGCCGAGGTCGCGGTACCAGTTCCACCGCTCGGCCATCCAGTACTCCTGCCACTGCTCGTCCTCGCCCGGCTTGACGAAGAACTCCATCTCCATCTGCTCGAACTCGCGCGTGCGGAAGATGAAGTTGCCCGGAGTGATCTCGTTCCGGAAGGACTTGCCCATCTGCGCGATGCCGAAGGGCGGCTTCTTGCGCGAAGTGGTCTGCACGTGGGCGAAGTTGGTGAAGATGCCCTGGGCGGTCTCGGGGCGCAGGTACGCCTTGGAGCCGGTGTCCTGGGTCGGGCCGAGGTGGGTCTCCAGCATGCCGGAGAACTGCTTGGGCTCGGTGAACTGGCCCTTCACGCCGCAGTGGGGGCAGTTGATGTCGGCGAGGCCGTTCACCGGCGGACGGCCGTGCTTGGCCTCGTACGCCTCTTCCAGGTGGTCGGCACGCTGGCGCTTGTGGCAGGAGGTGCACTCGGTGAGCGGGTCGGAGAAAGTGGCGACGTGACCGGAGGCCACCCAGACCTCGGGGGCCAGGATCACGGACGAGTCGAGACCGACGACGTCCTCACGCCCGGTGACCATCGCCTTCCACCACTGGCGCTTGATGTTCTCCTTGAGCTCGACACCCAGCGGACCGTAGTCCCAGGCAGCCCTGGAGCCGCCGTAGATGTCACTGCACGGGAAAACGAAGCCACGGCGCTTGCTCAGGCTGACGATGGTGTCGATCTTGTCGGCGGCCACGGTGCTCTCTTCATTACGAGGACGAACGGCGAAGCCTTAAGGTTACCGGCGCCCGCGCCCTCCCTTTCAAATCGGTTCCCCCTCCAAGGCTCCGGAGCCCCTCCCCACCTGGCTTTTTGACAATCGTTTCCATTTTTGATGAAAATGGATGTCATGAACGTACGTCGCCTGATACCCACCGCCGCCCTCGCCGGAGCCGTCGCCCTCGGCGCCACGGCCCTCACCGCCTGCTCCGGAGCGGGCGGCTCCTCGGACGGCGCCGGCACCTCGGCGACGCCCGGCACCGGTGCCTCCGGTACGCCCGGGGCCGCGGCGGACAAGGTGGACGTGGTGGCGTCGTTCTACCCGATGCAGTTCCTCGCCGAGCAGATAGGCAAGGAGCACGTGGCCGTCTCCACCCTGACCAAGCCGGGTGTCGAGCCGCACGACCTGGAGATCACCCCGAAGCAGACCGGCCGGCTCGGCGAGGCCGATGTCGTCCTCTACCTCAAGAGCCTGCAGCCCGCCGTCGACAAGGCCGTCGCCCAGTCCGGCGTGAAGAACGTCGTCGACGCCGCCACCCTCACCACGCTGGAGACCCACACCGCCTCCGGCCACGACGACCACGGCCACGGCGCCGCCGGGTCCGAGGAGGGCCACAGCCACGGCGAGGCGGGCCAGGACCCGCACGTCTGGCTCGACCCCACCAAGTACGCGCAGATCGCCAAGGGCGTCGGCGCGGCCCTGGAGAAGGCCGACCCGGCCCACGCGGCGGACTACAGGAAGAACACCGACGAGCTGGTGACCAAGCTGACCGTGCTGGACACCGAGTTCACGGACGGCCTCAGGAACACGGCCTCCAGGACCTTCATCACCACCCACTCCGCCTTCGGGTACCTCGCCGAGCGCTACGGCCTGGACCAGGAGGGCATCTCCGGCGTCGACCCCGAGTCCGAGCCGAGCCCGGCCCGGATGAAGGAACTCCAGACCGTCGCGAAGAAGGACAAGGTGTCCACCGTGTTCTTCGAGACGCTGGCCAGCGACAAGACGGCCAAAACCCTCGCCCAGGACACCGGCCTGAAGACCGACGTCCTCGACCCTCTTGAGGGAATCACCGACACGTCCCAGGGCGCTGACTACTTCGAGGTCATGCGGTCCAACCTGAAGAACCTCCAGAAGGCCCTCGGGAGCAAGTAGCAGGTTCCCCGGAGCGCGCATCCTGGGCGCGAATCCGGTCCGGGGCACGAAGACGACGAGCAGTAACGAAAGGCGCGAGTCATGGAGTCCGCGAAAGCCGCCGCGGCGGCCGGGCAGCCCGTCATATCCCTGCGCGGAGCCACGGCCTCGCTCGGCTCTCGCCCCGTGCTGCGCGGGGTCGACCTCACCGTCCATCGCGGTGAGGTCGTCGCCCTCCTCGGCGCCAACGGCTCCGGAAAGTCCACCGCCGTCCGCGCCGTGGTCGGCCAGGTCCCGCTGACCGACGGCGAGCTGTCCCTCTTCGGCACCGACTTCAAGCGCTTCCGCGAGTGGGCGCGCATCGGGTACGTCCCGCAGCGCACCACCGCCGCCAGCGGGGTCCCGGCCACCGTCCGCGAGGTCGTCTCCTCCGGCCGCCTGGCCCGCTCCCGGTTCGGCATCCCGCGCAAGGCCGACCGGGCCGCCGTCGAGCGCGCCATGGCCCTGGTGGACATGGACGCGTACGCGGACGCCTCGGTGAACGCCCTCTCCGGCGGCCAGCACCAGCGGGTCCTGATCGCCCGCGCGCTCGCCGTCGAACCCGAGCTCCTGATCATGGACGAGCCGATGGCGGGCGTGGACCTGGCCAACCAGGAGGTCCTGGCCGGCGCCCTGCGCACCCAGGTCGCCGCCGGGGCCACCGTCATGCTCGTCCTGCACGAGCTCGGGCCGCTGGAGCCGCTGATCGACCGGGCCGTCGTCCTGCGCGACGGCTGCGTCGTCCACGACGGCCCGCCCCCGGAGGCCGTGGGCCAGCACGCCCTGCCCGGTCACGACCACGTACACCCCCACGCGGCGCACGGCGCCGAGCCCCTGCGGACGGGACTGCTGAGCTGATGGACCTCCTCGACTACCCCTTCATGGTGCGGGCCCTGATCGCCGCCGCCCTGGTCGGGATCACCGCGCCCGCGATCGGCACGTACCTCGTCCAGCGCCGCCAGGCGCTCATGGGCGACGGCCTCGGCCACGTCGCGATGACCGGTGTCGCGCTCGGCTTCGTGCTCAGCACCAGCCCGGTGTGGATGGCCACCCTGGTCACCGTCGTCGGCGCGGTCGGCATGGAGCTGATCCGCTCGCGCGGCAGGACCAGCGGTGACGTCGCGCTCGCCATGCTCTTCTACGGCGGCCTGGCCGGCGGCGTCATGATCATCAATGTGGGCGGCGGCTCCACGGCCATGCTGCTCGGCTCCATGTTCGGCTCGATCACCACGGTCGCGGCCGAGGACGTGATCGCCATGGCGATCCTCGCCGCCTTCGTCCTGGCCGTCACCATCGGCCTGCGCCGGCAGCTCTTCGCCGTCTGCCAGGACGAGGAGTTCGCCCGCGTCACCGGCCTGCCGGTGCGCGCGCTGAACCTGCTGATCGCCGTCACCGCCGCCGTGACCGTGACCGTGGCGATGCGCATCGTCGGCCTGCTGCTGGTCAGCGCCATGCTGGTGATCCCCGTCGCCGCGGCCCAGCGGCTCACCCGCGGCTTCGCCACCACACTGGGGCTGGCCATCGCGATCAGCCTCGGCATCTCACTGACCGGCACCGCGGCGACGTACTACATCGACGTACCCTCGGGTGCGACGATCGTGCTGCTCGCCATCGGCGTCTTCCTCGTCCTGTCCCTGCTGTCCGCGCCACTGGCCCGGCGGCGGGCGAAGGCCGCCCGAGCGGCCGAAGAGGTGTGCACGCGCGACGATGTGAAGGTCTAGGCCCTGTCGTCAAAGTCCTGCCTGGCCCGCGACGCCCGGCACCGCACCTCGCCGTGTTGTCGGAGCCCCCAAGTACGTCCAGTACTACGGGCGCCCCTCCGCCTTGCGATGCGCGGCACCGGATGCCGCGGGCCTTACCGGCATCACTTCGACGACAGGACCTAGGACGGCCGGCCGCCTGGCACAATGGGCGGCCGAGCCCGAAACAAGGAGGAACCGGTGGCGACTGCGCCTGGCGAGATGAATACCGCGCCAGTACGAGGACGGTCCACCCGGCAGCGGGCCGCCGTGGCGGCGGCGCTGGACGAGGTGGACGAGTTCCGCAGCGCCCAGGAACTCCACGACATGCTCAAGCACCGCGGTGACTCCGTGGGCCTGACCACCGTGTACCGCACCCTCCAGTCCCTCGCCGACGCGGGCGAGGTCGACGTGCTGCGCACCAGCGACGGCGAGTCCGTCTACCGGCGCTGCTCCACCGGCGACCACCATCACCACCTGGTGTGCCGCAAGTGCGGCAAGGCGGTCGAGGTGGAGGGCCCGGCGGTGGAGAAGTGGGCGGACGCCATCGCGGCCGAGCACGGCTTCGTGAACGTCGCCCACACCGTGGAGATCTTCGGCACCTGCGCCGACTGCGCCGCCGCGGGCTGACCCGCACCCCGCCCCTCCCCGGCCCGGTGCCCCCGGGTCCGGTGCGGGCCGGGCGGGCCCGCACCGGCCGCGCGGATCAGCCCTGGGCGCTCTCCGCCTGGTTCGGGACGGCCCCGCCGAAGCGGCGGTCGCGCTGCGCGTACTCCAGGCAGGCCCGCCACAGGTCCCGGCGGTCGAAGTCGGGCCACAGCACGTCCTGGAAGACCATCTCCGCGTACGCGCTCTGCCAGAGCAGGTAGTTGGAGGTGCGCTGCTCGCCGCTCGGGCGCACGAAGAGGTCCACGTCCGGCATGTCCGGGTAGTACATGTACTTCGCGAAGGTCTTCTCGTTGACCTTCGACGGGTCCAGCCGGCCCGCCGCCACATCGCGCGCGATGGCCTGCGCCGCGTCCGCGATCTCCGCGCGGCCACCGTAGTTCACGCAGAAGTACAAGGTCATCGCGTCGTTGCCGACGGTCTGCTCCTGCGCGACCTGGAGTTCCTGGACGACGGACTTCCACATCTTCGGCATCCGGCCGACCCAGCGGATGCGGATGCCCAGCTCGTTCATCTCGTCGCGGCGGCGCCGGATGACGTCACGGTTGAAGTTCATCAGGAAGCGGACCTCGTCGGGCGAGCGCTTCCAGTTCTCCGTCGAGAAGGCGTACAGGGAGAGGTTCTTGACGCCCATCTCCAGGCAGCCCTTGAGCACGTCGAGCACGACGCCCTCGCCGACCTTGTGGCCCTCGGTGCGCGGCAGGCCGCGCTCCTTGGCCCAGCGGCCGTTGCCGTCCATGACGATCGCGACGTGGTTCGGGACCAGCTCGCCGGGGATCTTCGGCGGGCGCTCACCGGACGGGTGCGGCTCGGGAACCTTGTACTCGGGGCGAGAGCGTCCCAGAATCCCGCGTCGTGCCATGTGCCCAGCTCCTATTTCTCGACGTATCGCAGGGAGCGCAGTCCGCGCTCCAGATGCCAGTGCAGATAGGCGGAGACCAGCCCGCTGCCCTCCCGTACGTGGCGCGCCTCGCAGGCGTCGGCGTGGCCCCAGTCGCCCGTCAGCAGCGCGCTGAGCAGGGCGATGGCCTCCGACGAGGGTACGACGCTGCCGGGCACCCTGCAGTCCCCGCACACCACCCCGCCCGCGCCGACGGAGAAGTGCCGGTTGGGCCCGTGGATGCCGCATTTCGCGCAGTTCTCGAAGCTCGGCGCGTAGCCGTTGACGGCGAGGGAGCGCAGCAGGAAGGCGTCGAGGATCAGGTGCGGCGCGTGTTCGCCGCGCGCGAGGGTGCGCAGGGCTCCGACGAGCAGCAGGTACTGCTGGACGGAGGGTTCGCCCTCGTTCTCGGTGAAGCGTTCGGCGGTCTCCAGCATCGCGGTGCCGGCGGTGTAGCGGGCGTAGTCGGTGACGATGCCGTTGCCGTACGGGGCGATGATCTCGGTCTGGGTGCAGAGCGGGAGGCTGCGGCCGACCAGCTCGCTGCCTCGGGCGAAGAACTGCACGTCGGCGTGGGAGAAAGGTTCCAGCCCGGCGCCGAACTTGGACTTGGTGCGCCGCACTCCGCGGGCGACGGCCCGCACCCGGCCGTGGCCCCGGGTCAGCAGGGTGATGATGCGGTCCGCCTCACCCAGCTTCTGGGTGCGCAGCACGATGCCGTCGTCGCGGAACAGACTCATGGGCCCATTGTCCCGTACCGGGAGGGGGCGTCGGGGCCGGGAGCGCGGGAACCGGGCGGCCCGCCGCGCCCGCGACGGGCCCGGCGGGGCCGAGGAAGGGGGCCTACGGGGCCCGGACCGCGGAGAGCAGGCGGGTCACCTCGTCCGCGTCGATCCGCAGGGCCGCGCCGACGGTGGCGAGGACCTCGCGCTCGGCCGGGATGTACGGTCCGTCCGCGAGCGCGATCCGGGCGCCCTGGAGCAGGATCGATTCGCGGCCCGGGGCCGCCAGGTGCGGGGCCAGCGGTTCCAGGACCTCGTGGAGCTCGATCGACAGCGCCGCCCCGCAGCACTCCGGGACGGAGTACAGCCCGAGCCGGCCCTCGTCGGTGGAGACCGCCTCCACCAGGGCCTCCAGCTGCTCCTCCGTACAGTCGGGGAACCCGGCGTTCCGTACGACGTGCGCCGCGGCCTCCAGCGCCCCGCGTGAGGTCGTCCCGCCCGCGGTGAGCACGGCCAGCGTCACCGTGTGCACGGCGTCGCGCAGCAGCGCCGTGAAGCGGGTCGTGGTGAGGCGGTCCAGGGCCTCAGTGGCGAAGCGTTCGCGGCAGCCCTGGCACTCGACGACGGGCCCGGCCTCCCCGCGCGGCAGCAGCGGCACGCCGAGGATGGTGAACCGGCGGCGCCCGGTACGGCGGCGGTAGTTGCGGTCGCCACCGCAGGCGGGGCAGAAGAACTCCCCGTCGCCCACGGTGCTCCAGGTGGTACGGATGCCCCAGACCACCGGCTTCCGGCCGCCCCCACCCCGAACTGGCACCACGTCGCACCTCCGTAACGCCCCCGTGGCCCTTCGGGCAGGGGAGGGATGCCCGGCGGCACCGCCGGGTTGGCGTGATGTTAGCCACATCGGTGAGGATGCGTCAGTCGTGTGACCGGACAACCTCTGCCCAGAGCCCGGACTTGGCCGGTCTGCGCCCCCCTTGTGCGCCCCTCCCGTACCTCCTGGCACGCCCTCCTCTGCGCCCCCTGTGCTCCTCTGCGCCCCCGCCCGCCCGTCCCGTCCTGTCCACCCTCGCGGCGGACACGACAGACACGACAGACACGGCGGACACGACGGAGCCCCGCCCTCCGCGCGAGAACGGGGGGCGGGGCTCCGGGAACCGGCGGCCGGGCGGGCGGGCTGGCCGGGTGGGTCAGCGGCCCGCGCGGTTGACGGCGGAGATGACCGCCTTCAGCGAGGCGCGCGTGGTGTTGGCGTCGATGCCGATGCCCCACAGGACCCGGCCGTCGATCGCGCACTCGATGTACGAGGCGGCCACGGCGGAGGCGCCCTCGCTCATGGTGTGCTCGGTGTAGTCCAGCAGCCGGGCGTCGATCCCGATGGCGGCCAGGGCGTCGAAGAAGGCCGAGATCGGACCGTTGCCGGTGCCGTTCAGCACGGTCTCCGCGCCGTCCACGACCGCCTCGACGGTCAGGGTGTCCGCCCCGTCCTTGTCGGTGGTCGTCTGGCCGGAACGCAGCTGGACGCGGCCCCAGCGGGCCCCGGCGTCGTCCGGGTGGGGCAGGTACTCGTCCTGGAAGACGGACCAGATCGCGGCCGGGGTGACCTCGCCGCCCTCGGCGTCGGTCTTGGCCTGGATGATCCGGGAGAACTCGATCTGCATCCGGCGCGGCAGGTCCAGCTTGTGGTCGTTCTTCAGGACGTAGGCGATGCCGCCCTTGCCGGACTGCGAGTTGACGCGGATGACGGCCTCGTAGGAGCGGCCGACGTCCTTCGGGTCGATGGGCAGGTACGGGACCGCCCACTCGATCTCGTCGACCGTCTTCCCGGCCGCGGCGGCGTCGGCCTCCCTCGCGTCGAAGCCCTTCTTGATGGCGTCCTGGTGGGAGCCGGAGAAGGCGGTGTAGACCAGGTCGCCCGCGTAGGGGTGGCGCGGGTGGACCTCCATCTGGTTGCAGTACTCGCTGGTGCGGCGGACCTCGTCGATCTGCGAGAAGTCGATCTGCGGGTCGATGCCCTGGGAGAACAGGTTCATGCCCAGCGTGATCAGGTCGACGTTGCCGGTGCGCTCGCCCTGCCCGAACAGGCAGCCCTCGATCCGGTCCGCGCCCGCCATCAGCGCCAGCTCGGCGGCGGCGACGGCGGTGCCGCGGTCGTTGTGCGGGTGGACGGAGATGCAGATGTGCTCGCGGCGGGTCAGGTTGCGGGCCATCCACTCGAAGCGGTCCGCGTGGGTGGAGGGCGTCGAACGCTCCACGGTGGCGGGCAGGTTCAGGATGATCTCGCGGCCCTCGCCGGGCTGCCAGACGTCGCAGACGGCCTCGCAGACCTCCAGGGCGAAGTCCAGCTCGGTGTCGGTGAAGATCTCCGGGCTGTACTGGTAGCCGAAGACGGTCTCGGGGCCCAGCAGCTTGTCGGCGTACTCCATGACCAGCCGGGTGCCGTCCACGGCGATCTGCTTGATCTGTTCCTTGGAGCCGCGGAAGACGACGCGCCGGAAGGTCGGGGCGGTGGCGTTGTACAGGTGGACGGTGGCGCGCCGGGCGCCGACCAGGGACTCCACGGTCCGCTCGATCAGGTCCTCGCGGGCCTGGGTCAGTACGGAGATGGTGACGTCGTCCGGGATCGCGCCCTCGTCGATGATGGAGCGGACGAAGGCGAAGTCGGTCTCGCCGGAGGACGGGAAGCCGACCTCGATCTCCTTGTAGCCCATGCGCACCAGCAGGTCGAACATCTCGCGCTTGCGGGCGGGGGTCATCGGGTCGATCAGCGACTGGTTGCCGTCGCGCAGGTCGGTCGACAGCCAGCGGGGAGCCCTGGTGACGCGGGCGTCCGGCCAGGTGCGGTCCGGAATGTCCACCTGCTCGTAGAACCCGTACTTGTGGACGGGCATCCCGGAGGGCTTCTGGGCGTGCGTCGCGTTCGTGATGGGCGTGGGGCTACCGGCAAAGGTGTGCTGGCTCATGACGT
Organism: Streptomyces sp. NPDC051567; assembly: GCF_044454165.1. NCBI lineage: Bacteria > Bacillati > Actinomycetota > Actinomycetes > Kitasatosporales > Streptomycetaceae > Streptomyces > Streptomyces sp. NPDC051567. The sequence goes on along the minus strand of NZ_JBITDK010000022.1, from coordinate 52,748 downwards.
GGGGCTCCTCGCGTGTCCGCGTGCAGTTCGCTGGGACGGCCGACGGGCGGGGCGTGAATCCGCAACACCAGACTCCGCGGGGAGGGGGTCGGCCTACGACTACAGGCCCTCGCCGCGGCAGCTAAGGAGAAGCAGCCCGAAACGCATGATGGGCCGAGACTAGCCGAGCCGTGCCGTCTGCGGGGACCCGTTTCAGTATGCAAGACCGGCCGGTCCCGACCGCCCGGTATGTGGGCCATGTCTCCCCCGTCGGGGCGTCCCACGGTCCGTCCCGCGGTCCGGACCGTGGGACGGGCGGGGCGCGCCGTCCCGTCACGGGCGTGACACAACCGGATGAAATCACCGTCGCGGCTAGTGACAATCAGATCACCCCCTGCCACATTGCCGGGCATGAATGACTTCCGCGCACCCGGCCGCCCCGACGGCCGCCACCCGGTGTTCTGCACCGTCGTTCCGCCGCACCTGCACGACAGGATCGCCCGGTCCGAGGATCCCCGTCGCGCCGATGTCGCCCAGCGCACCCTCGAACACGACTCCTTCCTGCGCACCCGGCGCCGGGTCACCACGCTCCGGGGAATCGCCCCGGAACCGGTGACACCCGTCGTGGACGGCCCGCTCCGGACCGTCTACGACGCCCAGCACCGCACCCGGCTCCCCGGGAAGAAGGTGCGCGGGGAGGGCGACCCGGTGCACGCGGACGCCACCGTCAACCGCGCGTACGCGGGGCTCGGGGCCACGTACGAGCTGTTCCTGAAGGGCTTCGGTCGGCGCTCGATCGACGGCACCGGGCTCGCGCTGGACGCCAGCGTCCACTACAGCGAGGACTACGACAACGCCTTCTGGGACGGCCGGCAGATGGTCTTCGGCGACGGCGACGGGGAGCTCTTCCTCGACTTCACCGTGGCGGTGGACGTCATCGGGCACGAGCTGACGCACGGGGTCACCCAGTACTCGGCGAACCTGGAGTACCACGGCCAGTCGGGCGCCCTCAACGAGTCGGTGTCGGACGTGTTCGGCTCGCTGATCAAGCAGTACACCCTGGAGCAGACGGCGGACCAGGCGGACTGGCTGATCGGCGCCGGACTGCTCGGCCCGCGCGTGAGCGGGGTCGCGCTGCGGTCGATGAAGGCGCCGGGCACCGCGTACGACGACGACGAGCTCGGCAGGGACCCGCAGCCCGCGACCATGGACGCCTACGTCCGCACCAACCGGGACAACGGCGGGGTGCACATCAACTCCGGCATCCCCAACCACGCCTTCTACGTCGTCGCGACCGAACTCGGCGGCAAGTCCTGGGAGCGGGCCGGGCAGATCTGGTACGACACGCTGACCGGCGGACAGCTCGACACGGACGCGGACTTCGCCCAGTTCGCCCGGGTCTCGCTGGCCGCGGCCACGGCCCGGTACGGGGACGGCGGCGCGGAACACCGGGCCGTGCAGAAGGCATGGTCGGTGGTGGGCGTCCCGACGGCCGGGTAGACGGGTCCCATGCGGATTCAGGTGGTACGGACAGGCGGCTTCGCGGGCATCGAGCGCCGGGCCGAGGTGGACACCTCGGGACTCCCGGACGAGGCGGAGTGGCAGGCCCTGGCGCGGCTGGCGCTGCGCCCCGGCCCGCCGGGGCGCGGGGCGGACCGGGTGCGGGACGGTTTCTCGTACCGGATCACGGTGGACGGGCGGACGGTGTCCTGCCGGGAGCCGGACCTCTCGCAGGCGCAGCGCACGCTGATCTCACGGGTCCTGAAAGAAGGTGCCTGAGCGCCGCCGCTTTGCTTGGATGACCCGATGACCGATACGACGACCGTACTGGCGGAGCTGGAACGGTACTGCGACGCGGTACCACGGGTGGGCGGGGCGCGGGCCGAGGAGTTCGGCCCGCTGACCCTGTTCGTGCAGGAGGGCACGGGGTGGCCGTACTACGCGCGCCCCGCGCTCGGCGGCCCCGCCGGGACGGCCGCGGACGTGCGGCGGGTCCGGGCCCGTCAGCGGGAGCTGGGCCTCCGGGAGACCTTCGAGTGGCTGGACGGGACCGCTCCCTGGCTGCGGGCGGCGGCGGAGGCGGCCGGGCTGGAGGTCCACGCGTACCCGCTGATGGTGCTGGAGCCCTCGGCGGCGCCGCTTCCCGCGCACCCGCGGACACGGCTGCTGACCCCGGACGACCCGCTGCTGCGGGCGGCGGTGACCGTCCCGGAACTGGCCTTCGCCGACCCGGGGACGCGGGTGGGCGGGGCCGGACCCGTGGAGCTGGCGGAGGCCGTGGCGGACCCGGAGGCGCGGACCCGCCGGGAGCGGGTGGCGGAGATGGTCGCGTCGGGCCGTACGGTCGTGGCCGCCACCGCCCGGGACGGCGTGGTGCTCTGCTCGGGCCAGTACAACCCGGTCGGTGACGTCGGCGAGGTGGTCGGGGTCGGCACCCTTCCCTCGGCCCGCCGCCAGGGCCTGGCCGTCGCCGTCACGGCCGCCCTGGTCGCCCGTGCCCGGGCCCTCGGGGCGCGCACGGTCTTCCTCTCGGCGAGCGACGAGGACGTGGCCCGCGTCTACGCCCGCGTCGGTTTCCGCCGGGTGGGGACGGCCTCCGCCCTGGTCGCGCAGCCGCCGGGCTGATCACCCTGCTACCGGTGACCGGGTGACCGCTCGGGCCGGGCCCTCCTCGGACTTGCCGGAACGGCAAGGATATTTGCCTTGGGGTGCGGTTCGGGCGGACCATCGGCGCCACCGGCACCCGGGGAGACGGGTCCGCGCAGAGGAAGAGACCCCATGCCCGAGCACACGCACGCGCCCGCGCCCGCCCGAGACCACGGTCACCACCATGACCATGACCATGACCACGGCCAGGTGCCGGACTCCTCCTCCGGTCCGGTCGACCGGGAGGAGTTCTGGGACGCCTTCTACCGCGAGCGCGACCAGGTCTGGAGCGGCGAGGCCAACGCCCTCCTGATCCGCGAGGCCGAAGGGCTCGCCCCCGGCCGGGCCCTGGACCTCGGCTGCGGCGAGGGCGCCGACTCCGTCTGGCTGGCCCGGCAGGGCTGGCAGGTCACCGCGACCGACGTCTCCGGGGTCGCCCTCGGACGGGCCGCGGCCCACGCCGCGGAGGCCGGGATCGGTGACCGCGTCGAGTGGCAGCGCCACGACCTGGCCGAGTCCTTCCCCGCCGGGGAGTTCGACCTCGTCTCGGCCTGCTTCCTGCACAGCCACACGGAGTTCCCCCGCGAGCACGTCCTGCGGACCGCCGCCGCGGCCGTCGCCCCCGGCGGCATCCTGCTGGTCGTCGGCCACGGCGGCCGGCCGTCGTGGGTCGAGGAGCCCTCGCACCAGGGGGTCGAGTTCCCGTCGCCCGACGAGGTCGTGGCGCGGCTGGAGCTGGCGGAGGGCGCCTGGGAGGTCCTCCTCGCGGAGGAACACGTACGGGTCCACCACCAGCCCGACGGCCGGGCGGGGACCCTCGCGGACAACGTGGTGAAGGTGCGGCGTACCGCCTGAGGGCCACCGCGGCGGCCGGGAAGGGGCACCGGCCCGTCGGACCTCACCGGCCGCCGCACGGATGCGGCGGCCGGTGAGGTTCAACGACTAGAAACCGAGCTTGCGCAGCTGCTTGGGGTCCCGCTGCCAGTCCTTGGCGACCTTCACGTGGAGGTCGAGGAAGACCGGGGTCCCGAGCAGCGCCTCGATGTGCTTGCGCGACTTCATCCCGACCTCCTTCAGCCGGGAGCCCTTCGGGCCGATGATGATGCCCTTCTGGCTCGGCCGCTCGATGTAGACGTTGGCGTGGATGTCGAGCAGCGGGCGGTCGGCCGGGCGGTTCTCGCGCGGGATCATCTCCTCGACGACCACGGCGATGGAGTGCGGCAGCTCGTCCCGTACGCCCTCCAGCGCGGCCTCGCGGATCAGTTCCGCGACCATGACCATCTCGGGCTCGTCGGTGAGGTCGCCCTCCGGGTACAGCGGCGGGCTCTCCGGCAGCAGCGGCGCGATCAGGTCGGCCAGCAGCTGGACCTGGGTGTCACCGACCGCCGAGACCGGGACGATCTCCGCCCACTCGAAGCCGAGTTCCGCGGCGAGCTGGTGGATCGCGAGGAGCTGTTCGGCGAGGACCTTGGAATCGACCAGGTCGGTCTTGGTCACGATGGCGATCTTGGGGGTCTTCTTGATCCCCGCGAGTTCCTTCGCGATGAACTTGTCACCGGGTCCGAGCTTCTGGTCGGCCGGCAGGCAGAAGCCGATGACGTCGACCTCGGCCCAGGTGGTCCGTACGACGTCGTTGAGGCGCTCGCCGAGCAGGGTGCGCGGCTTGTGCAGGCCGGGCGTGTCCACAAGGATCAGCTGGGCGTCGGGGCGGTGCACGATGCCGCGGACGGTGTGGCGCGTGGTCTGCGGCCGGTTGGAGGTGATCGCGACCTTCGTCCCCACGAGTGCGTTGGTGAGGGTCGACTTCCCCGCGTTGGGGCGGCCGACGAAGCAGGCGAAGCCCGCACGGTGCGGGGCGGTGGGCTCGGGGGAACGATCGCTCATACGGGCCATTCTCCCCGATGCGGCCCCCGGCGCCGACCAGGCCACGGCCACGGGCGCCCGGGAGGCCCCACGGCCGCCCGCGCGAAGGCCCCCGAGGAGCCCTTCCGGGAGGCCGGAGAGGGCGCGGGAGAGGGTCCGCGCGGGGTCCCGGCCGGGCCCGGGGCGGGCCCGCCCCGGCCAGGACCGGGGCTCCGGGTCAGCCCGCCGGGGTCGTGGACTTCACGGTGCCGTCCGGGGCGGCCAGGAGGACCGGGGTCAGCGGGCCGCCGAGGTCACGGACGGCCGCGCGGTCGGCCGCGTCGGGGGCGTCCGCCTCGCTGACGACGGCGGCGGCCTCCAGGGAGCGGGCCCCGCTCGCCACCGCCATCGCGACGGCGGTCCGCAGCGCGCTGAGCTTCAGGGAGTCGAGCTCCACCGTCCCGGCGACGTACGTACGGCCGGTCTCGTCGCGCACCGCCGCCCCCTCGGGGACACCGTTGCGGGCCCGGGCGCTGCGCGCCAGCGTGATGATCTTGCTGTCCTCGGGGTCGATCCCGGTGGTGTCGGTCATGGGCGAAAGCATAGGGAGCCCCCCGGCCGGCCACGCACCGGCCCCGCCCGGCGGTCACCGCCCGGCGGTCACCGCCGGACGGGTCGCGCCCGCCGGGTCACGCCCGGTCGAGGCGCAGCCGCTCCGCCCGGGGCAGCCCGGCCACCACCAGGTCGTACGAGTCCTCCACCAGCTCCCGCACCAGCCGCTCCGGGAGCCCGTCCGGCCCGCCTGCGGTCACGGTGTTCCAGTGCCGCTTGTTCAGGTGCCGGCCCGGCACCACGGCCGGGTACCGCTCCCGCAGCCGCACCGCCTCCTCCGGCTCGCACTTGAGGCTGACCTTCAGCGGCCGCACGTCGAGCACCGAGAGCGCGAAGAGCTTGCCCAGTACCTTGAAGGCCGACAGTTCGGGGGTGAACGGGAACTCCTCCACCGCCGCGTTGAAACCGAGGCAGAAGCCGCGCAGCGCGGCCGGGGTCACGGCCCCTCCCCCGCGCCGTCCGGGGAGTCCGCCGGGACCACCGGCTCCACCAGGACCGTCACGATCTTGTTCCGGCGGCCTGCGGGAGACTCGGCCGTCAGCCGCAGCGGACGCCCGTCCGGCAGCTCCAGCACCGCCGAGGCGCCCGCGATCGGCACCCGGCCCAGCGCCTTCGCCAGCAGCCCGCCGACCGTCTCCACGTCCTCGTCGTCGAACGCCTCGACCTTGAACAGCTCACCGAGGTCGGTGATGTCCAGCCGCGCCGTGACCCGGTAGCGGTCCCCGCCCAGCTCCTCGACCGGCGGCAGCTCCCGGTCGTACTCGTCGGTGATCTCACCGACGATCTCCTCCAGGATGTCCTCGATGGTGACGATGCCGGCCGTGCCGCCGTACTCGTCGATGACGACCGCCACGTGGTTGCGCACCTGCTGCATCTCCCGCAGCAGGTCGCCCGCGTTCTTGGTGTCCGGCACGAAGACGGCCGGCCGCATCGCCGTCGGGACCAGCGCGGTCTCCGCCTCACGGCTGACGTGGGTCCTGCGGACCAGGTCCTTCAGGTAGACGATCCCGATGATGTCGTCCTCGTTCTCGCCGGTCACCGGAATCCGCGAGAACCCCGAGCGCAGCGCGAGCGTGGTCGCCTGGCGGATCGTCTTGTACCGCTCGATGCAGATCAGGTCGGTGCGCGGGACCATCACCTCGCGCACCAGAGTGTCGCCGAGCTCGAAGACCTGGTGCACCATCCGGCGCTCGTCGTCCTCGATCAGCGACTCCTTCTCCGCCAGGTCCACCATCGCGCGCAGCTCGGCCTCGGAGGCGAACGGCCCCTTGCGGAAGCCCTTCCCGGGTGTGAGCGCGTTGCCGAGGAGGATCAGCAGCTGCGGGACCGGCCCCATGATCCGGGCGAGGGGCACCAGGACGTAGGCGGCGGCCGTCGCCGTGTTCAGGGGGTGCTGGCGGCCGATCGTGCGGGGCGAGACGCCGACCGCGACGAACGAGACCAGCACCATCACGCCGATGGCCACGAGCAGCGCGGTCCAGGTCTCGCCGAACTCGTGGAGGCAGACGTACGTGACGAGCACGCCCGCCGCCATCTCGCAGGCGATCCGCACCAGCAGGGCGACGTTGAGGTAGCGGGTCGGGTCGGCGGCGACCTGCGCGAGCTTCGCGCTGCCGCGCCGCCCCGCCCGTACGGCCTCCTCGGCCCGGAAGCTGGAGACCCGGGCGATCCCGGACTCGGCACAGGCCGCGAACCAGGCCACGACCACCAGCAGCACCGCCCCGGCGATCAGCTGGGGGGCGCTCACGAGACGGTCGGGGCCGGTGAGGGACCCGTGATGCCGCGCTCTTCGCGCCAGCCGTCCACGATGGCCGCCTGGAGGCCGAACATCTCGGCCTTCTCGTCCGGCTCCTCGTGGTCGTACCCGAGCAGGTGCAGCACCCCGTGGACGGTCAGGAGCTGGAGCTCCTCGTCCATGGAGTGCCCCGTCGGGGCGTCCTCGCCCTGCCTCTTCGCCACCTCGGGGCAGAGCACGATGTCGCCGAGGAGGCCCTGCGGGGGCTCCTCGTCGTCCTTCGCCGGCGGACGGAGCTCGTCCATCGGGAAGGACATGACGTCGGTGGGACCGGGCAGGTCCATCCACTGGATGTGGAGCTGCTCCATCGCCTCCTCGTCGATGACGATGACGGAGAGCTCGGAGAGCGGGTGGATCCGCATCCGGGTGAGTGCGTAGCGGGCGATGTCGAGGATCGCCCGTTCGTCGACCTCGGTCCCGGACTCGTTGTTGACGTCGATCGACATGGTGCGCTGAGTTCTACTTCCCGTGTTCGCCGCCCCGGCCACTGCGGCCGTCACGGCCGTTGTGGACCTGTCGGTCCTGTCGGCTGTCGTACTTCTCGTACGCGTCGACGATACGGCCGACCAGCTTGTGACGGACGACATCCTCGGACGTGAGCCGCGAGAAGTGGATGTCCGGAACCCCTTCGAGGATGTCCTGGACCTGCCGCAGCCCGCTCTTGGCACCGCCCGGGAGGTCCACCTGCGTCACGTCACCGGTGACGACGATCTTCGAGCCGAAGCCGAGCCTGGTCAGGAACATCTTCATCTGCTCGGTGGTGGTGTTCTGCGCCTCGTCGAGAACGACGAACGCCTCGTTCAAGCTCCTGCCCCTCATATAGGCCAGGGGTGCCACCTCGATGGTTCCGGCGGCCATGAGCCGGGGGATCGAGTCCGGGTCGATCATGTCGTGCAGGGCGTCGTAGAGCGGGCGCAGGTACGGGTCGATCTTGTCGAAGAGGGTGCCCGGCAGGAAGCCGAGGCGTTCGCCGGCCTCGACGGCGGGCCGGGTCAGGATGATCCGGCTGACCTGCTTGGACTGGAGGGCCTGGACGGCCTTGGCCATGGCGAGGTAGGTCTTGCCGGTACCGGCGGGGCCGATGCCGAAGACGATCGTGTTCTTGTCGATCGCGTCGACGTACCGCTTCTGGTTGAGGGTCTTGGGGCGGATGGTGCGGCCACGGCTGGAGAGGATGTTCTGGGTGAGCACCTCGGCGGGTGTCTCGCGCGGGCCGTCGGCCCGGCCGTTGCTGTTCGACTTGAGCATGGCGATCGAGCGTTCCACTGCGTCCTCCGTCATCGGCTGCCCGGTGCGGAGCACGAGCATCATCTCGTCGAACAGGCGCTGGATCAGGGCGACTTCCGCCGCTTCGCCGACCGCGCTGACCTGGTTGCCCCGCACGTGGATGTCGGCCTTCGGAAAGGCTCCCTCGATCACGCGCAACAGGGCGTCGCCCGATCCGAGCACCGTCACCATCGGGTGCGTGGCCGGAACGGTGAAGTGGGCGCGCGCCTGACCCGGCGCGGGGGTGTGGGCTGTCGGTGTCTGAGTCATGGGCCGGCACTGTGGCCTGCGCACACCTCCCGCTGAGGGGCCGCGCCGTTCGACGGCCTCCGGATTACCAAGCCTACGTCTCCACCGCCCCGTCCCCGAGGGGTTTTCCCGCCCTCCCCGGGCGGGGCCGGGGACGGCTCTCGCCTCCCCCGGCCCGCCCCCGACCGGCCCGGCTACGCGAACTGGCGGAAGCCGATCGTCGGCACCGCCCGGCGGCGGGTGGCGGGGGCCGAGCCCGGCCGGACCAGGTCGTCGAGGAAGCCGTACCGGCCGCGCAGCCCGTCCGGCGCGGTCCGCCACCAGTGGGCCACCTCGCACCAGCCGGGGGCCGACAGGGAGCCGCCGAACTCCTGGACGGAGAGCGCGGCCGTCAGGCCGGCGAAGGCCAGCCGGTCCGCGAGCGGCCACCCCGCCAGGGTCCCGGTGACGAAGCCCGCCACGTACACGTCCCCCGCCCCGGTCGGGTCCAGCGCGTCCACCGTGATCCCGGGGACGTGCGCGGTCTCCCCCGTCCGCCCGTCCACCGCGTACGAGCCCTCCGCCCCCATCGTCACCACCGCGATCGGCACCTTCTCCGCCAGTGCCCGGGCCGCCGCCTTCGGACACTCGGTCCGGGTGTAGCGCATCGCCTCGCCCGCGTTCGGCAGGAACGCCTCGCAGTGCTCCAGGTCGGCCAGGGCGTTCAGGTCCCACCGGCCGCTCTCGTCCCAGCCGACGTCCGCGAAGACCCGTGAGCCGCGTCGCGCGGCCTCGCCGACCCAGGCCTCGCCGCTGCCCGGCCCCAGCGAGGCCACGGCCGCCCGGGCCAGCGGCGGGCGCTGCGGGAACGGTCCGGGGCCGGTGGCGTCCAGGGTCTCCTCGCCGAAGACGGGGGAGGGTGCCTCGTGGCCGTGCGAGACCATCGTGCGCTCGCCCTCGTAGGCCATCGAGACCGTGACGGGGCTGTGCCAGCCGGGGACGGTGCGCGACATCGACAGGTCGATGCCCTCGCCCTGTTCGAGCGCGTCCCAGCAGTACTCGCCGTAGTGGTCGTCGCCGAAGTCGGCGGCCAGCGCGGTGCGCAGGCCGAGCCGGGCCAGGGCGGCCGCCATGTTGGCGACCCCGCCGGGGCTGGAGCCCATGCCGCGCGCCCAGGACTCCGTGCCGCGCACCGGGGCCGAGTCGAGGCCCGTGAAGATGATGTCGAGGAAGACGGTTCCGGTCAGGAAGACGTCGCAGCCCGGTCCGTGCGGATCGCGCAGCGGGCCGAGCGGGTCCACGGAGGCTGTGCGGCTGGTACGGCTGTCCCGACTGGTCACGGTGTACTCCCCGTTCGCTGCGTGTACGGATCGACGGCCCGGAGGATCGTTTCCGCGCGGGGCGCCCGCGGGGCGCCGCCGGTCGCGCCCGCGGGGACCCGGGCCACCACCAGTGTGGCGCACATCACCCACTGGGGGTTCTTCGTCCGTGCCCCACCACCGGGCGGGGTTCCGCCGGACGGCCGGAGCGCTACGCCCGCTTCGGCAGGGGAACCCGTGCGAGGTCTGCGGCGACGGTCAGCTCGCCCTCGAAACCGGCGGCGCGGGCCTGGCGTCCGAACTCGTCGGGATCGGGGTAGCGCTGGGAGAAATGTGTCAGGACGAGGTGTCGTACGCCCGCGTCCCGGGCGACCCGGCCCGCCTGGCCGGCGGTGAGGTGTCCGTGGTCGGTGGCCAGCCGGTGGTCCTCGTCGAGGAAGGTCGACTCGATCACCAGCATGTCGCAGCCCTCGGCGAGCGCGTCCACGCCGGGGCAGAGCCGGGTGTCCATGACGAAGGCGAACCGCTGTCCGGGCCGGTGCTCGCTGACGTCGTCGAGCGTCACCCCGTTCAGCCGTCCCTCCCGCCGCAGCCGTCCGACGTCGGGCCCCCCGATGCCGTGGCGGGCGAGCAGGGCGGGCACCATGCGTCGCCCGTCGGGTTCGGTGACCCGGTAGCCGAAGGACTCCACCGGGTGCGAGAGCAGCCGGGCCTCCAGGGTGTACGAGCCGCCGTGCGCCAGGGTCCCGTCCGCGGTGACGGGTTCCTCGTTCAGGCGCACCGTCTCCCGGTAGGCGGTGGCGTACCGCAGGCGGTCGAAGAACTTCTGCCCCGAGGCGGGGTAGTGCGCGGTGACGGGGTGCGGGACCTGGTCGAGGTTGATGCGCTGGATCACTCCGGCGAGGCCGAGGCTGTGGTCGCCGTGGAAGTGGGTGACGCAGATCCGGTCGATGTCGTGCGCGGCCACTCCGGCGCGGAGCATCTGGCGCTGGGTGCCCTCGCCGGGGTCGAAGAGGATGCCCTCGCCGTCCCAGCGCAGCAGGTAGCCGTTGTGGTTGCGGTGGCGGGTGGGGACCTGGCTGGCGGTGCCCAGGACCACGAACTCTCGTACGGACACGGTCTATCCGGGCGGCCACTGGAGGCCACGGCCACCGAGGACGTGGGCGTGGGCGTGGAAGACGGTCTGGCCGGCGCCGGCGCCGGTGTTGAAGACGATCCGGTAGCCGTGCGCGTCGGCCTTCTCGTCGGCGGCGACCTGTCCGGCCTCGCGCAGCAGGTCGGCGGCGATGCCGGGTTCGGCGGCGGCGAGGGCCGCGGCGTCGGGGTAGTGCACCTTGGGGATCACGAGCACGTGGGTGGGTGCTTGCGGGTTGATGTCCCGGAAGGCGAGGGTCGTCGCGGTCTCCCGGACCACGGTCGCCGGGACGTCCCCTGTGACGATCTTGCAGAACAGGCAGTCGGCCTGCGGTTCCCCGGCCATTGGTGCGCCTCCCGTGACGGTGATCGGTCCGGGCATCGTATCCGGCCCGGTCACCGGCCCCCCCGGCCGGTGACCGGGCCGGACCGTCCGGGGGGCGGGGGTCGGTCAGGACCAGCGGCCGGTGCGGGCGAGCAGGACCGCCGCCGCGGCGGTGCCGGCCGTGGAGGTGCGCAGCACCGAGGGGCCGAGCCGGCAGGTCCGGGCCCCGGCCGCGGCGAAGGCGGCCAGTTCCTCGGGGGAGACCCCGCCCTCGGGGCCGACCACCAGGACGACCGTGCCCGAGGCGGGCAGGGCGAGGGTGGCCAGCGCCTCCGAGGGGGCGTCGCGGTCCTCGTGGAGGACGACCGCCAGCTCCGCGGCCTCCAGCAGCGCCGCGACCTGCTTCGTGGACAGGGCCTCGGTGACTTCGGGGAAGCGGACCCGGCGCGACTGCTTGCCCGCCTCGCGGGCCGTGCCCCGCCACTTGGCGAGGGACTTGGCGCCCCGGTCGCCGCGCCACTGGGTGATGCAGCGCGAGGCCTGCCAGGGCACGACCTCGTCGACGCCGGTCTCGGTCATGGTCTCGACGGCCACCTCGCCCCGGTCGCCCTTGGGCAGGGCCTGGACCACCGTGATCCGTACGGCCGGTGCCGGTTCCTCGAAGACCCCGGAGACCTCCACGGTCAGCCGGTCCTTGCCCTCCGCCGAGACCACCACGGCCTCGGCCCACCGGCCCCGGCCGTCGGCGAGGACCACCGCCTCGCCCGGGTTGAGCCGCTTGACGGAGACCGCGTGACGGCCCTCCGGGCCGTCCAGGACCCATCGCGGCCCGGCGGGGACCTCCTCGACGACGAAGACGGGGGCGGTCATGACGTACTCCTCATCTGGTTGTTCTCCGGCGCGCCGCGGGTTTCGGCCAGTTCGGCCGCGAGCACCTCCACCAGTTTCCCGGCGGGCAGGGTCCGCGCGAGCCGGTGTCCCTGGCCCGCCCACAGGGCCATGCCCTGCGGGTCCCCGGCCGCGGCGGCGGCCTTGCGCAGCCCCGAGGTCAGGTGGTGGACCTGCGGGTAGGCGGCCGGGGCGTACGGTCCGTGCTCGCGCATGAAGCGGTTGACCAGGCCCCGGGCCGGGCGGCCGGAGAAGGCCCGGGTCAGTTCGGTGCGGACGAACAGCGGGTCGGTCAGCGCCGCCTTGTGCAGCGGGTCCGCGCCCGACTCCGGGCAGGTCAGGAAGGCCGTGCCGAGCTGCGCCGCGTCCGCGCCCGCCGCGAGCAGCGCGGCGATCTGCGAGCCCCGCATCACACCGCCCGCCGCGATGATCGGCAGCGGCACCGCCTCGCGCACCTGGGTGACCAGCGAGAGCAGTCCGACGGCCGCGGTGCCGTCGGTCTGCGGGTCGTCGCGGTGGGTGCCCTGGTGGCCGCCCGCCTCGGAGCCCTGGACGCAGAGCGCGTCGGCGCCCGCCTCCCGCGCGGCGCGGGCCTCCTCGACCGAGGTCACGGTGACGACGGTCCAGGTGCCGGCCCGGCGCAGACGGGCGAGGGCCTCGGGGGCGGGGTGGCCGAAGGTGAAGGAGACGACCGGGACGGGGTCCTCGATGAGGAGGGCGAGTTTGGCTTCGTAGCCGTCGTCGCAGGTGCCGAGGGTGTCGTCGGCGGCGAGGGAGATCCCGTACCAGCCCGCCTCGCCGGCCAGCTGTCCCCGGTAGGTCTCGACGGCGGCCTGGTCCACGGAGCCGCTCTGGGGCATGAAGAGGTTGACACCGAAGGGGCGCCGGGTGAGCGCGCGGAGCTGCTTGATCTCCTGGTACATGCCGTCGGCGGTCTTGTAGCCGCCGGCCAGGAAACCCAGCCCGCCGGCCTCGGAGACGGCGGCGGCGAGCGGGGGGCAGGAGGCGCCGCCCGCCATGGGTGCCTGCACGATCGGGTGGGGGGAGAGACCGTTCGGTGCGGAGGACATGGACTGCATCGTGCCATGTACCGCTCACGGGGCCGAAATCATGTCATTCACCTGGCATAGTCCACTTCCCGGTGCCCCGCACCCGGCCTCCGGCCGGCCCGGTGGAGGGGGTCGCGGGCGCCCGCCGGACATGCGGCGAGCCCGGTCCGGGGGCTCCCGGACCGGGCTCGTACGCGGGGACGGCGCGGTGGTCAGCGGCCGTTGAACGCGTCCTTCAGGCGGCTGAACAGCCCCTGCTGCCCCGGCGCGAACTGGCCGGTCGGCCGCTCCTCGCCGCGCAGCTTGGCCAGCTGGCGCAGCAGGTCCTCCTGCTGGGCGTCCAGCTTGCTCGGGGTGGTGACCTCGACGTGGACGATCAGGTCGCCGCGCCCGCCGCCGCGCAGGTGGGTCACGCCGCGGCCGTGCAGCGGGATCGCCTGGCCGGACTGGGTGCCGGGCCGGATGTCGATCTCCTCCAGGCCGTCGAGCGTCTCCAGCGGGCACTTGGTGCCCAGGGACGCCGCGGTCATGGGGATGGTGACCGTGCAGTGCAGGTCGTCCCCGCGCCGCTGGAAGGTCGGGTGCGGCAGCTCGTGGATCTCCACGTACAGGTCGCCCGCGGGGCCGCCGCCGGGGCCGACCTCGCCCTCGCCCGCGAGCTGGATGCGGGTGCCGTTCTCGACACCGGCCGGGATCTTGACCGTGAGGCTGCGCCGGGAGCGGACCCGGCCGTCGCCCGCGCACTCGGGGCACGGGGTCGGGACCACGGTGCCGAAGCCCTGGCACTGCGGGCAGGGGCGCGAGGTCATGACCTGGCCCAGGAAGGACCGGGTGACCTGCGAGACCTCTCCTCGGCCGCGGCACATGTCGCAGGTCTGCGCCGAGGTGCCGGGGGCGGCGCCCTCGCCGGAGCAGGTGGTGCAGACGACGGCCGTGTCGACCTGGATGTCCTTGGTCGTCCCGAAGGCCGCCTCGTCCAGCTCCAGGTCCAGGCGGATCATGGCGTCCTGGCCGCGACGGGTCCGCGAGCGCGGGCCGCGCTGCGAGGTCTGGCCGAAGAAGGCGTCCATGATGTCGGAGAAGTTGCCGAAGCCGCCCGCCCCGAAGCCACCGGCTCCGCCACCGCCGCCCGAGGAGGAGAGCGGATCGCCGCCGAGGTCGAAGACCTGCTTCTTCTGCGGGTCCGAGAGCACCTCGTACGCCGCGTTGATCTCCTTGAAGCGCTCCTGCGTCTTCGGGTCCGGATTCACGTCCGGGTGGAGTTCACGGGCGAGGCGGCGGAATGCCTTCTTGATCTCGTCCTGCGATGCGTCGCGGCGCACGCCGAGAACGGCGTAGTAGTCCGTGGCCACTTACGACTCCGCCAGGATCTGTCCGACGTAACGTGCCACTGCGCGTACCGCTCCCATCGTTCCGGGGTAGTCCATGCGGGTCGGTCCGACCACGCCGAGTTTGGCGACTGCTTCGCCGCCCGAACCGTAACCGACCGAGACGACGGACGTGGAGTTCAGTCCCTCGTAGGCGTTCTCATGCCCGATCCGTACGGCCATTCCCGACTCACTGGCCTCGCCCAGCAGCTTGAGGAGCACGACCTGCTCCTCCAGCGCTTCGAGCACCGGCCTGATCGTCAGGGGAAAATCGTGTCCGAAGCGGGTGAGATTGGCGGTTCCGCCGATCATCAGCCGCTCCTCGGCCTCCTCGACCAGGGTTTCGAGGAGGGTCGCGAGCACGGTGGAGACCGTGGCGCGGTCCTCGGCCTCGAAGGACTCGGGGAGGTCCTGGACGAGTGGGGGCACATCGGTGAACTTGCGTCCGACGACCCGGCTGTTGAGCCGTGCCCGCAGGTCCGCGAGCGAGGTCTCGCCGAAGGGCCCGGGGCAGTCGATCAGCCGCTGTTCCACGCGGCCGGTGTCGGTGATCAGGACGAGCATCAGCCGGGCCGGGGCCAGTGCCAGCAGCTCCACGTGGCGCACGGTGGAGCGCGTCAGCGAGGGGTACTGGACTACCGCGACCTGCCGGGTGAGCTGCGCGAGCAGCCGCACGGTGCGGCCGACCACGTCGTCGAGGTCGACGGCGCTGTCGAGGAAGCTCTGGATGGCCCGCCGCTCGGGCGTCGACAGCGGTTTGACGCCCGCCAGTTTGTCGACGAAGAGGCGGTAGCCCTTGTCCGTGGGGATGCGTCCGGCGCTGGTGTGGGGCTGGGCGATGTAGCCCTCGTCCTCCAGCACGGCCATGTCGTTGCGCACCGTGGCGGGCGAGACGCCGAGGCGGTGCCGCTCGGTGAGCGCCTTGGAGCCGACCGGCTCCTCCGTCCCGACGTAGTCCTGGACGATGGCGCGGAGCACTTCGAGTCTGCGTTCGCTGAGCATCGCGCACACCTCCATCTGTGATGCGTGTTCGTTCTGTGACGCCTGCTGTGACACCTGTGGTGACGCCTGTTCGTTGGCACTCAGAGTGTCCGAGTGCCAGAGATCCCCCGGTCAGTGTACGGCGGGGTGGTACGCCCCTAGCAAGGGCGGCCCGTCAGGGTAGCGTCGCCGCATGGAAGCGCAATGGGAAGAGGGCGGCTGGGAACGGCTGACCGGACGGGCCGGACGGCGCCGGCTTCCGGTGTGGGACTGCACGGTGGGACTGGTGGTGGGCGAGGAATCCGTCCTGGTGATCGACCCTGGTTCCTGTGTGCGGGAGGGCGCCCGGGTACGGGCCGAGGCGAAGCGGCTGACGGGCCGGAGCGTGACTCATCTCGCATTCACGCACGGACATTTCGATCACGTCATGGGCGGCTCGGCCTTCCCCGGCGCCGAGGTCTACGGGGCGGCCGGGCTGGACGGGCTGCTGTCGACGCCCGCCGGGCGCGAGGAGCTGCGCGGGGACGCGGTCCGGCACGGGCTGGACCCCGCGGAGGCGGCCGAGGCCGCGGAGCGGCTGGTGGCGCCGGGCCACCTGGTGTCGGGCGAGCGGACGCTGGACCTGGGCGGGGTGCGGGTGCTGCTGGCCGAGGCGGGTCCCGGGCACACCGGGCACGACCTGGCGGTCCTCGTCCCGGGCGAGCGCCCGGTGGTGTTCTGCGGGGACCTGGTGGAGGAGTCGGGCGAGCCCTCGGCGGGCCCGGACGCGGTGCCCGGGCGGTGGCCCGCGGCCCTGGACCGGCTGCTCTCGCTCGGCGGCGGGGACGCGCTGTACGTGCCGGGTCACGGAGCGGTGGTCGGGGCGGAGTTCGTCCGCGCGCAGCGCGACGCACTGGCGGCCCGGTTCGGCGTGTCGCCCGCCTGAGCGCGGCCCGGTCTCCTAGCGTGGGCAGGATGCGCGAATACTCCCCCGACCTGACCCCGCAGTGGAAGCGTGCCCGGCCGGTGCCGGAGGTGGCGGCCGGGAACGGCCTCGTGGTCGAGTCGGCGGGAACGGACTTCTGCGGCGCGGTGGTGGCCTGCGAGGCGGGCACGGTGACCCTGGAGGACCGTTTCGGCAAGCGCCGGGTCTTCCCGCTGGAGCCGCGCGGTTTCCTGCTGGAGGGCGCGGTGGTCACCCTGGTCCGTCCCGTGCGTACGGCGTCCGCGCCGTCGCGCACCGCCTCCGGCTCGGTCGCCGTCCCGGGGGCCCGGGCCCGGGTGGCCCGCGCGGGCCGGATCTACGTCGAGGGCCGCCACGACGCCGAGCTGGTGGAGCGGGTCTGGGGTGACGACCTGCGGATCGAGGGCGTGGTGGTGGAGTACCTGGAGGGTGTCGACGACCTCCCGGCGGTCATCGACGACTTCGCCCCGGGCCCGGACGCCCGGCTGGGCGTCCTGGTGGACCACCTGGTGCCGGGCTCGAAGGAGTCGCGGATCGCGGCGGCGGTGACCTCGCCTGACGTCCTGGTCGTGGGCCACCCGTACGTGGACGTCTGGCAGGCGGTGAAACCCTCCGCCCTGGGCATCGGGGCCTGGCCGGTGGTCCCGCCCGGCCAGGACTGGAAGACGGGCGTCTGCCGGGCCCTGGGCTGGCCGGAGAACACCGGGGCCGCCTGGCGGCACATCCTGTCGCGCGTGACGTCGTACCGGGAGCTGGAACCGCCGCTGCTGGGCGCGGTGGAACACCTGATCGACCACGTCACGGCGCCGTAGCCCGGCGCCGGGCCACGGCCGGGCCGGGCCGGGAGGACGGGCCCGGCAGCCGCGGCGGCCGGTGACCGGCTAGTCGACCAGGTCGCGGACCACCGCGTCGGCCAGCAGGCGTCCCCGCAGGGTCAGCACGGCCCGGCCGGCCGCGTAGGGGCCGGGTTCCAGCAGGCCGTCCGCCAGGGCTCCCGCGGAGGCCGCCAGCCCGGCGGGGGCCAGCAGGGAGAGCGGGCAGCCGTCCACCAGCCGCAGCTCCAGCAGGATCCGCTCCACGCGCCGGTCCTCGTCCGAGAGCCGCTCGCGCCCGGCGCCCGGTGAGCGCCCCTGGGCGAGCGCCGCGGCGTACGCGCCGGGGTGCTTCACGTTCCACCAGCGCACCCCGCCCACGTGGCTGTGCGCGCCCGGTCCCGCGCCCCACCAGTCGGCCCCGCGCCAGTACAGCTCGTTGTGCAGGCACCGCCCGGCGTCCGAGGTGGCCCAGTTCGACACCTCGTACCAGGCGTACCCGGCCTCCGCGAGCACCGAGTCCGCGATCAGGTAGCGGTCGGCGTGGACGTCGTCGTCGGTCATCGGGACCTCGCCGCGCCGGATGCGCCGCGCCAGCTGGGTGCCCTCCTCGACGATCAGGGCGTAGGCGCTGATGTGGTCCGGCCCCGCTCCCAGCGCGGCGGCCAGCGAGGCCCGCCAGTCCTCGTCCGACTCCCCCGGGGTCCCGTAGATCAGGTCGAGGTTGACGTGGTCGAAGCCCGCCGCCCGCGCCTCGGCCACGCACGCCTCGGGCCGCCCCGGCGTGTGGGTGCGGTCCAGCACCTTCAGGACGTGCTGCCGGGCGCTCTGCATGCCGAAGGAGACCCGGTTGAAGCCCCCGGCCCGCAGTTCGGCCAGGTACCGCGGGTCCACCGACTCCGGGTTGGCCTCCGTGGTGATCTCGGCGTCCGGTGCCAGGCCGAACTCGTCCCGGACCGCCGCGAGCATCCGGACGAGGTCCCCGGCCGGCAGCAGGGTCGGCGTACCGCCGCCCACGAAGACGGTGCGGACGGGCCTCGGGTCGTCGCCCAGCACCTTCCGCGCCAGCCGGACCTCGTCGATCAGGGTGTCCGCGTAGTTCTCCCGGGAGGCGAGCACCCCGCCGGTCCCGCGCAGCTCGGTCGCCGTGTACGTGTTGAAGTCGCAGTACCCGCAGCGCGTGGCGCAGTACGGGACGTGCAGGTAGAACCCGAGCGGCCGGTCCCCGGCACCCGCCAGGGCGTGCGACGGCAGCGAGCCGTCTTCGGGCATGGGTTCACCGTCGGGCAGTGCGGAAGGCATGGCTCCATTGTCCTGCACCCGGCCGCTCCGCTCTCCCGGCCCGGCGGCGGCCGGTGCGCACCGGGTACCGCCGGGCCGGGCGGACGCTGCGGTACGGGGTGGCCCTGGCCCGCCGGGTCCGGCCGGCGGCGGGCCCGCCGGCCGGGTCAGAGCTCGCGCGTGCCCTCGTACATCTCGTCGATCAGGTGCTTGAACTCCCTTTCGACCACCGGCCGCTTCAGCTTCAGGCTCGGCGTGAGGTCCCCGTGCTCGACGTCCAGGTCGCGCGGCAGCAGCCGGAACTTCTTCACGGTCTGCCAGCGCTGGAGGCCCTCGTTGAGGCTCTGTACGTACGTCTCCACGAGCCGGGTGGTCTCCGGCGCGGCCACGACCTCGGCATACGTCTTCCCGGCCAGCCCGTTCTCGGCCGCCCAGCCCAGGATGGCCGGGCCGTCGAGCGCGATCAGCGCCGAGCAGAAGTTCCGGTCCGCGCCGTGCACCACGATGCTGGAGACGTACGGGCAGATCGCCTTGAACTGTCCCTCGACCTCGGCGGGGGCGACGTACTTGCCGCCCGAGGTCTTGATCAGGTCCTTCTTGCGGTCGGTGATGCGCAGGTAGCCGTCGGGCGACAGCTCGCCTATGTCGCCGGTGTGCAGCCAGCCGTCCGCCTCCAGTACCTCGGCGGTCTTGTCGGGGAGCCCGTGGTAGCCCTGCATGATGCCGGGGCCGCGCAGCAGGATCTCGCCGTCGTCGGCTATCCGGACCTCGGTGCCGGGGAGCGGCTTGCCGACGGTGCCGGTGCGGTACGCCTCGCCGGGGTTCACGAACGAGGCCGCGCTGGACTCCGTCAGGCCGTAGCCCTCCAGGATGTGGATGCCCGCGCCGGCGAAGAAGTAGCCGATCTCGGGGGCGAGGGCGGCCGAGCCGGAGACGGCGGCGCGCAGCCGTCCGCCGAAGGCGGCGCGCAGCTTGGAGTAGACGAGCACGTCGGCGATCTTGTGCTGGACGGTGAGGCCGAAGGGGGCGGACGCCCTGCCGGTGCGCCGGAAGCTGTCCTGGGAGGCCTTGGCGTAGGCGCGGGCGACCCCGGAGGCCCACTCGAAGATCTTGTACTTGGCGCCGCCGCCCGCGCGGGCCTTGGCGGCGACCCCGTTGTAGACCTTCTCGAAGATGCGCGGGACGGCAGCCATGTAGGTCGGCTGGACGACCGGCAGGTTCTCGATGATCTTGTCGATGCGGCCGTCGACGGCGGTGACGTGCCCGACCTCGATCTGGCCGGAGGTCAAGACCTTGCCGAAGACGTGGGCCAGCGGCAGCCACAGGTACTGGACGTCGTCCTTGGTGATGAGGCCGGTCGCCACGGTCGCCTTGGCCATGTACGACCAGTTGTCGTGCGGCAGTCGCACGCCCTTGGGGCGGCCGGTGGTGCCGGAGGTGTAGATGAGGGTGGCGAGCTGGTCGGCGGTGATGGCCGCGATCCGCTCCCTGACCGCCTCGGGCTCCTTGGCGAGGTGCTCCGCGCCGCGCCGCTCCAGTTCGGCGAGGGAGAGCACCCAGCCCTCCGGGTCCCCCTCGGCGGGGACGGCGTCGGCGGCCTCCAGGACCACGACGTGGGCCAGCTCGGGCAGGTCGGCCCGGTGCTCGCGGGCCTTGGCCAGCTGCACCGCGTCCTCGGCGATCAGGACCCGGCTCGCCGAGTCGGCGAGGATGTAGGCCGACTCCTGGGCGTTGGTGCTCGGGTAGACGGTGGTGGTCGCGGCCCCGGCGCACATCACGCCGAGGTCGGCGAGGATCCACTCGATCCTCGTGCTGGAGGCGAGCGCGACCCGGTCCTCGGCCCGCAGTCCGAGGGTGATCAGACCCGCCGCGACGGCGAAGACCCGTTCGGCGGCCTGACCCCAGCTGAGCGACTTCCAGTCGTCGGGACCGCCCCGCCCCCCGGCCGCGGGCACTGGGAACCGGTAGGCCTCACCGTTCGGCGTGGCGGCGACACGCTCCAGGAAGAGCGTCGCCACGGTGGGCGGACGGTTCTCGATCAAGGTCTGTGTGTCGCTCACGGATGTCCTCCGGACCACGCGGCAGGGCTTGTAACTGGCGGGTAACCATCGAGCCCGATCAGCCTAGAGGCCGCCCGGCCGGTGCGTAAGGGCTGGCGGGTGGCCGCTTGATAACGAAACGGGCCCCCACGCGTGTGCGTGGGGGCCCGTCTCGCGCGGCCCGGGGACAAGACCGTCCCCGCCGGTCACCCGGGAGTCACCGGATCACTTCTTCTTGCCGCCGGACTCGTCGCTGGAGAGGACGGCGATGAACGCCTCCTGCGGGACCTCCACGGAACCGACCATCTTCATCCGCTTCTTGCCCTCCTTCTGCTTCTCCAGCAGCTTCCGCTTACGGGAGATGTCACCGCCGTAGCACTTGGCGAGGACGTCCTTGCGGATGGCGCGGATGGTCTCGCGGGCGATGACGCGGGAGCCGATCGCGGCCTGGATCGGGATCTCGAAGGCCTGCCTCGGGATCAGCTCGCGCAGCTTGGCGACGAGGCGCACGCCGTAGGCGTAGGCGGCGTCCTTGTGCGTGACGGCGGAGAAGGCGTCGACCTTGTCGCCGTGCAACAGGATGTCGACCTTGACCAGGCCGGATGCCTGCTCGCCGGTGGGCTCGTAGTCGAGGGAGGCATAACCGCGCGTCTTGGACTTCAGCTGGTCGAAGAAGTCGAAGACGATCTCCGCGAGCGGGAGCGTGTAACGGATCTCGACCCGGTCCTCGGAGAGGTAGTCCATCCCGAGGAGGGTGCCGCGGCGCTGCTGGCAGAGCTCCATGATCGCGCCGATGAACTCGGACGGCGCGAGCAGGGTGGCCCGGACGACCGGCTCGAAGACGTCCGAGATCTTGCCCTCGGGGAACTCGCTCGGGTTGGTGACGGTGACTTCCTTGCCGTCCTCCAGGACGACCCGGTAGACCACGTTGGGCGCGGTGGCGATCAGGTCGAGGCCGAACTCGCGCTCCAGGCGCTCGCGGACCACGTCGAGGTGGAGCAGGCCGAGGAAGCCGACGCGGAAGCCGAAGCCGAGCGCCGCCGAGGTCTCGGGCTCGTAGACGAGCGCGGCGTCGTTGAGCTGGAGCTTGTCCAGGGCCTCGCGCAGGTCCGGGTAGTCCGAGCCGTCGAGCGGGTACAGGCCCGAGAAGACCATCGGACGCGGGTCCTTGTAGCCGCCGAGGGCCTCGGTCGCGCCGTTGTGCAGGCTGGTGATGGTGTCACCGACCTTGGACTGCCGGACGTCCTTCACGCCGGTGATGATGTAACCCACCTCGCCGACGCCGATGCCGTCGGACGGGGTCATCTCCGGGGAGGAGACACCGATCTCCAGCAGCTCGTGCGTGGCGCCGGTGGACATCATCCGGATGCGCTCGCGCTTGTTGAGCTGGCCGTCGACCACACGGACGTAGGTCACGACACCGCGGTACGAGTCGTAGACCGAGTCGAAGATCATCGCGCGGGCGGGGGCGGCCTTGACGCCGACCGGGGCCGGGACGGTGGCGACGATCTTGTCGAGCAGGACGTCCACGCCGACACCGGTCTTCGCCGAGACGCGCAGCACGTCCTCGGGCTGGCATCCGACCAGGTTGGCGAGCTCCTCGGCGAACTTCTCCGGCTGGGCGGCCGGCAGGTCGATCTTGTTCAGGACCGGGACGATCGCGAGGTCCTTCTCCATCGCCAGGTACAGGTTGGCGAGGGTCTGCGCCTCGATGCCCTGCGCGGCGTCCACCAGGAGGACCGTTCCCTCGCACGCGGCGAGGGAGCGCGAGACCTCGTAGGTGAAGTCGACGTGCCCGGGGGTGTCGATCATGTTGAGGATGTGGGTGCTGCCCTGACCCTCGCCCGTCGTGGGAGCCCACGGCAGCCGGACCGCCTGGGACTTGATCGTGATGCCGCGCTCACGCTCGATGTCCATGCGGTCGAGGTACTGGGCACGCATCTGCCGCTGGTCGACCACACCGGTGAGCTGGAGCATCCGGTCGGCAAGGGTCGACTTGCCGTGGTCGATGTGCGCGATGATGCAGAAGTTGCGGATCAGCGCCGGGTCGGTACGGCTCGGCTCGGGCACGTGGCTGGGGATCGCGGGCACGCAGTGTCCTGATTCTCGGGTCGCAGTCGGAACGAAGTCGGAACGGAGTCTCAGCGAAAGTTCGGATCTCGTCGCAGCGAAGTCGGATCTATACGCAGACTCCCATGGTCCCATGGACGGGGCAGTGCGCTCGGTTTGGGCCGCCCGGAGCCCTGCTGGTAGCCTGGGCAGCTGTGTCTCGTATGACCTCTCATCGTCCGGGACGCAATCCGAAGATCAAACTCTGAACCTGAAAAGGCTCTTTCGTGGCGAACATCAAGTCCCAGATCAAGCGGAACAAGACGAACGAGAAGGCGCGCCTGCGTAACAAGGCCGTCAAGTCCTCGCTCAAGACCGCGATCCGCAAGGCCCGCGAGGCCGTCCTCGCCGGTGACGCCGAGAAGGCCACCGTGGCTTCTCGCGCCGCCGCGCGTGCGCTCGACAAGGCTGTCTCGAAGGGTGTCATCCACAAGAACGCCGCCGCCAACAAGAAGTCGGCGCTGGCCACCAAGGTT
Organism: Streptomyces sp. NPDC051567; assembly: GCF_044454165.1. Classification (NCBI taxonomy): domain Bacteria; kingdom Bacillati; phylum Actinomycetota; class Actinomycetes; order Kitasatosporales; family Streptomycetaceae; genus Streptomyces; species Streptomyces sp. NPDC051567. Next base: position 29,657 of record NZ_JBITDK010000022.1, on the reverse strand, counting down.
GCCACCCTCCAGGGCTGAGCTCCTGATGTGAATCGCCGGTGAGGAACCAGCGGGCCCTCTCTCCCGCTCCTGACCGGCCCCCGCGCCGCACGCGGCCTGCGTTCGCCACGCGGGTGCGGCGCACTCCAGCAGTACGACGAAGGCCCCGGCCTCCGCCCTCCCCAGGGCGGCGCCCGGGGCCTTCTCGCATCCCGCCCCTTCTGGCCCCGGCCCGGCCACCCGGCCACCCGCGTACGGGGTCCCCTGGCCGCCGGTGCGGGCAGGCGGGCAGGCGGGCAGGCGGGCCATGGTGTCGCCGGGCGGCAGGGCCGAGGGGTGGGGACTCCTCCTGGGGCGCCGGCCCGGGACAACGGCCCGGGCGAAGCCCGAGGCGCGGCTTGCCGGAGAGCCGGGCCACAGCGGCTCCCGGCCCGGTCCGGGTGCGGTGCGGTACCGGCGGAGGCGTGAACCGCCTCCAGCACCTCACCGCCCGGCGCCACCCATCACCCCGACACCGCTCGCCGTCTCCAGCACCTCACCGTGCCGACGCGCACAGGCTCCCGCGCGGACGGTCCCGACGGATTCACCCCGCGCCGTGCTTCCGCCCCACGACCGCACCACACCGAGGCGGGAGGGACAGGGCGGGACATGAGAAACAGGAGCGGGGACAAGAACGGGGGCGGGGACGGAACAGGGGCGACGCGGGCCGTCCTCGGCCGACGAGGTACCCGGCGACAGCAGGGGAAGAGCCGCCGCGGCCGTAGACCCAGCAGCAGCCGGGTACCCGGCGGGGCGACCGTTCCGGGCGCGGCAGTGGCCCTGCGTCCGGCCCGGCGGCAGCCGGGGGGCCTCGCGGGCCGACGCCCCTTCCCGGTCACCACCCCCGAGCGGCGGTAGTCAGCGGCTAGCGGCGCGGGGTGCGGGCCGCGCGGGCCACTGCCACGACCGCCTTCTCCAGGGCGTACTCGGGGTCGTCCCCGCCGCCCTTCACCCCCGCGTCGGCGGCGGCGACGGCCCGCAGCGCGTCCGAGACACCATCCGCGGACCAGCCCCGCATCTGCTGACGGACCCGGTCGATCTTCCACGGCGGCATGCCCAGGTCCCGGGCGAGGTCTCCCGGGCGGGCCCCGCGCGGGGCGGAGGCCAGCTTGCCGATCGCCCGCACCGCCTGGGCGAGGGCACTGGTGATCAGGACCGGCGCCACCCCGGTGGACAGGGACCAGCGCAGGGCTTCGAGAGCCTCGGCCGCGCGCCCCTCGACGGCCCGGTCGGCGACCGTGAAGCTGGACGCCTCCGCCCGGCCCGTGTAGTAGCGGCCGACGACGGCTTCGTCGATGGTGCCCTCGACGTCCGCGCACAGTTGCGCCGCCGCACTCGCCAGCTCCCTCAGGTCGCTGCCGATCGCGTCGACCAGGTTCTGGCACGCCTCGGGGGTCGCCGTACGCCCCAGCGTCCGGAACTCGCCGCGCACGAAGGCCAGCCGGTCCGCCGCCTTCGTCATCTTCGGGCAGGCGACCTCCCGGGCCCCGGCCTTGCGGGCCGCGTCCAGCAGTCCCTTGCCCTTGACCCCGCCCGCGTGGAGGAGGACGAGCGAGATCTCCTCGAACGGCGCCGCGAGGTACGCCTTGACCTCCTTGACCGTGTCCGCGGCCAGGTCCTGCGCGTTGCGCACCACCAGCACCTTGCGCTCGGAGAAGAGCGAGGGACTCGTCAGCTCGGCCAGGGTGCCGGGCTGGAGCTGCTCGGAGGCCAGGTCGCGGATGTCCGTGTCGGCGTCCGTCGCGCGCGCGGCCGTCACCACTTCCCTCACGGCACGGTCGAGCAGCAGTTCCTCCTGCCCCACGGCGAGGGTGAGCGGGGCGAGCGGATCGTCGGTGGAGTTCTTCCTGGTGGCCATCGGGTCCAGCATCCCATGCCGCACCGACAGCCCCCCGCCCCGCGTACCCGAGAATGGTCGCGTGAACGTGCGACATGTACTGGTTCTGCCCGACCGCGACGCCGCCGAGGAGGTGGCGCGTGAGGTCGTCGACCGCTTCGGGCTCCTGGAGGAACCGCAGCTGTTCCGTGACGCCCTGGCCGGCGAGGACGACGCCGAGGACGCCCAGTGGCTGGTCGTCGTCGAAGACCCCCGGGAGCAACTGGACGCGACCTCGCTGGACGACCTCGTCGCAGAGTACGAGGGCTGGCTGGAGACCCCGTAGGGCCCCGACCCGGTTCCAGATCCGGGTCCGGAACCGGGCCCAGATCCGGGTCCGGGCCCAGATCCGGGTCCGGGCCGCATCCGTTCCCGCGCCGGCACCTGCCCCTACGCCTGGTCCTGGTCCTGCCCCTACGCCTTGTGCACGATCTGGATGTCCAGCGTGACCTTCACGCCCGATCCGACGGCCGCCATCCCGTGCGCCAGGATCGACTGCCAGTTCAGGGAGAAGTCCTCCCGGTTCAGTTCGGTGGTGGCCCGGCAGGCGGCGCGCGGTTCTTCCTCCAGGCCCGTGCCGAGGCCCAGGTACTGGGTGTCCAGGGTGACGGAGCGGCTGACTCCGTGGAGGTTGAGGGCGCCCGCGACGGCCCAGCGGCTGCCGCTGCGGTGGATGAACCGTTCGCTGTAGAACTCCACGGTCGGGTGCCGGACCGCGTCCAGGAAGTCGCCGGACCGCAGGTGGTCGTCGCGCAGCCGCATCCCGGTGTCGATGCTCGCCGCGTCGATGATCACGCGCATGGAGGAGTCCTCCATCCGCTCGGCTATCCGTACCGCCCCGGCGAACGTGTTGAACCGGCCGTGGATCCGGGCGAAGCCGATGTGCCGGGCCGTGAAGGCGATGGACGAATGCGTCGGGTCGATCTCCCAGTGACCGGGCTGCGGCAGCAGCGGCGGTTCCACCGCGTCGAGGATGATCTCCCCGGTGCCGGGCTGCGCCGGGTCCCCCACGAGTGTGGCCCCGTGGAACGGCGCGTAGCCCTCGGCGGTGACGGAGAGCCGGTACTCCCCCTCCGGCAGGGCCGCGGTGAACCCGCCGTAGGGGTCGGTCTCCCCCCTGACGATCCGCCGGCCGATCGGGTCGGTCACCTCGAACCTGGCCTGCCGGACAGGTTGGTGGACCGTGTCGAGGACCCGGCAGCTGAGCAGACGCGCCGTCGGCGGCAGCGTCAGTGTCGCGGATGTGTGCGGGCTGGAGCTTCCGCCCGCCTCCATCCCCCGTCGCCGACCGAACATGGCTGATGCACCCCCGTGCTGTGTGGACTTGGACCGTTCTGGCGAAGACGCATTCGATCATGCTGCCGGGTCGGGGGCAAACAGAGTGGTCACGTCCGGAATGCCCGCGCCGGTTCCGCCGCCCGCCGCGCGGCCCGTTCCGGCGCCGGTCGGTGGTGAACGCCCGCAGCCGTGGACCGGTGCCGGTGACGGCGATCGAGCCGTCGGTGTCGGTGCGCAGTACGGTCGATCCCAGCGCCCGCAACCGTGCGAGCGTACCGGGCGCGGGGTGCCCGTAGCGGTTGCCCGCGCCGACCGGGACGATCGCGAGGCGGGGTCGGACGCGGGCCAGCAGGGCGGGGTCCTGGTGTGCGGAGCCGTGGTGGGCGACCTTGAGGACGTCCACCGGTCCCAGCTGCGGGTGGTTCCTCAGGAGGGCTTGCTGTGCGGGTGGTTCGAGGTCGCCCAGCAGGAGCAGAGCCGTCCCGGCGGCACGGACGAGCAGGGCGACGCTCGCGTCGTTGGGGCCCTCGGTGAGGGGCCCGCCCGGCGGCGGCCACAGCACCTGCCACTCCAGGGGGCCGGCCCGGCGCCGCTCCCCCGGTACCGCCGTCACGACGGGTACACCGGCTCCGGCCGCGGTCCTGCGTACGGCCGCGGCCTGCCCCGGCGGCTCTTCCCGCGCGGTGGTCTGGATCATGCCCACGGTCCGGCCCCGCACCACACCGGCCAGGCCCCCGACGTGGTCGGCGTGGAAGTGCGTCAGCAGCACCAGGGGGACCCTGCGCACGCCCAGGGCGCGGAGGCAGTCGTCCACCGGGCCCGGTTCGGGTCCGGTGTCCACCACCACGGCCGTGCCCGGGCCGACGGCGAGTACGGCGGCGTCCCCCTGGCCGACGGCGCACTGGACATAGCTCCACCGCGGCGGGGGCCAGCCGGTGAGCGTACGGGTGAGCTGCGGCGGCCTCAGCACGGCGAGGAGGAGCAGTACGGCCAGGGCCGCGCAGAGCCACCGCCGCCGTCCGATCCTGGCGCCGAGGACCACGACGGCCAAGGTGAGGGCGGCGAGGAGCACACCGCCGGTGAGCCCGCCCGGCCAGGGCAGTTCCGCTCCCGGGAACCGGGCGCCGGTCCTGGCCACCGTGGCGATCCACCCGGCCGGGACCCCCGCGCACCGGGCGAGCAGCTCCGCGCCGGACATCCACACCGGGGCCACCGCGAGCGTCGCGAAGCCGAGCACCGTCGCCGGGCCCGCCGCCACCTCGGCCAGCAGGTTGCACGGCACCGCCACCAGGCTGACCCGGGCCGTGAGCACGACGACCACGGGCGCGCACACCGCCTGGGCGGCCAGGGCGGCCCCCAGCGCCTCGGCCGGCCGGGGCCGCATCCCGCGCCTTCGCAGGGCGTCGCTCCACCGGGGGCCGAGGGTCAGCAGGGACCCGGTGGCCAGTACGGAGAGCAGGAACCCGTAGCTGCGGGCGAGCCACGGGTCGTAGAGCACCAGCAGGAGCACGGCGGCGGCGAGGGCCGGGATCAGGGACCTGCGGCGCCCGGTGGCGATGGCCAGCAGGGTGACCGCCCCGCAGGCCGCGGCCCGCAACACGCTCGGTTCCGGTCGGCAAACCACCACGAACGCCAGCGTCAGGGCCGCCCCGCACACGGCCGTGGCCCGCAGCGAGAGCCCGAGGCGGGGCGCCAGGCCGCGTCGTTCCGCGTGTTGTGCCCGGGCCGGGGGGCCGATGAGCAGGAAGAGCACCACGGTAAGGTTGGAACCGGACACCGCCAGCAGGTGCAGCAGGTCGGTGGCCCGGAACGCCTCGTGGAGGTCGGGCGGGACCCTGGACGTGTCCCCGACCACCAGCCCCGGGAGCAGGGCCCTGGCATCCGGGGCGAGCCCTTCGGCGGCCTCGCGCAGCCCGGCCCGCAGGTGCCCGGCGAGGCGTTGCGCGGTGTCCGGGCCGCCGGTCACCGCGGGCGGTGTGCCGCTCGCGGGGCGGAGCAGGGCCACGGCCCGCTCCCCGCTCCGGGCCGGGGCCAGCGCGGCGACCGTCTCGACCCGGGTCGAGGGCAGCAGCCGGGCCCATCCCGGGTGCCCGGCCAGTACCCGCACCGGGGTCGCGACCCGGGTGCGCGCCCCGTCGGGCCCGGTCACCCGGGTCACCACCGCGTCCAGCGCGGTCAGGGGCGGCCCGCCCGTGCTCCGCACGGCCCGGGGATCGGAGCCGACGGTGAGTTCCACCTGGACCCGGGCGTGCTCGCGGGCCAGTCCCACCACCGGCCCGGCCCGGGACTCGGCCCGCTGGAGCCCGGCGACCCCGGCTCCGGCCGCCGCGCACAGCAGGGCTGCCGCCCCGGCCGCGGCGACCCTCCACAGCAGGTCCGGCCGCCTGTGCCCGGCCAGTATCAGCAGCCCCGCGCCGGCCACGGCCGCTCCCGCCCCGACGGCGGTCGCGCCGGCGGACGCGTCCAGGGCGACGGCGGCTGCCGCCCAGGCCGCCAGGGCCGGCACCACGAGGCGCAGATCCACCGGGCCCGCGTGCTCGGGCCGGTTCACGGCCGCACCAGCCTGCGCAGATCGGCGAACCGCCGCTCACCGATGCCGTTGACCTGGCGGAGTTCGTCCACGGAGCGGAAGCCTCCGCGGGCCGTCCGGAAGTCGACGATGTGCTGGGCCAGCACCGGCCCGACCCCCGGCAGGCCGTCCAGTTGTTCGACCGTGGCCGTGCCGAGGCTGAGCGGGCCGGGGCTCGGGCCGCCCCCACCGGGCTGCGGCTGCGCCGTGGCGCCCACCAGTACGTGTTCGCCGTCCACCAGGACCCGGGCCCGGTTCAGCCCGGTGGTGTCCGTGCCCGGCCGTACTCCCCCGGCGGCGGCCAGGGCGTCCTCCACCCGCGACCCGGCGGGCAGCTTGCGCACGCCGGGGTCCCGGACCTTGCCGCTGACGTCGACGACGATGCGGGTGCTCCCGGCGGTGGCAGCCGCTCCGGGCTCCGGCCCGGGCACCGGCGGCGCTGCCGGGCCCGGGGCGACGACCGTGGGCGCGGTCACCGGCTGCGGCCGGGCCGACCAGTACTGCTGTGCGGCGAACCCGACCGCGACGACCAGGGCCACGGCCACGGCGGCGACGGTGCGCGGCGCCGTCTCGCAGCGGGCCTGGAGCCACACGGGCAGCCGCTCCCGCACCGCGAGCCACCGCGCGGTCCCGGCGCCCGGCCCGGCCGCTTCCCCGGGCTCCCCCGCGGAGGGGTTCCCGCCCGCCACCGGAGCGGAGCCGGGCTCCCTCCGGGGCGCGGGTCCCGCCACGGACTCGGGAGCCGTCACCGCCCGGGGTGCGGTTTCCGCAGCCTGCCGGGGTACCTCGCGAGGTGCTGCCCGCGCCACGGCTTCCGCCGCCCCGGGCCCGGGCGCCGGACCGGCCTCCGGCGCGGTCGGTGTCCCCGGCCCTGCACCCGGTGGACCACCGCCGCCCATGAGGGCCTCCACACGGCGGCGTACCGCCTCGTGCTCCGGAAGCGGTGGCCGATGGCCACCACCCCGGCGGTGACGTGGGCGGCTGCCGGGGGGACGGTCACCGGAGGGACGCCTGCCGTAGGGACGGCCGTGGAACGAACGGCTGTCGGACGAGCGGCTGTCGGAACGGCGGGATCGGCCGGGTCCGCTGGTGGCCCCGGCCGGATACGAAGCCGGGTACGGATACGCAGACGACGTACGTGCGCGAAGAGTCATGTCCCGACGGTAGGGGTGAATCCGAAAGGCCGTCCGGAGCCTTCAATTCCTGTGGAGAACAGGACCGTTGTGGATATCCCCCTCACTCGTTCCGGTGATCAGCGGGGATCAGCGGGGCGAGACGACCGCCGCCAGCAGCCCCGGTCCGGTGTGCGCGCCGATCACCGCGCCCACCTCGCTGACGTGCAGTTCGACCAGGCCGGGGATACGTTCCCGGAGTCGTTGCGCGAGCTTCTCCGCCCGTTCGGGGGCCGCCAGGTGGTGCACCGCCACGTCGACACTGCCCGCCCCGGCGCGCTCGACGGCCAGCTCCTCCAGCCGGGCGATGGCCTTGGAGGCGGTGCGGACCTTCTCCAGCATCTCGATCCGTCCGCCGTCCAGCGTGAGCAGTGGCTTGACCGCGAGGGCCGAGCCGAGGATCGCCTGCGCGGCCCCGATCCGGCCGCCGCGGCGGAGGTAGTCGAGGGTGTCGACGTAGAAGTACGCGGACATCTCCGCGGCCCGCTTCTCGGCGGCGGCCACGGCCTCGTCCACGGAGCCGCCGGTCTCCGCCACCTCGGCGGCGGCGAGGGCGCAGAAGCCGAGGGCCATCGCGACCATTCCGGTGTCGACGACGCGGACGGGCACGGGCGCGGTCCTGGCCGCGACCACGGCGGCGTCGTAGGTGCCGGAGAACTCGGCGGACAGGTGCAGGCTGACGATGCCGGTGGCGCCGTCGTCCGCGGCGGCCTGGTAGGCCCGTACGAACTCCTGCGGACTGGGCCGGGAGGTGGTCACCGAGCGGCGCTTCTGCAGGGCCAGGGCGAGGCTGCGGGCCGAGATCTCGGTGCCTTCCTCGAACGCCTCGTCGCCGAGCACCACGGTGAGCGGGACGGAGGTGATTCCGTGCCGCGTCATCGCCGGTTGGGGCAGGTAGGCCGTGGAATCGGTGACGATCGCGACATGGCGGGACATGAGCCGGAGGTTACCGCCCGTAGCACCGGGGCGGCAGCCTGGGGCCCTCCACCCGGGCCTCCGCCGGGACGGCCCCACCGCGACCGGGAGCCTCTGCCGCACCGCACAAGGCCGCCGACCGGCACCACCGTGCCCGCCGGCCCCACCGCACCCGCCCGCCGCCCCGTGCTCACACCGCCACCGACGGCCCCGCCCGGCCCGACTGCGTCAGGTCGTGGTCTCCGGCCGCCGGGCCTGCTGCCAGGGGTACGGGGACGTCTGCGCGGCCGGGTTCAGAGCGGCCGGCCCGGGCCTCGCGGCCCGCCCGTCCGCTGCCGGGGCCTCGGCCGGAGCCGCCGCACCAGCGCCGGTACCGGTACCGGTGGCAGAGGCCTGCGCCGCGTCCCACTCGGCAGCGGCCGCCGCCAGCTCGTCCACCGGCTCGTGGGACCAGTCCCGCAGCGCGCCGGACTCGACATCGATCTGACCCGACAGGTGGGAGAGGTCGTCCTCCGCGAGGCGCCGGGCACGGTCGCGCGCGGCCCAGCGCAGCGAATCCGCGGCCTGCGTGATCTTGGTGGTGCGTTCCCGCAGGTCGGGCAAGCTGGTGGCGATCCGCTGCCGGTCCGGCTCCTGTTCCAGCCGCTTCAGTTCGGCGTCCAGTTCGTGTCCGTACGCGCTCAGCCGCTCGAACAGGGCTATCGACTCCCCGAGCGAGGCGTCCGTCCGGACCCCTTCGTTCAGCTCCTGCTGCGTGGTCCGCATCGAGGTCCGCAGGTCGAGCCGTAGCTGCGCCAGCGCCCCCGTGACCCCGACCTGGCCGAAGCTCTTCGCCTTCAAGGTGGTGTCCTCCACCGTCCGGCGGGCCTGGGTGATCGTACGGTCCACACCGCGCTTGGCCGCCCCGACCACCTTGGCGGTCGCGTACGCGCCCAGTCCGAGGAGGGCGAGAAGCAGCGTCAGCGCGAAGATGATCAACGCGACCTCCATGAGTGTCCCTTCCCCAGTCCCCGGTCGGCTCTTCGTCCGTACTCTCCACGGTAAACGCCACGGGCAGATCAAGGGTTCCCGTCGAACCCCCAACCTGCCCGTACGGGACTACCCCTATACACGGCCTGTACACGGCGGGAAGTCCCGGTCGACGCGGTCCGGGCACCCCCGAGGGCGACCCGGACCGCCACGCACCGGCCACGCGCCGGCCTCAGATGACGATGTTCACCAGCTTCGGCGCGCGCACGATCACCTTGCGGATCTCCGCGCCGCCCAGCGCCGCGACCACGCCCGCGTCCGTGACCGCCAGCTGCTCCAGCTCCGCGTCCGAGATCGTCGGCGCCACCTCCAGCCGGGCCTTGACCTTGCCCTTGACCTGCACCACGCACGTCACGGTCTCATCCACCACGTACGCCGGGTCCGCGACCGGGAAGTCCTGGTGGACCACCGAGTCGCTGTGCCCCAGCCGGTGCCACAGCTCCTCCGCGATGTGCGGGGCCAGCGGCGCGACCAGCAGCACCAGCCGCTCCGCGACCGAGCGCTCCAGCGGGCGGCCCGCCTTCGTCAGCGCGTTGTTCAGCTCGGTGATCTTCGCGATGGCGGTGTTGAACCGCAGCCCGGACAGGTCCGCACCGACCCCGTCGATCGCCTTGTGCAGTACGCGCAGGGTCACCTCGGCGGGCTCGGCGTCGACGACCGTCACCGCGCCCGTCTCCTCGTCCACGATGTTGCGCCACAGCCGCTGCAGCAGCCGGTACTGGCCGACCACGGCCCGGGTGTCCCACGGGCGCGAGACGTCCAGCGGGCCCATCGCCATCTCGTACAGGCGCAGGGTGTCCGCGCCGTACTCCTCGCAGATCTCGTCCGGCGTGACGGCGTTCTTCAGGGACTTGCCCATCTTGCCGTGCTCGCGCTTGACCGGCTCGCCCTGGTAGAAGTACCCGCCGTCACGCTCCTCGACCTCGGCCGCCGGCACGTACACACCGCGCGAGTCGGTGTAGGCGTACGCCTGGATCATGCCCTGGTTGAAGAGCTTGTGGAACGGTTCGGCCGACGAGACGTGACCCAGGTCGAAGAGGACCTTGGACCAGAAACGCGCGTACAGCAGGTGCAGCACCGCGTGCTCGGCGCCGCCCACGTACAGGTCCACGCCCCCGTGCGGGGCGCCCTCGCGCGGGCCCATCCAGTACTGCTCGATGACCGGGTCGACCAGCGCCTCGGCGTTGTGCGGGTCGAGGTAGCGCAGCTCGTACCAGCAGGAACCGGCCCAGTTGGGCATGGTGTTGGTCTCGCGGCGGTAGCGCTTGACCCCGGAGCCGTCGCCCAGGTCCAGCTCCACGTGGACCCACGCCTCGTTGCGCGACAGCGGGGTCTCCGGCTTCGACGTGGCGTCGTCCGGCTCGAAGGTGCGCGGCGAGTAGTCCTCGACCTCCGGCAGCTCCAGCGGCAGCATCGACGCGGGCAGCGCGTGGGCGACGCCGTCCTCGTCGTAGACGATCGGGAAGGGCTCGCCCCAGTACCGCTGACGGCTGAAGAGCCAGTCGCGCAGCCGGAAGTTGACCGTCCCCTCACCGATGCCGCGCTCCCGCAGCCATTCGGTGATCGTGGCCTTCGCCTCGACGACGCCCAGTCCGTCGAGCGAGATGCCGTCACCGGTCGAGTTGACCAGCGCGGCGTCGTACGAGGCGAACGCGTCGTCCCACTCCGCCGGGTCGGTGCCGCGGCCGTCCGAGGGCTGCACCACGCAGCGCATCGGCAGCTCGAAGGCGCGCGCGAACGCGAAGTCGCGGGTGTCGTGCGCCGGCACGGCCATGATCGCGCCGGTGCCGTAGCCCATCAGCACGTAGTCGGCGATGAAGACCGGCACCTGCTCGCCGCTGACCGGGTTGGTCGCGTACGCGCCGGTGAAGACACCGGTCTTGTCCTTGGCCTCGGCCTGCCGCTCGACGTCCGACTTCGACGCGGCCTGCTTGCGGTACTCCTCCACGGCCTCGGCCGGGGTGGCGTGGCCGCCGGTCCAGACGGGGTGGGTGCCCTCGGGCCAGGCCGCCGGGACGAGCGCGGGGACCAGCTCGTGCTCGGGCGCCAGCACCATGTACGTCGCGCCGAACAGCGTGTCCTGGCGGGTGGTGAAGACGGTGATCGCGGCGTCGTCGCCGACCGCGAAGTCGACCCGCGCGCCTTCGCTGCGCCCGATCCAGTTGCGCTGCTGGAGCTTGATGGCCTCGGGCCAGTCCAGCCCGTCCAGGTCGTCCAGCAGCCGGTCGGCGTAGGCGGTGATCCGCATGTTCCACTGGCTCAGCTTGGACTTGAAGACGGGGAAGTTGCCGCGCTCGGAACGCCCGTCCGCGGTGACCTCCTCGTTGGCCAGTACGGTGCCCAGCCCGGGGCACCAGTTCACGGGCGCGTCCGAGGCGTACGCCAGCCGGTACTCGTTGAGGACGTCGGCCCGCTCGCCCGCGGTCAGCCCGGCCCATTCCCGGCCTCCCGGGACCTCACGGGAGCCGTCCTCGAAGGCGGCGATCAGCTCGGCGACCGGCCGGGCCCGGCGCGCGTCCGCGTCGTACCAGGAGTTGTAGATCTGCAGGAAGATCCACTGGGTCCACTTGTAGTAGTCCGGGTCGATCGTCGCGAACGACCGGCGCTTGTCGTGGCCCAGACCCAGCCGGCGCAGCTGGACCTTCATGTTCTCGATGTTCGCCTCGGTCGACACCCGCGGGTGGGTGCCGGTCTGCACGGCGTACTGCTCGGCCGGCAGGCCGAAGGCGTCGAAGCCCAGGGTGTGCAGGACGTTGTGGCCGGTCATCCGCTGGTGACGGGCGAAGACGTCGGTGGCGATGTACCCGAGCGGGTGGCCGACGTGCAGCCCCGCGCCGGACGGGTACGGGAACATGTCCATGATGAACTTCTTGGGCCGGGCGACCACCGCCGGGTCACCGGCCAGGTCACCGGTCGGGTTCGGGGCCTCGTAGGTGCCCCGCGCGTCCCAGACGTCCTGCCAGCGTGCCTCGATGTCGGCGGCCATGGCAGCCGTGTAACGGTGCGCCTCGGCCGCCTCGGGGGCCGGGGTGTTCGTCTCGCTCATGATTTCTGAAGCTCCATCGATCGTCTCTGCCGTCTCTGCCTGCCCAAACGAAAAAACCCCTCGCACAGGAGGGGACGCCGCGCCGATGCCGACCGTCTCGAAGGGTCGGCGCTGATCAGCGCGGCTCGGTAAGCAGAAGGCGTACGGCACGCATGGCGCCAGGGTACCGCAGCGGCCCCCACGGCTGCTCGGCCGCTCCGGAGGACGGCCGGGCCGTCGGACCGCCGGACCGTCGGCGTCACGGACCCGCCGAAGACCGTGGGCACGAAGAAGACCGTGGGCACGACGAGAAGCGGGCCACCCGATCCGGGTGACCCGCTTCTTCACTGTGGAGCTAAGGAGAATTGAACTCCTGACCTCCTGCATGCCATGCAGGCGCTCTACCAACTGAGCTATAGCCCCTCGTCTTGCCTGCCGCCTGGTTTCCCTGTGCCGGTTCCCCTTGGCGACGTCCCAAACATTACACGGTGATGGCCCCGGTCCAAAAATCGGTTCCGGCCGCCCCCTGGGAAGGTTCGTCACGCCCGCTCGGGCCGTGCCTCCACCGCTGTGACCACCGGGTCCGGCCCGGGCCGGGGCCAGGGCCGCCGTCCGCGCCGACACCCGTGTCACACCGCCCGCGCCGCCGCCACCGTCACGCTCTCGCGAACTGGTAGAACCGCTTGAGGGTGCAGTGCTCGTCGAGGAGCCGGCCGTAGATCGGCTCCCCCTCCAGTTCGCGGTACGTCTCGATCGGGTCGCCTTTTATGATCAGTGCCCGCGCGCATTCCTCGCACCAGTACTGGTAGTCGAGATTGACGGGGTCCATGTCCCGCACGATCGGCGTGCCGTTGTCGCACCAGTCGCACCGCCGCCGGTGTGCACCCATCCGTCAGCGACTCCCTCCCGCGTCGGGCCGTCGTGTCCCCCTCCGGCCGTCCGATTCTGCCATGCCGGTGCGGGCCGGGTCAGCAAGTGCAAAGAGTACAAAAGCAAGAATCCCGCCCCCTGTTGGGGACGGGATTCTGATTGTGGAGCTAAGGAGAATTGAACTCCTGACCTCCTGCATGCCATGCAGGCGCTCTACCAACTGAGCTATAGCCCCGCTCTCCGCCGCGCTCCCCCCGTTTCCGGCGTTCCGCGCTGCGAACAAGAAGAACTCTAGCCTGCGACCAGCCGGAAAGTGAAATCCGGGTGGCGGCCCCGGCGGGAGGGTCCTCAGTCGTCGTCGCCGAGCACCGGTTCCGGCAGCGTGCCGGCGTTGTGCTCCAGCAGACGCCAGCCGCGGGCGCCCTCGCCGAGGACGGACCAGCAGCAGTTGGAGAGCCCGCCGAGGCCCTCCCAGTAGTACGAGTCCAGGCCCAGCAGACGGCCGATGGTGGTACGGATGGTGCCACCGTGGCTGACGACGACGAGCGTGCCGTTCTCCGGCAGCCGGCCGACGTGGCCCAGTACCACCGGGGCGGCCCGGTCGGCGACCTCGGTCTCCAGCTCACCGCCGCCGCGGCGGACCGGTTCGCCGCGCTTCCACGCCGCGTACTGCTCGCCGTACTTCGCGAGGATCTCGTCGTGCGTGAGGCCCTGCCAGTCACCGGCGTAGGTCTCGCGAAGCGCCGCGTCGTACTCCACGGGCAGGCCCGTCACGGCGGCCAGTTCGGCTGCCGTGGCCGAGGCCCGCCGCAGGTCGGAGGCGACGACGGCATCCGGTTTCAGCGACGCGAGCAACCGCGCGGCACGGCGCGCCTGCGCCACGCCCGCCTCGGTCAGCTCGATGTCCGTGGAGCCCTGGAAGCGGCGCTCCAGGTTCCACGCGGTCTGGCCGTGACGCCAGAGGACGATCTTCCTGCCGGTCGTACCGGGACCGGTGGCACCGGCGCCGGTCCTGGTGCTGGTGGTGCCGGTGTCGGGCGCGCTCAGAACAGATCACCGTCCAGTTCGTCGTCGCCCGCCGCCTCGCGCAGCTTGGCGTGCTCCTCGGCCTTGCCCTTGGTGAGCTTGGCGTCCTCGGGCAGGTCGATCTCGGGGCAGTCCTTCCACAGGCGCTCCAGCGCGTAGAAGACCCGCTCCTCGCTGTGCTGGACGTGGACGACGATGTCGATGTAGTCGAGCAGGATCCAGCGGGCGTCGCGGTCGCCCTCGCGGCGTACCGGCTTGGCGCCGAGCTCCTTGAGCAGGCGCTCCTCGATCTCGTCCACGATCGACTTGACCTGGCGGTCGTTGGGCGCCGAGGCGAGCAGGAAGGCGTCGGTGATCGACAGCACGTCGCTGACGTCGTACGCGATGATGTCGTGCGCGAGCCGGTCGGCCGCAGCCTGGGCGGCGGCGGTGATGAGCTCGATGGAGCGGTCCGTGGCGGTCACTGGCCATGCTTTCGGGTTGGCGGGCAGATCCTTACAAGGGTCTCATGTACCGCCGACACCGCCCGCGCGGAACGTCCCGCGCGGGCGCGACCGCTGCTCAGGGCCGTGCCCGGACCGTTCCCCGGACCGGCCGGGGCCCCTTGCCCGCACCCGGCCGGGCCCTTGCCCGCACCGGGTCCGCGGTGGCTCCGCAGGGGTCAGGACGCCTTGTAGTCCTTGCCCAGGACCACCACGACGTCCGCGTTCACCGCGTTCTCGGCCTTCTTCACGGCCGCCTCCGGCAGCCCCAGCGTCCTGGCGACCCCGATCGCCTTCTCCCGCCGCGCGTCGTCCTGGTACGTGATCTGCGAGGTGGCGGCGGCCCGGTCGGCCCTGCCGCCGTCCACGAAGGTGTAGCCGCCGTTCAGCAGCGCCGCCTTCGCCGCGGTCCGCGTCCTCTCGTCGCCGGTGGCGTCCTTGAGGCCGACCCGGGGCGCGGCCCCGGCGGGCGGCGCCGTGACGGAACCGCCCAGGACCTCCCTGACCACCGTCCGGTTCGTGTCGTCGGTGAGCGTGCCGTCCGGTTTCACCGCGAGCACGTCGGTGCGGTACGCGCCCGCCTTGGCGTGCTCGCCCAGCCGGGCCAGCAGGGCCCCCAGCGACCGGGCGTCCAGGGCCGGGTCGAGGATCTGGCCCATGCTCTCGACGGTCAGGGTCGCCGCCTTCGGGTCACCGGGGACCTTGCGCAGCACCGCGTACAGCACCGAGCCCAGCCGTTGCAGTTGCCTGGCCTCCGGCTCGCCCTGGCCCCGGTGGGTGGCGTACGCGACCGCCATCGCGCCGCTGAGGCTCTGCCGCTGCCCCTGGGCGACGGCGGGGGCCCTGGTCGCCTCGTCGGCCGGGACCGCGGTGTCGGTGTCGACCTCGATGCCGCCGACCAGCTCGACCAGGTTCTCCAGGAAGGGGGTGTCCAGGCGCCAGGTGCCGCCGATGTGGGTGCCGAGGACCGAGTCGACGGCCTCGCGGGTGGAGAGCCCGCCCTCGCCGACCGCCTTGGCGAGCACCGTGGAGGTGCCGTCCGCGCCGGGGACGCCGAGCTCGTTCGGCAGCAGGACGGTGGCGCCCTGCCGGGTGGTGACGTTGTCGACGAGCAGCGCCGTGGAGGTGCCGCCCTTCTTGGTGTGGTGCACGTGGACGACGATCATGTCCCGCTTCTGCGGCCCGTCGGCGGCCGGGGCGGCCTTCTGCTCCCCGTCGTCCGCCAGGAACGGCAGCTTCTCCGCGTACCAGAGGTGACCGAGGCCGCCGACGACGAACAGGGCGAGGACGACGATCAGGACCACCACCCGGTTGCGGCCCCGGCGGCGGGCCTCCTCGCGGCGTTCGGTGCGGCTCTCGGTGAACTTGAGCCAGTCGATGACGTCCTCGGAGTCCTCGTCCGGCCGGTCGGTGAAGTCGAACGGCCCGGCGGGGTGAGCGGGGTCCGGCCCGGCGCCGCCCGGCCCGGGAAACCGGGCGGGGGGCCCTTCGCGCGCCGGAGAGGGCTGCTCCGGGAAGGACCGCTGCGGGAAGTTCTGCCCCGGAGGGGTCTGCTGCGGGGAGCCCTGCTGCGGAATCCACTGCGGGTCCTGCCGCAGGTCGTACCCCTGGGCGGGGGCCGGGGGCTGCTGTCCGTACACCGGCTGCCCGTAGGACTGCGGCCCGGGTTCCGGGGCGGCCGGCTGCGGCGGGTGGTAGGGCTGCTGCTGCGCTCCGTACGGCTGGTGGTCGTAGCCGTACGGCTGTCCGTATTCCGGGGCCGGGACAGGTGGGGCGGGTGAGGTGGGTAAGGCAGGTGAGGTGGGTAAGGCAGGTGCCTGGCCGTACACCGGCTGCCCGTACGCGTCGTAGCCGATGAGCCGC
Organism: Streptomyces sp. NPDC051567; assembly: GCF_044454165.1. Classification (NCBI taxonomy): domain Bacteria; kingdom Bacillati; phylum Actinomycetota; class Actinomycetes; order Kitasatosporales; family Streptomycetaceae; genus Streptomyces; species Streptomyces sp. NPDC051567. The sequence continues at coordinate 13,534 of NZ_JBITDK010000022.1, read as the reverse complement.
TGCGGCTCCTGGGCGGCGTACGGGTCGTACGGCTCCTGTCGGTCGTTCACCGCGGGCCCCCTTCTCTGCCGGAAAGCGCGGGCGCCGAAAGCTCAGACGCCCCGGTACAGCTCACGCTTGTCGATGTAGCGCACCACGCCGTCCGGCACCAGGTACCAGACGGGGTCGCCCTGTGCGACGCGGGTCCGGCAGTCCGTGGAGGAGATCGCCAGCGCGGGCACCTCGACCAGGGAGACACCGCCCTCGGGCAGCCCGTCGTCGGTGAGCACGTGGCCGGGCCGGGTCACTCCGATGAAGTGGGCGAGCGAGAAGAGCTCGTCGGCGTTGCGCCAGGTCAGGATCTGCGCGAGGGCATCGGCGCCGGTGATGAAGAACAGGTCGGCGTCGTCGTGGAGCGCGCTCAGGTCCCGCAGGGTGTCGATCGTGTACGTCGGGCCGCCGCGGTCGATGTCGATGCGGCTCACGGAGAACTGGGGGTTCGAGGCCGTGGCGATGACCGTCATCAGATAGCGGTCCTCGGCGGGCGACACGGCCCGCTGGGACTTCTGCCACGGCTCACCGGTGGGCACGAACACCACCTCGTCGAGGTGGAAAAGGGCGGCCACCTCGCTGGCGGCCACCAGGTGTCCGTGGTGGACCGGATCGAACGTCCCGCCCATCACGCCGAGTCGGCGCTTGACCGGGCCGGTAGGCACTTCCTGCTCTCCCATGAGCGCAGAGCCTACTGGCCCGGTGGCACGGTCCGGGCCCTCATCCGAGCCTGCGGGCACCGCCGGCGGGCGGGCGGCAGGACAGTCGTGATCGCGAAGGAGGCGGTCTAGCGGTCGCGGTTGAGGCGGGTGGTGACCCAGAGCATCAGGAGAAGGATGCCGAGTGCGGCGCCACCGGTCAGGAAGGGGCTGAGACTGTCGTGGTTGCCGCCCTTGCCGCCGGCCCCCTCCGAGGCGAGGACGACCAGGTTGTGGGCGGTGGAGGAGAGGCTCATCAGGCAGGTACCTATCGAGTCGGGGAGCGGGCGGAGACTTCACTCACATCGTATGCGGGGGCCCTGGGCACGCTCACGCCGACTCAGGCGTTGAAGAGGACAGGGCGGACAGTCCGCCAGGTCGACCGAGGGGGTTGCGCGATGACGGGGACCGGATTCGAGAAGGCACCGGCACGTGACCGCAGGAGGTTCCCGGAGATCTCCTCGCGTGCGTACGAGCATCCGGCGGACCGGTCGGCCCTGGTCGCGCTGCGCAGGCTGACCGGGTTCGACACGGTGTTCAAGGCCCTGAGCGGCCTGCTCCCGGAACGCAGCCTGCGGCTGCTGTTCCTGTCGGACTCGGTGCGGGTGGGCGAGACGCAGTTCCCGCACCTGTACGCCATGCTCCGCGACGCCTGTCACGTCCTGGACCTGGAGAAGGTCCCGGACATGTACGTGCAGCAGGACCCGAAGCCGAACGCGATGTGCGTCGGGCTGGACGAGCCGATCATCGTGGTGACCACGGGCCTGGTGGAGCTGCTCGACGAGGAGGAGATGCGGGCGGTGGTGGGCCACGAGGTGGGCCACGCGCTGTCGGGGCACTCCGTGTACCGCACGGTCCTGCTCTTCCTGACGAACCTGGCGCTGAAGGTGGCGTGGGTCCCGCTGGGCAATGTGGCGATCACGACGCTGGTGGCGGCGTTGCGGGAGTGGTTCCGCAAGTCGGAGCTCTCGGCGGACCGGGCCGGGCTGCTGGTGGGACAGGACGTGGACGCCTCGATGCGGGGGCTGATGAAGCTGGCGGGCGGCAACCACCTCCACGAGATGGACGTGGACGCCTTCCTGACCCAGGCCGAGGAGTACGAGGCCGGCGGCGATCTGCGCGACTCCGTCCTGAAGATCCTGAACGTACTGCCGCGGACGCACCCGTTCACCACGGTGCGGGCGGCCGAGCTGAAGAAGTGGTCGGAGAGCCGCGACTTCCAGCGGATCATGGACGGCCACTACCCGCGGCGGGCGGAGGACAAGGACACCTCGGTGACCGACTCCTTCCGGGAGTCCGCCGCCCACTACGCGGACGCGGTGCGCACCAGCAGAGATCCGCTGATGAAGCTGGTCGGCGACATAGCGGGAGGCGCGGGCGACCTGGGCGGCAAGCTCCGCGACAGGTTCACCGGTACGGGCGCGGGCGCGCGCGGCGGCACGGACCGGCCCAAGGACGACGGGGCCAAGGACGACCGGTCCAAGGACGGCGAGGGAACCGGCGGGGGAACTACGGGGCAGGGCTGACGGGCGGGGCTCCCGGTTCGGGAGCGGCCGGCCGGGCCACGGGGGCGGGCGCGGGCAGGGCCACCGGGGCGGTCGGGAAGGGCTCACCGCCGGGTGCGGTCACCACCGTCGCGGGGGCGCCGGGTGCGGGCGCGGCCGTGGGGGCGGTCCGTTCCGGGGGCGCCGCCAGGGCGCCGCACAGCCCGGCCGTGCGCCGCGGGTGGCCGCTCGTGTACGGGTCGCTCGCGGGCGGTCCCACCGCGGCCGGGTGGGCTCCGGCCGTCAGGGGGCGGAAGCCCGCCGCCGGGTCGGCGGAGCAGTCCTGGGGACCCGCCATGACGTAGGCCGAGGCCAGCTCCGCCCGCCGGGCCGCGAGGTCCTCCCGGTCGAAGCGCAGGCGCAGTTCGCGGCGGACGGTGAAGAGCGAGGCGCCGTCCACCGCGGCCGGGGCGCCGGTGGCGGGGCGCACGGCGTACACGAAGGTGTGGTCGGTGGTCACCTCCAGCACGTCCGGGGCGGTCTCCTCGAAGGCGAGGGTGCCGCTCACCCGGACCCGGGGGTCGGCGAGGACGGCGGCGGCCGGGTCGAAGCGGACCAGCCAGCCGGTGGCCGCGTGCTTCCCGTCGCCGGAGGGCGAGGACACGCTGCGGTCGAACTGCGCCAGCTGGTCGGGGTCGAGCAGCACCCGGACCGGCCGGGAGGCGGCGCCGGCCAGGACGTCGGGGTCCAGCGAGGACTGCACCAGGTAGTCCTTGGCGATGGACAGCGCGGCGACGACCTGCCCGTCACTGAAGTGCCGGGTGTGGCGCACGGCGGGCATGGTGATCCCGGCCGCCCCCACCCGGTAGTCGGCGGCGGGGCTCCGCGCGAACAGGTCGGCGGGCCGCCCGCCGGGCACGGCGGTGGCGGGGGCGAGCGGGACGACGACGGTGGCCAGCGGCCCGGCCGGGCCCCCGGGCGCCGGGTCGTAGGGGGTGCGCAGGCCCAGGTAGACGGCGGTGGCGAAGGCCGTGGCGATGAGCAGGACGAGGAGCATGCCCTGCCGCGCGCCCCGGCCCGGGGTGCTGGTGCGGGGTCCGGAGCCGCCGCTCGACCAGGAGGAGCGGCTACGGACGGCGCGGGCGTGCTCGCCCATGCGTTCCCGCGCGGAGAACTCCTGGAGCCGGGCAGCCCGGACGAAGTCCTCGTCGAACACCACCGACCGGTACTCGTCCGACCGGTACTCGTCCGACCGGTACTCGTCGTCGTTCCCGCCGATGCCCTCGGGGGTGCCGTCGGGTGGATCTCCTGGCACGGCCATCGCTTCTCCCCGCTGTCCCCGCTTCAGAGAAGCCCCCGGCTCCGGTCTGCGCGAGTGGGGTCGTACTTTCAGGGTTGGCGGACGACGGGGTGCGTAAACGCGTCGGCGCCGGTGACTTCCCTGAGCGGAGTACTGGCGGGCACCGGAACGTGGTCCGCCTCGCCCGGGGCGGAGCGGTAGACGGCGCTGAAGGCGAGCGCGACCATGCCGAGCCCCAGCACGAAGGCGAGCACCCAGGCGACGGGCCGCAGCCAGGGCGAGCGGCCCCGGTAGGGGCGCATGCTGCCGCCGTAGGCGCCGTAGGGGCCTTCCGGCCAGTCGTGGTCGTGGTCCCCGCCGGGACCGTCGAGGCCGTAGCCGCGGTGGCGGCCGTAGCCCTCGTGGTCGTCGTCGCCGGGGCGGCCCCCGGTGAAGGTGGCGGCGCGGGCGGCCTCGGCCTCCGCGCGCGCCCGGTCGGCGGCCCGCTGGCGCTCGGCCGCGCTCGGTTCACGGATCTCGGCGTTCCGGACGAAGTCCTCGTCGAACACCACGGAGGCGAAGTCGTGATCCGCGCCTCCGCGGTCGTCGTCGTCGGGCTCCCCGTCGTCCGGGAACGGTTTGCCCCCCACGTCGTCCGGCACGGATTCAGCGTAGACCCGGGGGGCGGCTTTGGGCAGGGTGCGGAACGGATTCCGGCCACGCCCCACCCGCCTTCGGTCACCGGATGTGACCGTCTCCGGTGACGATGTACTTGGTGGAGGTGAGCTCCGGGAGGCCCATGGGGCCACGGGCGTGGAGCTTCTGGGTGGAGATGCCGATCTCGGCGCCGAAGCCGAACTGGCCACCGTCCGTGAACCTGGTGGAGGCGTTCACGGCGACCGTGGTGGAGTCGACCAGCTGGGTGAAGCGGCGCGCGGCGGCCTGCGAGGTGGTGACGATCGCCTCGGTGTGGCCGGAGGTCCAGCGGCGGATGTGGGTGACGGCGTCGTCGAGGGAGTCCACGACGGCGGCGGCGATGTCGTAGGAGAGGTACTCGGCGGCCCAGTCCTCGTCGGTGGCGGGCAGGGCGGTGACCTTGGAATCCTCGGCGGCGGCGAGCACGCGGGCGTCGCCGTGCACGGTCACCCCGGCGTCGGCGAGGGCGTCGAGGGCGAGCGGCAGGAAGGCGTCGGCGATGTCGCGGTGGACGAGCAGGGTCTCGGCGGCGTTGCAGACGGAGGGCCGCTGGGCCTTGGAGTTGACGAGGATGTCCACGGCCATGGAGAGGTCGGCCTGGGCGTCGACGTAGACGTGGCAGTTGCCGGTGCCCGTCTCGATGACCGGGACGGTCGACTCCTCGACCACGGTCTTGATGAGGGAGGCGCCGCCGCGCGGGATGAGGACGTCGACGAGGCCGCGGGCGCGCATCAGCTCGCGGACGGAGTCGCGGGACTCGCCGGGGACGAGCTGGACGGCGTCGGCGGGCAGGCCCGCGCTCGTGACGGCGTCGCGCAGGACGGCGACGAGGGCGGTGTTGGAGGCGTAGGCGGAGGAGCTGCCGCGCAGCAGGACCGCGTTGCCGGACTTGAGGCAGAGGGCCGCGGCGTCGACGGTGACGTTGGGGCGGGCCTCGTAGATGATGCCGACGACGCCGAGCGGGACCCGGACCTGCCGCAGGTCGATGCCGTTGGGGAGGGTACTGCCGCGGACGACCTCGCCGACGGGGTCGGGGAGGGCGGCGACGTCCCGGACGTCGGAGGCGATGGCCGCGACCCGCTCCGGGGTGAGCGTGAGCCGGTCGACGACGGTCTCGCCGGTCCCGGCGGCACGGGCCTTCGCGGTGTCCACGGCGTTGGCCGCGACGATCTCGGCCGTACGGGCCTCCAGCGCGTCCGCGATCGCCAGCAGGGCGGCGTCCTTGGCGGACCGCGGCAGTGGGGCGAGGGCGGCGGCGGCCGTGCGGGCGGCTCGCGCCGTGGCGAGGACGGGGGAGGCGGCGGGGGCGTCGTCGTGCGAGGTCATGCGGCCAGGGTAAGCCCCTGGCGGGTCCCGGCCGAGGGGGTTCCACCCCGCGAGACGGGCCCGCGGGGGCGGGTCGGTGTCCGGGCGCGCGAGGCCGTCTCGCGGGAGTGCTCCGGGCGCGTGGGGCCCCGGCCTCGTCCGTCGGCCGGGGCAGTGCCGGTGCCGGTGCCGGTGCCGGTGCCGGTGCCGGTGCCGGTGCCGGTGCCGGTGCCGTCAGGGTCCGGGGGTGGGTGGGCCGCTGCGCGGGGCTTCCTCCCCGCCCCGCCCCTTCCCGTTTCCCGGGCTCCGCCCGGACCCGGTCCTCAATCGCCGGACGGGCTGGAAGCTGGGGCTGCCGCCCCGGCCCCGCGCCTCGGACGCCGGCCGGGCCGAAGCCCGGGAGGCCCGCCGGGGCCGAGCGGTGCGAGGGGCGCGTCAGGAAGGGCGTCAATAGGGGTGGACGCCCACCGGGTGGGCCGGTGGGGGGCCGTAGCCCTCTGCCACGCGTTGGTGGTAGGTGGCCCGGTCGATGACTTCGAGGCCGACGATCTCCCAGGGCGGGAGCTGCGCGGAGGAGCGGTGCTCGCCCCAGAGGCGCAGGGCGACGGCCGCCGCGTCGTGGAGGTCGCGGGCCTCCTCCCAGTACCGGATCTCGGCGTGGTCCTCGGCGTAGCGGCTCGTCAGCAGGAAGGGGTGGTCGTGGGCCAGCTGTTCCAGTCCTCGCCGGACCTCGGGAAGCGGCGCGGACCTGCCGGAGACGCTCAGGGTCACGTGCCAGAGCCGGGAGCGGTCCCGGTCGTCCCCGCATCCGTTCCCGTTCTCACGGCCCTCACCGTCCCCCGGTCCGACGCTGGTCAGCGCTCGTCTCACCAGCCGCCTCCTGTCTGCGCTACGCGTGTCCGCCGCTCACAGTTGACCAGTCCCCGGCCCGGCGCGCGGCGTTTTCGCCGAACCTCAGCCCTGGAGCAGGACCAGATCATCGCGGTGGACGACCTCCCGTTCGTACGCGGGTCCGAGTTCCCGTGCGAGCTCTCGGGTGGAGCGGCCGAGGAGTTGCGGGAGCTCCTTGGCGTCGAAGTTGACCAGGCCCCGGGCGACGGCCCGGCCGTCGGCCGCGCGCAGTTCCACGGGGTCCCCGGCGACGAAGTCGCCGCCGACGGCCGCGATGCCCGCGGGCAGCAGGGAGCTGCCGCGTTCGGTGACCGCGCGGACGGCGCCGTCGTCCAGGACCAGGTGCCCTCGCGGGGTGGAGGCGTGCTGGAGCCAGAGCAGCCGGTCGGCCGAGCGGCGGCCCGTCGCGTGGAAGTGGGTGCCCGTGGCGCGGCCGGCCAGCGCGTCGGCGGCCTGGCTCGCCGAGGTGAGGACCACCGGGATGCCCGCCGCCGCCGCGATCCGGGCCGCCTCGACCTTGGTGACCATGCCGCCGGTGCCCACGCCCGCCTTGCCGGCGCTGCCGATCGAGACGTGCGCGATGTCCCCGGCCCCGTGGACCTCGTCGACGCGGGTGGTGCCGGGGAGCGAGGGGTCGCCGTCGTACAGGCCGTCCACGTCGGACAGCAGGACGAGCAGGTCGGCCCGGACCAGGTGGGCGACGAGGGCGGCCAGGCGGTCGTTGTCGCCGAAGCGGATCTCGTCGGTGGCGACGGTGTCGTTCTCGTTGACGACGGGCAGCGCGCCCATGGCGAGCAGCTGGTCCAGGGTCCGGTAGGCGTTGCGGTAGTGCGCCCGCCTGCTGGTGTCGTCGGTGGTGAGCAGTACCTGGCCGACGCGGACCCCGTAGCGGGCGAAGGAGGCGGTGTAGCGGGCGACGAGGAGGCCCTGGCCGACGCTGGCGGCGGCCTGCTGGCGGGCGAGGTCCTTGGGGCGGCGGTGCAGGCCGAGCGGGGAGAGTCCGGCGGCGATGGCGCCGCTGGAGACGAGGACGATCTCCTTCTCCCCGCCGCCGCGCGCCTTGGCCAGGACGTCGACCAGCGCGTCCACCCGGTCGGCGTCGAGCCCGCCGGCCGCCGTGGTCAGGGAGGAGGAGCCGACCTTGACCACGATCCTGCGGGCGTCCACGACACCCTGCCTAGCCGCTGACACGTCTCTCCCCTTGCCTCGCCCTGCCCGGGTACTGCCCCTCGGGGCCGCCTTCCGGCCCAATCTACGGGGTGGCCGCCCGGGGCCGCTCAGGGGTTTCGGCGGGTGGGACGGCCGGGCCGGTGCCCGGGACGAGGATCTTGCGGGAGAGCAGGAAGGTGAAGGGGACGGCGGCGACCGCCGCGACCAGCGGGGCGATCCGGGTGTCCATCCCGGCCCAGGTCACCAGGGCGAAGAGGCCGGCCGACTGGATGACGTAGTTGGTCAGGTTCGTCAGCGGGAAGAGCAGGAACTTCTTCCAGGTGGGCCGGGTGCGGTAGGTGAAGTAGGTGTTCATGAAGAACGAGCCGACCATCGACAGCAGGAAGGCGAGGGTGTAGGCGGCGAAGTACGGCATCCACGGGTGGAGCAGCAGGTAGCAGCCGAAGAAGGTCGCGGTGTTGACCCCGCCCACCAGGGCGAAGCGGAAGATCTGGCCGAGCTGGGCCCTGCCGGTCATCGCGCGGTCCGCCCGGAGCTGTGTCCGGAGCTGTGTCCGGTACTACGTTCGGCGCCGCGTTCGGCACTACGTTCGGCGGTCACCGGCTGCGCGGCCGGGGCCTCGCGCCCGGCCTGCGCCGCCCGGGTGGCGGGGCCGGCGCCGTGCGCCTCCTTGACCAGGAAGTGCGGGCGGCGCTTGGTCTCGTAGTAGATCCGGCCGATGTACTCGCCGATCAGACCCAGCATGATCATCTGGACGCCGCCCAGGCCGACGATGATCGCCACGAGGGAGACGTAACCCGGCGACTCCACGCCGTTGGTGACCGCCATGACCGTGATCCACAGCGCGTACAGGGCGGTCAGGGCCACCAGCGACACGCCGAGCCAGATCCCGATCCGCAGCGGCCGGTTGTTGAAGGAGATCAGACCGTCCATGCCGTAGTTCAGCAGGGCGCCGAACTTCCACTTCGTCTCACCGGCCTCGCGCCGCGCGTTGCGGTAGTCGAAGTGGACGGTGTCGAAGCCGATCCAGGAGAAGAGGCCCTTGGAGAACCGGTTGTACTCGGGCAGCGACAGCAGGGCGTCCACGGCCGCGCGCGAGAGCATCCGGAAGTCGCCGACGCCGTCGGTCAGCTCGACGTCGACCCAGCGGTTGACGCCCCGGTAGTAGAGGCGGCTGAACGCCGAGCGGAGCTTCTTGTCGCCCTCGCGGGTACGGCGGGCGATGATCTGGTCGTGGCCCTGCCGGTAGTGGTCGAGCATGGTGGCGATCAGCTCCGGCGGGTGCTGGAGGTCCGCGTCCATGATCACGACGGCGTCGCCGGTGGCCTCGCGCAGGCCGGCGAGCATGCCCGCCTCCTTGCCGAAGTTGCGGCTGAAGGAGACGTACCGGGTCCGTTCCCCGTGCTCGGCGGCGATCCGCCGGAGCTTTCCGAGGGTCCCGTCACGGCTGCCGTCGTCGACGTAACAGACCTCGTACTCCACCGGGAGGAGCTCCAGAACCCTGCGGATCTCGACGTCGAAGCTGTCGATGACAGCCTCTTCGTTGTAACAGGGCACTACTACCGAGAGCTTGGTCATGAACACTTCCTGCTGGGTCCGAACGGGTGATTGTCTGCGCCCCGACCCACCGCACACGTCTTCCTCAGAAGTATGCACGACCGAGGTCGGACCGCCTGGGACGAGCGCGGCGCACGGTAGCTTTGACGGGTTGGGGGTCCCCCCGGACGAGGTCCGGGGGTGGATGAGCGCGATGAGTGGATGAGCGCAATGAATCGAAGGGATCGAGGTGCACGTGCCTGACGTCTCCGTGGTCGTCATCGTCTACAACGACGCAGAGCGTCTTTCGACAGCCGTCCGGTCGGTACTCGACCAGACCCTGCACGGGGTCGAGGTCGTGATCGTCGACGACTGCAGCAAGGACCGGTCCTACGCGGTGGCCCAGGAACTGGAGGCGGCGCACCCCGGCCGGGTCCGCGCCTTCCGGCTGCCGGAGAACAGCGGCGGCTGCGGCGCGCCCCGCAACCACGGCATCCAGCAGGCCACCGGCACGTACGTGATGTTCCTGGACAGTGACGACGTCCTGGAGCGCAACGCCTGCCGGAACATGCTGGACGCCGCCGAGCGGACCGGTTCCGACCTGGTCGCGGGCATGTGCGTCCGCGTCCACCTCGACAACCGGTGGGGCAAGACCACCGAGTGGTACCCGTGGATCTACTCCCGCACCCGCACCCTGGAGTCGATCACCGACTTCCCCGACCTGCTGGTCTACGACACCCTCTCCACGAACAAGTGCTACCGGCGCGCGTTCCTGCTGGAGCAGGGGCTGGAGTTCCCGGTCGGCATCCACTACGAGGACCTGCTGTTCTCCGCGCAGGCGTACGTCGCGGCCCGCCGCATCACGCTGATCCCGAACCACGTCTACTTCTGGAACGTGGTCGAGAAGGCCGCCGCGAAGTCGATCAGCAACCGGCGCCACGAGATCGAGAACTTCGTCCACCGGATGGAGATCCACCGCCGCGTCGACGAACTGCTCGCCGCCAAGGGCCACACCGCGATCAAGTCCGCGAAGGACGCCAAGTTCCTCAAGCACGACCTGGTGCTGCACCTGCGCGACCTGCCCCTGCTGGGCGACGCCTACCGCCAGGAGTTCGCCCGCCTGGCCAACGGCTACCTGGCCGGCATCGACCCGGCCGCGTACGAGAGCGTCACCTACCTCCAGGCGATCTGCGCCTACCTGCTGGGCAAGGAGGACTGGGACAACCTGCTCCCCGCCGCCGACGCCATGACCAACAAGGGCCGGCTCTCCTCCCCCCTCGCCGAGCGCGACGGGCGCGTCTACTGGTGCGCGCAGCACATCGACCACCCCGACGGGGCCGAGGCCGCCGAGGCCCGCCGGATACTGGACGTCACCGCGCAGGGCTTCCACACCGCCCCGCTCGCCTCCCTCCACCTGGGCAACCGCCTCACCTCCTACGCGGACGACGGGCGCGGCACCGTCACGCTCTCGGGCGCCGTGGTGAACCCGCTGGGCCGGATCGGCCCCGGGGCCGAGCTGACGGCCTCGCTCGAATTCCGGGCCCGGCGCCAGATCGGGGTGCGTTCCTTCAGCTTCCCGGTGGCAACCGTGCGCCACGCCGGTGACACGATCGAGTGGAGTGGCACCGCCGACATCGGCTCCACCGTCCGCCCCCTCGGCATCATCGACGCCGTCTGGGACGTCCGCCTCAAGCTCACCGCCGACGGCGAGCGGATCAGCACCCGCGTCTCGGTCGGCGGGGTCGACCTGGAGTCGGCGGCCCGGCTGCGGGTGCGCCCCCGGCTGACCCGGCTGGTCTCCGACCGGTTCGAGCCGGAGGTCACCAAGAAGGGCAACCTCTCCTACGTCCTGATCGCCGAGAGCGCCGCCGCCGTCCGCACCCGGACGCTGATCGACAGCGCGATGCACGGCAAGGCCGCCGGTGTCGTCAAGCGGGGCCTGCGCAAGGCCCTGCGGGCCCGCCGGAACATGGGCTCGGGCGAGCAGAAGGTGAAGGTCTACCACGAGGTCTTCTCCAAGCTGCCCGTCAAGAAGGGCACCGTCGTCTTCGAGAGCCACATGGGCAAGCAGTACAGCGACAGCCCGAAGGCCATCTACGAGGAGATGGTCCGCCAGGGCGTCCCCTTCGAGGCCGTCTGGTCGTACGCGGGCGCCAAGCCCACCGGCTTCCCCAAGGAGGCCACCTTGGTGCGGCGCTGGAGCTGGCCCTACCTGCGGGCGCTGGCCCAGGCCGAGTACTGGATCGACAACCAGGGCTTCCCGCTGGCGCTGGCCAAGCGCCCGGGGACCACGTACATCCAGACCTGGCACGGCTCCGCGCTCAAGCGGATGGGCTTCCACGAGCCGCGCACCAAGGCCCAGGGCCGCGCGGGCCAGGACCGTTTCCAGGCGGCCGTGGACCGCTTCGACCACTTCCTGATCCGCTCCGAGCACGACACCCGCACCCTCGCCAAGGGCTTCCGGCTCCGCGACGAGGTGCTGCTGCGCACGGGCTACCCGCGCAACGACGCCCTGGTCGAGACGCACCGGGCCGAGGTCCGCAGCGGGGAGCGGGTACGCGGCCCGCTCGCCGCCGAACTCGGCATCGACCCGGGAAGGAAGGTGCTGCTCTACGCGCCGACCTTCCGGGCGAACGCGGACGGCGCGGTGGAGGGCTTCGCGTTCCCCTTCGACGTGGAGGAGTTCGCGGACCGGCTCGGTGACCGCTTCACGCTGCTGGTGCGCACCCACTACCTCAACAGCGTCTCGCTGCCGCCATCGGTCGCGGGCCGGGTGATCGACGTCTCCCGGCACCACGACATCACCCCGCTGCTGGCCCTCGCCGACGGGCTGATCACCGACTACTCGTCCGTCATGTTCGACTACGCGGCGCTGGACCGGCCGATGCTGTTCTTCGCGTACGACTACGAGAAGTACGCCACCGACCTCCGGGGCACCTACTTCGACCTGAAGGAGAAGGCGCCGGGCCCGGTGGTGGCCACGGCGGACGAACTCCTCCAGGCCCTGGCGGCCTTCGACGAGGAGGACGCCAAGTACGCCGAGGCGCGGCGGCGTTTCCTCGCCGAGTTCGGCGAGTACGACCGCGGGGACGCGGCCCGCCGGATCGTCGAGAAGTTCTTCCCCAGGAGCGGCAAGTGAGCCAGCAGAGCGCCGGCCCCGGCGGCCGTGACATCTTCCTCGTCTCCAACAGCGTCGACGAGCTGGGCGGGGTGACCACCTGGTCGCACCAGATGGCCCGGCTGTTCACCGACCGCGGGCACCGGGTGCACCTCGTCGGCATCGCCCCCGTCGCCCCCGAGATCCGCCAGGAGCTGGCGCCGGAGCTGCCGTACGCCATGACCACGCTCTACCCGTCCCACCCGCCGAAGGCCCGCCGGCTGCACGGGATCAAGGGCCGGCTGAACGCCCCCGAGCGGCGCCGCCAGGCCGCCCGGCGGGCGGGGATGCGGGCCAGGGCCGAGGAGCTGACCGCGCTGCTGCGCGCGGCCCGCCCCGGCGGTGTCGTGATCGTCACCCAGGTCTGGGCGATGGAGTGGGTGGCGCTCGCCGACACCAAGGGGCTCACCGTCATCGGGATGAGCCACGAGTCGTTCGAGGCCAGCCAGAAGTCCACCCGAGCCAACCGGGTCCGCCGCCACTACGCCGACACCGACCGGCTGCTCGTCCTGACCCCGGAGGACGCGGACCTCTGGATCAGGGCGGGCATGGAGAACGTCTCCAGCATGCCGAACCCGCTGCCCTTCATGCCGGACGCCCCCGCTCCGCGCACCGCGAAGGTCGTCGCGAGCGTCGGCCGCCTGGCGTTCGAGAAGGGCGTGGACCTCCTGCTCGACGCGTGGGCCGACGCCGCTCCGCACCACCCCGACTGGGTCCTGCGGATCTACGGGGCGGGCGCGGAGGAGCCGACGCTGCGGGCGCACTGCACCGCGCTCGGGCTGGACGGCTCGGTGGAGTGGATGGGCAGCACCGGCGACGTGCTGGGGGCGCTGCGCGGGGCCTCGGTCTTCGCGCAGGCGTCCCGGGCCGAGGGGTTCCCGATCACCCTGCTGGAGGCGATGGCGGCGGGCCTGCCGGTGGCCGCGTTCGACTGCGCGCCCGGGGTGCGGGAGATCGTGCGGCACGGCGAGGACGGGCTGCTGGCCCGGCTCGGCAACACGATGGAGCTGGCGGGTCACCTGGACGCGCTGATGGCGGGCCAGGAGCTGCGCGACCGGCTCGGGGACACCGCCTTCCGCGAGGTGAAGCGGTACTCCAGCGCCGAGATCACCGACCGCTGGGAGGCCCTGTTCGCCTTCCTGGAGCGCTGACCCCGGCCCGGGCCCCGCACCGGACATGCCGACGCCGCCCGCCCCGGGAACCACCGGGGGCGGCCGGGGCGGCCAGGCCCCGTCCGGTCCCCGGGGCCGGACCCCGGGGCCGGCCCCCCGGGGGGCCGCCCCCCCCG
>NZ_JBITDK010000021.1:6898-129839 GCF_044454165.1 Streptomyces sp. NPDC051567 | reverse complement strand
ATCGGTAAGAATCTGGTCGACATTATTCTGTCGAACAATGGTTACAACGTGGTGAACATCGGGATCAAGCAGCCGGTTTCGGCGATCCTGGAGGCGGCGGTGGAGCACCGGGCCGATGTGATCGGGATGTCGGGGCTGCTGGTGAAGTCCACGGTGATCATGAAGGAGAATCTTCAGGAGCTGAACCAGCGCAAGCTGGCCGCGGACTATCCCGTGATCCTCGGTGGCGCCGCCCTCACCCGCGCCTACGTCGAGCAGGATCTCCACGAGATCTACGAAGGCGAAGTCCGTTACGCGCGGGATGCCTTCGAAGGACTCCGCCTCATGGACGCCCTCATCGCCGTGAAGCGCGGCGTCCCCGGCGCCACCCTGCCCGAACTCAAGCAGCGCCGCGTCGCCAAGCGGGCCACCCCCGTCCTCGACACGGACGAGGCCGAGGAGCCGGGCGGCCGTTCCGACGTCTCCGTCGACAACCCCCTCCCCACCCCGCCGTTCTGGGGCACCCGCGTCGTCAAGGGCATCCCGCTCAAGGACTACGCCTCCTGGCTCGACGAACAGGCCCTCTTCAAGGGCCAGTGGGGCCTCAAGCAGGCCCGCGCGGGCGGCGCGACCTACGAGGAACTCGTCGAGAGCGAGGGCCGCCCGCGCCTGCGCGGACTGCTCGACAAGCTCCACACCGAGAACCTCCTCGAAGCCGCCGTCGTCTACGGGTACTTCCCCTGCGTCTCCAAGGGCGAGGACCTGATCATCCTGGACGAACAGGGCAACGAGCGGACCCGCTTCACCTTCCCCCGCCAGCGCCGGGGCCGCCGCCTGTGCCTCGCCGACTTCTTCCGCCCCGAGGAGTCCGGCGAGACCGACGTGGTCGGCCTCCAGGTCGTCACCGTCGGCAGCCGGATCGGCGAGGCCACCGCCAAACTGTTCGAAGCGGACGCCTACCGCGACTACCTGGAGCTGCACGGACTCTCCGTCCAGCTCGCCGAGGCCATGGCCGAGTACTGGCACGCCCGCGTCCGCGCCGAACTCGGCTTCGGCGGCGAGGACCCGGCCGAGGTCACCGACATGTTCGACCTCAAGTACCGCGGCGCCCGCTTCTCCCTCGGCTACGGAGCCTGCCCCGACCTGGAGGACAGGGCGAAGATCGCCGAGCTCCTCCGGCCCGAGCGGATCGGCGTCCACCTCTCGGAGGAGTTCCAGCTCCACCCCGAACAGTCCACCGACGCCATCGTCATCCACCACCCCGAAGCGAAGTATTTCAACGCACGCTGAGACGGACCGACGTACACTTATCGGTCCCGTACAGGCCGGTCGTTCTCTCCTGCGGGCAGGACCCGCAGGAGAGGTGACCGGCCTTCTCGTCCCTTCTGAGAGGCGTGCGCATGACCAGCACCGTTTCCGCCCCCGTCGCCCGTACGGCCGACGGCTCGGCCCTCCAGGCGGTGCTGCTCGACATGGACGGCACCCTCGTCGACACCGAGGGGTTCTGGTGGGACGTCGAGGTGGACGTCTTCGGCGAGCTCGGACACCGGCTCGACGAGTCCTGGCGCGACATCGTCGTCGGCGGCCCCATGACCCGCAGCGCCGCCTTCCTGATCGAGTCCACCGGCGCCGCCATCACCGTCGCCGACCTCAGCGTCCTGCTCAACGAACGCTTCGAGGCCCGCATCGCCGACCGCGTCCCGCTGATGCCCGGCGCCGAACGGCTGCTGGCCGAGCTGGCCCGCCACAACGTCCCCACCGCCCTCGTCTCCGCCTCCCACCGCCGCGTCATCGACCGCGTCCTGCGCTCCCTGGGCCCCGAACGGTTCGCCCTCAGCGTCGCCGGGGACGAGGTGCCCCGCACCAAGCCGCACCCCGACCCCTACCTGCTCGCCGCCCGCGTCCTGGGCGCGCACCCCTCCCGCTGCGCCGTCATCGAGGACACCGCCACCGGGGTGGCCGCAGCCGAGGCCGCCGGCTGCCGGGTCGTGGCCGTCCCCTCGGTCGGCCTGATCGCCCCCGCACCGGGCCGCACCGTGGTCCGCTCCCTGGAGGACGTGGACCTGCCGTTCCTGCGCTCCCTCATCACCGCGGTGAACTGACCGGGCACGCTCCGTACCGAACGGAATGCCCGCCGCGGCACCCTCGGACGGAAGGATCTTCCGTCCGAGGCTCCCGGGGCTGAAATTCCCACCCTCCAGGCCCGTCGCGGCGGGTGACCTTGATCACCCACCGCACCCCCGCCGGACACTCCCGAACCCTCCCGGACCTTCCCTTGTGTCCCGATTGATCATCTACTGACCGAATCTGAGACGACCTGTACATGAACAGGCGGTCCGTTCCCCTCCCCGCACGACCCCGCCCCCGCTCCGGCCGGTTCCAGCCACCCCACCACAGGCCACTAATGTCGACACGGGCACTGCACCGCACCTCAGCCTCCCGGACGACACCCCCGTTCCGTGAGCACGTGGACCGATCGTCAAACACACCGGCCCGATCGCTCCGCCCGCAACGGGCGACCACCGCGAAGTGCCCTCCACACGCTGCGAGACAAGCGCCGGTCGAGGGAGTACGTCCAGAATGAACCGCAAGACCCTGGTGCTGACGGCCGCCGCCGGACTGCTCACCCCCACACTCACCGCCTGCGGCGGAGCGAGCGGCGGCGGAGCGGCATCCGGAGCGATCGTCGTCGGAACCACCGACCGGTTCGAGGCCGCCGACTACGCCACCGCCCCCTTCGACCCGGCCCACGCCTACGACGCCGGCACCTGGAACGTCCTGCGCCAGACCCTCCAGACCCTCATGCACACCCCCCGCGGCGGCGGCCGGCCCGTCCCCGAAGCAGCCTCCGAATGCCGCTTCACCGACACCGTCAACGAGAGCTACCGGTGCACCCTGCGCCCCGGACTGAAGTTCGCCGACGGCGCCCCGCTCACCGCCAAGGACGTCAAGTTCTCCATCGACCGCGTCCTGGCCATCAAGGACGAGAACGGCCCCTCAGCGCTCCTCTCCACCCTCGACACCGTCGAGACCAAGGGCACCGACACCGTCGTCTTCCACCTGAAGACCCCGGACGCGACCTTCCCGTACAAACTCTCCACCCCCGCCACCGGCATCGTCAGCGAGAAGAACTACGCCGCCGGGAAACTCCGCGAAGGCTTCGTCCTCGACGGCTCCGGCCCCTACACGATGAAGGCCGAGACCAAGGACAACCGCCTGGTCCGCGCCGTCTTCACCAAGAACCCCCACTACCGGGGCGACCTCAAGCCGCAGAACGACCGGGCCGAACTGCGCACCTTCACCGACTCCGCGACCATGGGCAAGGCACTCACCGACGGGAAGATCCACGTCGTCTCCCGCACCCTGTCACCCACCCAGATCACCGAGTTCACCACCAAACCCCCCAAGGGCGTCAACCTCGTCCCGATGCCCGGCCTGGAGATCCGCTACCTCGCCTTCAACACCGAAGCCCCCGTGGTCAAGGAGAAGGCCGTACGCCAGGCCCTCGCCGCAGCCGTCGACCGCAACGCCCTGATCTCCAAGACCTACGGGCGCACCGCACAACCCCTCTACTCCCTGGTCCCCACCAGCGTGACCGGCCACGTCAACTCCTTCTACAACAAGTACGGCGAGGCCAACACACCCAAGGCCGCCACCCTGCTGAAGGACGCCGGCATCAAGACCCCGGTCAAGCTGACCCTGAACTACACCACCGACCACTACGGCGACGGCACCGCCGCCGAGTTCGAGGCCCTCAAGACCCAGCTGAACTCCACCCAGCTCTTCGACGTCACCGTCCAGGGCAGCGAATGGGCCGACTTCCGCCCCGCCCAGAAGAAGGGCGACTACGCCGCCTACGGACTCGGCTGGTTCCCCGACTACCCGGACGCCGACAACTTCCTCGCCCCCTTCCTGGAGCAGGACAACTTCCTGGGCACCCCCTACGCCAACAACACGGTGCGCACCAAACTCATCCCCGACTCCCGCCGCGCCGCCGACCGCAACGACGCCGTCCCCGCGCTCACGGAGATGCAGGACATCGTCGCCGACGACGTACCCGTCCTGCCCCTGTGGCAGGGCAAGCAGTACGTCGCCGCCCGCGACGGGATCACCGGAGTGGAATGGGCGGTCAACGCCATCTCCGACCTCCAGCTCTGGGAACTCGGCCGGGGCGTCAGCGGCTGAGACCAGCAGTGCCCGCCGGCGGACCACACACACCGGCACAGGACACCCGCCCCCGGACCACACCCGGGGGCGGGCCCGCACACCGCTCCCGGACCCGGCCACCCCCGGCCACCACCCGCCCGGCCACCACCCGCCCGGCCACCACCCGCCCGGCCACCGGGCACACCTACTGCGCGCCGGGCCGCACCAGACCGCTCTCGTACGCGTACACCGCCGCCTGCACCCGGTCCCGCAGACCCAGCTTCGTCAGCACGTGCCCCACATGCGTCTTCACCGTCGTCTCACTCACGAACAGCTCCGCCGCGATCTCCGCGTTCGACAGACCCCGGGCCACCAGCCGCAGCACCTCGGCCTCCCGCTCGGTCAGCGTCCCCAGCACATCCGGGAGACGCTCCTCACCCGACGGCAGATGACCCGCGTACTTGTCCAGCAACCGCCGCGTGATGCTCGGCGCCAGCATCGCCTCACCCGCCGCCACCACCCGGATCGCCTGCACCAGCTCATGAGCGGGCGCGTCCTTGAGCAGGAACCCGCTCGCCCCCGCCCGCAACGCCTCCACCACGTACTCGTCCAGATCGAAGGTCGTCAGCACGAGCACCTTCGCCGGCCCGTCCCGCCCCGGACCGGTGATCTGACGCGTCGCCTCCACCCCGTCCATCCGAGGCATCCGGATGTCCATCAGCACCACATCCGGCTGAAGCGCCCGCACCTGGTCCAGCGCCTGCAGACCGTCCCCCGCCTCACCCACCACCGCAAGATCCTGCTCGGCCTCCAGAATCATCCGGAAACCGGTGCGCAGCAGTGGCTGGTCGTCGACCAGCAGGACGCGGATCGCCACAGGGTCTCCCTCATCATCATCGTCGGACGGTCTCGGCGGACCCCGCCCATTCTGCCCTGACCCGCCGGTCAGGACCCCGCCGGGCGCTCCACCACCGCCAGCGGATACACCGGAGGAGTCCCCCCGAACTCCGGACACACCGCCCGGTGATCACACCAACCGCACAACTTCGTCGGCCGGGGCAGCCACACACCCGTCTCCGTCGCCTCCTGGATCGCCTCCCACAACGCCAGCAGCTTCCGCTCCACCCGCTCCAGATCCGCCACCACCGGGTCGTACGTCACCACCTCCCCACTGCCCAGATACACCAGCTGCAGCCGCCGCGGCACCACCCGCTTCAACCGCCACACCACCAACGCGTAGAACTTCATCTGGAACAACGCCTCCTCCGCGTACTGCGGCCTCGGCGCCTTCCCCGTCTTGTAGTCCACGATGCGCACCTCACCCGTCGGCGCCACATCCACCCGGTCGATGATCCCCCGCAACCGCAGACCCGACTCCAGCTCCGTCTCCACGAAGAACTCCCGCTCCACCGGCTCCAGCCGCGTCGGGTCCTCCAGAGTGAACCAGCGCTCCACCAACGCCTCGGCCTCCGTCAGCCACTGCGCCAGCCCCGCCCCACCGTCCCCCTCCGGGAACAGCTCCGCCAGCTCCGGCCGCGCCTCCAGCAACCGCTCCCACTGCCCCGGCACCAACGCCTTCGCCCGCGGCGCCGTCCGCTCCCCGGCCGGATGATCGAAGAGCCGCTCCAGCACCGCGTGCACCAGCGTCCCCCGCGTCGCCGCCGCACTGGGCTTCTCCGGCAGCCTGTCGATCACCCGGAACCGGTACAGCAGGGGACACCGCATGAAATCGCCCGCCCGCGAAGGAGAGAGCGACATGGGCCGCGCGGCGCCGGGCGCCACCTCGACCGGACCGGTACCGGGGTTCGTCGTCATGGACAAAACCCTACGACCCACCACCGACAGCACCGGCATACCATCGACGCCGGACCCCCTCGCCCTGCATGATCAGTACATCCCACCCCGCTACGGCGCGGCTGAAACCGCACCGAAATGGGCAGGGGACCCCACAGAAGGCACCGACGGAACCGACCCCCGCCGGACCGCACCGAACGAAGGACACCCGTGGCAGACACCGACGAAACCGGCGAGCGCGCAGGCCGCCGCTCCGGACCGGGCGGCGGAATCCTCATGGGCCGCCCCTTCGGCGTACCCGTCTACGTCTCCCCCAGCTGGTTCCTCGTCGCCGCCCTCATCACCTGGGTCTTCGGCGACCAGCTCGACCGCGTCCTGCCCGACCTCGGCCTCGTCCGCTACCTCGTCTCCCTCTTCTTCGCCGTCGCCTTCTACGCCTCCGTCCTCGTCCACGAACTCGCCCACACCGTCGCCGCCCTGCGCTTCAAACTCCCCGTCCGCCGCATCCAGCTCCAGTTCTTCGGCGGCGTCTCCGAGATCGAGAAGGAATCCGAGACCCCCGGCCGCGAATTCGTCCTCGCCTTCGTCGGCCCCCTCCTCTCCCTCCTCCTCGCCGGAGCCTTCTATCTCGGCATGACTGCCGTCCAGCCCGCCAGCGTCCCCGGCGTCCTCCTCGGCGGCCTGATGATCTCCAACCTCCTCGTCGCCGCCTTCAACCTCCTGCCCGGCCTCCCCCTCGACGGCGGACGCATGCTCCGCGCCGTCATCTGGGGCATCACCGGCAAACCCATGACCGGAACCGTCGCCGCCGCCTGGGTCGGCCGCGGCCTCGCCGTCGCCGTCCTCCTCGGCCTCCCCCTCCTCACCCACACCGGCATCCTCGGCGTCCGCAGCCAGCAGGCCGGCGGCATGAACACCGTCATGGACGCCCTGCTCGCCGCCATCCTCGCCGCCATCATCTGGACCGGCGCCGGCAACAGCCTGCGCCTGGCCCGCCTGCGCGAACACCTCCCCGACCTGCGCGCCCGCACCCTCACCCGCCGCGCCATCCCCGTCGAGAGCACCACCCCCCTCTCCGAAGCCCTCCGCCGCGCCAACGAGGCCGGGGCCCGCGCCCTCGTCGTCGTCGACGGACACGGGGACCCCACCGCCATCGTCCGCGAGACCGCCATCGCCTCCGTCCCCGAACACCGACGCCCCTGGGTCGCCGTCAGCACCCTCGCCCAGGACCTCACCGACGGAATGAAGGTCTCCGCCGACCTCACCGGCGAAGAACTCCTCGACCACCTCCGCGCCACCCCCGCCACCGAATACCTCGTCCTCGAACCCGGCGGTCACATCTACGGCGTCCTGTCCACCCTCGACGTCGAGAAGGCCTTCGTGAAGGCCATGGCACGGCCCCACTCCTGAACCCAATACACTGGTCACATGTCCGAACCGACCGGTGCCGCCCGCCGACGCGGGCCCTTCAAGGTCGGGGACCAGGTTCAGCTCACCGACCCCAAGGGCCGCCACTACACGTTCACGCTCGAAGCCGGGAAGAATTTCCACACCCACAAGGGTTCCTTCCCGCACGACGAGCTGATCGGTGCTCCCGAGGGCAGTGTTGTCCGTACCACGGGTAACGTCGCGTACCTCGCGCTGCGCCCCCTGCTCCCCGACTATGTCCTGTCCATGCCCCGCGGCGCCGCCGTGGTCTACCCCAAGGACGCGGGCCAGATCCTGGCCTTCGCCGACATCTTCCCCGGCGCCCGCGTCGTGGAGGCAGGTGTGGGCTCCGGCTCCCTGAGCAGCTTCCTGCTGCGCGCCATCGGCGACCAGGGCATGCTCCACAGCTACGAGCGCCGCGCGGACTTCGCCGAGATCGCCACCGCCAACGTGGAACGCTACTTCGGCGGCCCCCACCCCGCGTGGCAGCTGACCGTCGGTGACCTCCAGGACAACCTGTCCGACACCGACGTCGACCGTGTCATCCTCGACATGCTCGCCCCCTGGGAATGCCTGGAGGCCGTCTCCAAGGCCCTGGTCCCCGGCGGCATCCTCTGCTGCTACGTGGCCACCACCACCCAGCTCTCCCGGACCGTCGAATCCATCCGCGAGTTCGGCTGCTACGCCGAACCGCAGCCCTGGGAATCGATGATCCGCAACTGGCACGTCGAGGGCCTCGCCGTCCGCCCGGACCACCGGATGATCGGCCACACCGGCTTCCTCGTCACCGCCCGCCGCCTCGCCGACGGCGTCGAGACCCCGATGCGCCGCCGCCGCCCCGCCAAGGGCGCCTACGGCGACGACTACGACGGCCCCGGCAGCGCCTCCGGCCGCTCCGCCGCCTCCGCCGACCGGGACTGACCGACACGGGACGGCCGGTACACCGCCGCCCGACACGACGACGCCGCACCGCAGTTCCCCCGACGATCCGGGAACTACGGCGCGGCGTCGCCGCGTTGACAGGGAAAGCACTCCGGCCCGCCCGGACCCGGCCGTTCCACCCCCGTACGAGGTGTGGCACGATGCGGGCTCCCCGTCACCCCTCCCCGCACAGGAGACACCCCGCGTGCCGCACCACCCCGCCGAGCCGGAACCGGCGCACCGCCGCGCCAGGCCACTCCACTGGCTCGCCACGGCCGCGGCCGTCGCCGCCGTCATAGCCGTCGCGGGGATCGTCCAGCCCGCCACCGGCGCCCCGGCGGCCACTCCGCCCGGGAACACCACCCCGGCCGGCGAGGACCCGCGGACCACCGCCCCCGACGCCCGGGCCGCCACCTACCCGCTGGACTGCAAGGGCTCGCCCCGCGCCGTCACGGAGAGCGCCCACGGGGACCTCGACGGCGACGGCCGCCCCGAGACCGTGGCCGCCGTCCGCTGCGAAGCGGGCTCCGGCACCCCGCCCCACGCGCTCTACGTACTCACCCGCGGCCAGGACCCCGCCGCCGGCCCCCGCGTCGTGGCCACCCTGCTCGACACCGCACAGCGCCGGACCGCCCTCGACCTCACCGTCCGCGACGGCACGGTCACCGCCACTCTCCTCGGCTACTCCTCGACGGAGGTGCCGCGCTGCTGCCCCGACGAGAAACGCTTCGCCAAGTGGCACTGGAGCGACGGAAAATTCCGCCAGGAGCTGACGGATTCCGCCGCCAGAAGTGTTTGAACCCTCACTCCGCGTCGGGACCGAAGACCTCGACCCTGTCCGAAACGCGCCTTACGTGAATACAGTCACCCGGGCATTCCTTCGCCGAGTCGACCACGTCCTGGAGCAGCGTCAGCGGAACCGGAGCGGTCGCCCCCGCCTCCTGGAGAAGCTCGTCCTCAGCACTCTTCACATACGCCAGACCATCGATGTCCAGCTCGAACACCTCCGGCGCGTACTGCGCGCAGATGCCGTCCCCGGTACAGAGGTCCTGGTCGATCCAGACCTCGAGCGGCTCCCCGGTGCCGCCCGCGTGGCCGGGCGTCGCCTCCTGCTGCACGGTCATATCTCCTGCCGTTCCCTGCGCTGAGTGATCCGTTTCCGTCGCCCCGTGCGGCAAGTCGCACGGGCTCTGACGGGTGTTGAACAGTTCGACCTTACAACCGGCCGCTTTCCGATGTTGATGGGTGGGTATTTCCTTGGCGTGAGGGAGTACGCAAGGGTGAAGATCGGACACACCTCTACCGTCTTTGTGATCTAGGGGTTTCAATCACCACCAGCCCAGGTAGGGTCAGGAAGCGTCCAGCTCCCCTTGGAGGAGGTGAGGACCGTGGCAGCCCACGACGACGACATCAACCGCGGCATCCGGCCCGGGCGAGGGTCTGAGGACCCCGCTGGCCAGGTTGCCTTTCTAGAGCAGGAAATCGCCGTCCTGCGACGTAAGCTCGCCGACTCTCCGCGACACACGAGGATTCTCGAAGAGCGGATCGTCGAGCTCCAGACAAATCTGGCCGGCATCTCCACCCAGAACGAGCGGCTGGCGAATACCCTCCGTGAGGCCCGCGACCAGATCGTGGCCCTCAAGGAGGAAGTCGACCGCCTCGCACAGCCGCCGGCCGGCTTCGGTGTCTTCCTGCAGTCGAACGACGACGGCACCGTCGACATCTTCACCGGCGGCCGCAAGCTCCGGGTGAACGTCAGCCCCAGCGTCGCCCCGGACGACCTCCGGCGCGGCCAGGAGGTCATGCTCAACGAAGCCCTCAACGTGGTCGAAGCCATGCAGTTCGAACGGGCCGGGGACATCGTCACCCTCAAGGAGATCCTTGAGGACGGCGAACGCGCCCTGGTGGTCGGGCACACCGACGAGGAAAGGGTGGTGAGGCTCGCCGAGCCGCTCCTGGACATCACCATCCGCCCCGGCGACGCCCTGCTGCTCGAACCCCGCTCCGGCTACGTCTACGAGGTCGTCCCCAAGAGCGAGGTCGAGGAACTCGTCCTCGAAGAGGTCCCGGACATCGACTACGACAAGATCGGCGGCCTGGGCGACCAGATCGAGCTGATCCGCGACGCCGTCGAGCTCCCCTACCTCTACCCGGACCTCTTCAAGGAACACGAACTGCGCCCCCCCAAGGGCATCCTGCTCTACGGTCCGCCCGGCTGCGGCAAGACGCTCATCGCCAAGGCCGTGGCCAACTCCCTTGCCAAGAAGGTCGCCGAGGTGACCGGACAGCCCGCCGGGAAGTCCTACTTCCTGAACATCAAGGGCCCCGAACTCCTCAACAAGTACGTCGGCGAGACCGAGCGGCACATCCGCCTCGTCTTCCAGCGCGCCCGGGAGAAGGCGAGCGAGGGCACCCCCGTCATCGTCTTCTTCGACGAGATGGAATCCCTCTTCCGCACCCGCGGCTCCGGCGTCAGCTCGGACGTGGAGAACACCATCGTCCCCCAGCTCCTCGCCGAGATCGACGGAGTGGAGGGCCTGGAGAACGTCATCGTCATCGGCGCCTCCAACCGCGAGGACATGATCGACCCGGCCATCCTGCGCCCCGGCCGCCTCGACGTGAAGATCAAGATCGAGCGCCCGGACGCCCAGGCCGCGAAGGACATCTTCGCGAAGTACCTCAAGGAATCCCTGCCCCTCCACACGGACGACCTGTCCGAACACCAGGACTCCCGGGCCGGCACCGTCCACAGCATGATCCAGACCGTCGTGGAGCAGATGTACGCCGAGACCGAGGAGAACCGCTTCCTGGAGGTCACGTACGCCAACGGCGACAAGGAAGTCCTCTACTTCAAGGACTTCAACTCGGGCGCGATGATCCAGAACATCGTGGACCGCGCGAAGAAGATGGCCATCAAGGACTTCCTGGAGCACAGCCAGAAGGGTCTGCGGGTCTCCCACCTCCTCCAGGCGTGCGTGGACGAGTTCAAGGAGAACGAGGACCTGCCGAACACCACCAACCCGGACGACTGGGCCCGGATCTCCGGAAAGAAGGGCGAGCGGATCGTATTCATCCGCACCCTCGTCACCGGAAAGCAGGGCGCCGACACCGGACGCTCCATCGACACGGTGGCCAACACCGGTCAGTACCTCTGACGGGGAGGGCGGCTGCGGATGCCCCCTGACGGGCATCCGCAGCCGCCTGCTTTACCGGCCGCCCTTTCCGGCCGGTGACAGGGCGCATTCAATGTCTCAAATGATCTCCCCGTCGGCGCGGAGTGGTTCTAGGCTCTTCGGTACCGCCGGTCGCGCAGTGCGGGGACGGGCACCGCACAGGGACAGGCACCGGAACACCAGCGGTACTTGAGCGCCGCTCCCGGACGGGAGCGCCGCCGGGCAAGGAGGGCCGCATGACCGTACGGCGCGTAATGGGGATCGAGACGGAGTACGGGATCTCCGTCCCGGGACACCCGAACGCCAATGCCATGCTCACCTCGTCCCAGATCGTCAACGCCTACGCGGCGGCGATGCACCGGGCGCGACGCGCCCGCTGGGACTTCGAGGAGGAGAACCCGCTGCGGGACGCCCGCGGCTTCGACCTCGCCCGCGAGGCCGCCGACAGCAGCCAGCTGACCGACGAGGACATCGGACTCGCCAACGTGATCCTCACCAACGGCGCCCGGCTCTACGTCGACCACGCACACCCCGAGTACAGCTCCCCGGAGATCACCAACCCGCTGGACGCGGTGCTCTGGGACAAGGCCGGCGAGCGCATCATGGCCGAGGCGGCCGAACGGGCGGCCCAGCTGCCCGGCGCCCAGCCGATCCACCTCTACAAGAACAACACCGACAACAAGGGCGCCTCCTACGGCACGCACGAGAACTACCTGATGAAGCGGGAGACCCCCTTCTCGGACATCGTGCGCCACCTCACCCCCTTCTTCGTCTCCCGGCAGGTCGTCACCGGGGCCGGCCGGGTGGGCATCGGCCAGGACGGCCGCGAGCACGGCTTCCAGATCAGCCAGCGCGCCGACTACTTCGAGGTCGAGGTGGGCCTGGAGACCACCCTCAAGCGCCCCATCATCAACACCCGCGACGAGCCGCACGCGGACGCGGAGAAGTACCGCCGCCTCCACGTGATCATCGGCGACGCCAACCTCTCCGAGATCTCCACCTACCTGAAACTGGGCACGACGGCCCTGGTCCTCTCCATGATCGAGGACGGCTTCATCAACGTCGACCTCGCCGTGGACCAGCCCGTGCGCACCCTGCACCAGGTCTCCCACGACCCGGACCTTCAGCACCTGATCACCCTGCGCAGCGGCCGGACGCTGACCGCGGTACAGCTCCAGATGGAGTACTTCGAGCTGGCCAGAAAGTATGTGGAGGAGCGTTTCGGCTCCGACGCGGACGAGCAGACGAAGGACGTCCTGGCCCGCTGGGAGGACGTCCTGGGCCGCCTGGAGAGCGACCCGATGAGCCTGGCGGGGGAGCTGGACTGGATCGCCAAGCGGGAGATCCTGGAGGGCTACCGGCGCCGGGACGGGCTGGGCTGGGACGCGGCGCGGCTGCACCTGGTCGACCTCCAGTACGCGGACGTCCGCCCGGAGAAGGGCCTGTACAACCGGCTGGCGGCCCGGGGCCGGATGAAGCGGCTGCTGGAGGAGCCGGCGGTGGAGCGGGCCGAGAGCAAGCCGCCGGAGGACACCCGGGCGTACTTCCGCGGCCGGTGCCTGGAGCAGTACGCGGACGACGTGGCGGCGGCCTCGTGGGACTCGGTGATCTTCGACCTGCCGGGCCGGGACTCCCTCCAGCGGGTCCCGACGCTGGAGCCGCTGCGGGGCACCCGGGAGCACGTGAAGGAGCTCCTGGACCGCTGCCGCACGGCGGAGGACCTGGTGCGGGTCCTGTCCGGCCGCTGACCCTCCCGGGCACCGGATCTTCGGGGCGCCGGACACGGCTGAAAGGGCTCCGGCCCGGGAATCATGAACACAGCCGGACGTTGTGGAAGTACGGGGACGAATGCCGGACCCTCCTTGTAGGGTCCGGCGTAGGGTCTGATCTTGAGAGGGATTCCGCTCCGGGATCTCTCGACGTGGGCACGCGAACCGAGCGGGGTGAGGCTGACATGGCGACCAAGGACACCGGCGGCGGACAGCAGAAGGCGACGCGCTCGACCGAGGAGGTCGAGGAGACCGCGGTCGAGGAGACCACCGACCTCAAGGAACGGCAGGAGAAGCTCTCCGACGACGTCGACTCGGTACTTGACGAGATCGATGATGTGCTCGAAGAGAACGCGGAGGACTTCGTGCGCTCATTTGTCCAGAAAGGTGGCGAATGAGGTAAATGTCCGATTCGCTGAACGGGAAGCAGTGCCGAGGCTGTCTCAAGGTGCTCGGGCCTGACTCGTTCGCGGCGGACAGGAACCGCCCCGACGGGCTGCAGACGCGGTGCCGTGCGTGCGTGGCCGAGTACTGCGCCGCGCGCTACCGGGCCCGTCGGGGCGCTGAGGGCAAGGTCGTCAGGGAGAAGGCCGATGTGCCGGACGGGCACAAGCTCTGCCGGACGTGCGGCGAGGTCGAGCCGCACGGTGAGTGGCATCGCCGCGAGAGCGCACCCGATGGTCTTGCCGCACGGTGCAAGGCGTGCCGTAAGCCCTTCGACCGGGCCGGGCACCTGAAGCGGAAGTGCGGCATCACCGAGGCCGAGCGCGACGAGATGATCGCCGCGCGGGGAGGTGTCTGCCTCATCTGCCTGAAAGCTCCTGCCGTGCATGTGGATCACTGCCACAAGACGGGTAGGGTCCGTGGCGTACTTTGCTTCAACTGCAATACGGGCCTTGGCCTATTGAAGGAAGATCCCGACCGCGCTCGTCGGGCAGCCGAATATCTGGAGGGACACGCGTGGAAGCCAACAATCGTGGCACAGGGCGTCTACCGGCAGCCTTCCTGACGCCGGGGTCGTCGTCCTTCATGGACTTCCTGGGCGCGCACCAGCCCGGGATGCTGCCCGGCAACCGCAAGCTGCCGGACGGGGTCGTGGAGGCGCCGCACGGGACGACCATCGTCGCGACGACGTTCCCCGGCGGGGTCGTGCTCGCCGGTGACCGGCGGGCGACCATGGGGCACATGATCGCGCAGCGGGACATCGAGAAGGTGTTCCCGGCCGACGAGTACTCCGCCGTGGGTATCGCCGGTACGGCGGGGCTGGCCGTGGAGATGGTCAAGCTCTTCCAGCTGGAGCTGGAGCACTTCGAGAAGGTGGAGGGGACGACCCTCTCGCTGGAGGGCAAGGCGAACCGCCTGTCCACCATGATCCGCAGCAATCTCGGCATGGCCATGCAGGGGCTCGCGGTGGTCCCGCTCTTCGCCGGCTGGGACGAGGCGAAGGAG
The DNA here is from genome assembly GCF_044454165.1 of Streptomyces sp. NPDC051567. Classification (NCBI taxonomy): domain Bacteria; kingdom Bacillati; phylum Actinomycetota; class Actinomycetes; order Kitasatosporales; family Streptomycetaceae; genus Streptomyces; species Streptomyces sp. NPDC051567. Next base: position 115,180 of record NZ_JBITDK010000021.1, on the reverse strand, counting down.
AGGGGCCGGATCTTCTCCTACGACGTCACGGGCGGGCGTTCCGAGGAGCACGGGTTCGCGGCCACCGGTTCCGGTTCGATCTTCGCCAAGGGGTCGATGAAGAAGCTCTACCGTCCGGATCTGACGGAGGAGCAGGCCACGACGCTGGTCGTGCAGGCGTTGTTCGACGCCGCCGACGACGATTCGGCGACCGGTGGGCCGGATCTCTACCGTCACATCTATCCGATCGTCACCGTCATCACCGACGAGGGTTTCCGCAGGCTGACGGACGACGAGTCGCAGGCGCTCGCCCGTGCGGTCACCGACCGGCGGCTCGAACAGCCCGACGGGCCGCGCGCCGCTCTGCTCTGACCACTCCTCGTCTCCTCGTCGCCCAGAAGAAAGGGACGGACAGCCGGTGTCGACTCCGTTCTACGTGTCACCTCAGCAGGCCATGGCCGACCGGGCGGAATACGCCCGTAAGGGCATCGCGCGGGGCCGTAGCCTCGTCGTGCTCCAGTACGCCGACGGCATCGTCTTCGTCGGTGAGAACCCGTCGCGCGCGCTGCACAAGTTCAGTGAGATCTACGACCGGATCGGTTTCGCCGCCGCCGGTAAGTACAACGAGTACGAGAACCTGCGGATCGGTGGTGTGCGCTACGCGGATCTGCGGGGGTACACCTACGACCGGGAGGACGTGACGGCCCGTGGGCTGGCGAATGTGTACGCGCAGACGCTGGGCACGATCTTCTCCAGTGCGGGGGAGAAGCCGTACGAGGTGGAGCTGGTGGTGGCGGAGGTCGGTGCGACCGCGGCCGGGGACCAGATCTACCGGTTGCCGCACGACGGGTCGATCGTGGACGAGCACGGGTCGGTGGCGGTCGGCGGGAACGCGGAGCAGATCAGTACGTTCCTGGACCAGCGGCACCGGGACGGGATGACGTTGTCGGAGGCGTTGAAGCTGGCGGTGCAGGCTCTTTCGAGTCAGGCCAACGGTGCCGACAAGACGATTCCGGTGGAGCGGCTGGAGGTCGCGGTGCTGGACCGGACGCGGTCGCAGCAGCGGAAGTTCAAGCGGATTCGCGGGCGGCAGCTGGCGCGGTTGCTGGAGGCGGACGTGCCGGCGGCGGTGCAGGCCGACGCGGTGTCGAACGACGAGGCTCCCGAGGATTCCGAGTAGGTCCTGTCCGGTTGGTCGTCGCGGGCCCGACAAGATCGCCCGGACAGGACCTGGGAGTGTTCCTGGTGCCCCGGTCCGTCTCCTGAGGAGGCGGACCGGGGTTTTCGTGTGTTCAGGGGGTGGTGGGGGCGGGGCCGGTGGAGTCGCGGACGACGAGTTCGACGGGGAGGTCGGGGGCGGTCCAGGGGGTGCCTTCCAGGACGGTGAGGAGGGCGGTCATGCCGTGTTCGCCGATGCGTTCGGCGGGCAGTCGTACGGTCGTCAGTTCGGGTTCGACGGCGGTGGCGAGGGCGAGGTCGTCGAAGCCGGTGACGGAGAGGTCGGCGGGGATGCGCAGGCCGAGGCGGCGGGCGGCCTTGCAGGCTCCGGCGGCGAGTATGTCGTCGTCGCAGACGATGGCGGTGGGCCGGTTCCCGGGGGTGGTGAGGGCGGCTTCGGTGAGGGTGCGGGCGCTGTCGACGGTGAGGGGGGAGCGGACGGTGCGCAGTTCGGTGCCGGGTCCCAGGTGGGTGGTGAGGGCCTGGGCGCGGACGTCGAAGGTCCAGGAGTCGACGGCGGAGGCGAGGTGGAGGAAGCGGCGGTGGCCGAGGGCGAGGAGGTGGGTGGTGGTCTGGCGCATGCCGTCGGCGACGGCGAGGTTGACGTGGGCGGCGGCGCCGGGGGCGGTGGGGTCGCTGTCGAGCATGACGAGGGGGAGGCCGTCGCCGCCGAGGGCGTGGAGGGCGTGGGTGGCCATGGAGGAGGCGATGATCCCGTCGAGGGCGGCGCGGGCGGAGGCGAAGGGGTCGCGGGCGGGGCCGGTGCCGTCGGGGGAGGGGTAGAGGACGACGCCGAAGCCGTGTGCGGCGGCGACGCGGGCGGCTCCGGTGTAGACGCGGGCGAAGAATTCGTTGGTGAGGGCGGGGACGACGAGGAGGGCGGTGCGGGTGGAGCCGAGGCGGAGGTTGCGGGCGGCGAGGTTGGGGCGGTAGCCGAGGGTGGTGGCGGTTTCGCGGACGTGGCCGGCGGTGCGTTCGGAGACGCGTCCGCGCCATTTGTCGCCGAGGACGAGGGAGACGGTGGCCTGGGAGACCCCGGCGGCGGTGGCGACGTCGCGGCTGGTGGGTCTCGTCACGGGGGCTCCTGGGGTGGTCGGGGTGGGTTCTGGTGCGGGGGTGGACCGGTGGGTTGCGGCCATGGTACGTATGACCTGTCACGTTATACGTATTACCCCGGGGTGGTCCGGGAGGAGAGGGGGCGGCCATGGCCGCGGGATACGCGGAGCTGCTCAGGACCAGGCATGCCGCGCGGCTGCTGGTGGGCACGCTCGTGGGCCGGTTGCCCCATGCCACGGCGCCGATCGCGATCGTGCTGTTCACCCGGGCCGAGGGCGGCAGTTACAGCCTGGCGGGGGCGCTGGCCGCCGTGTACGGGGTGGCCAACGCGGTGGGGCAGCCGTTGCTGGGCCGGGCCGTGGACCTGTACGGGCAGCCGCGGGTGCAGTTGCCGGCGGCGGCGGTCTCCGCGCTCGGGATGGTGTGGCTGGCGCTGGCGGGGACCGGTTCGGCGGGTGCCGCGTACGGGGCGGTGGTCGTGGCGGGGCTGTTCACGCCGCCGCTGGAAGGCGGGCTGCGGGCGTTGTGGCCGGGGGTGCTGGGCGGGCGCGAGGAGCGGGTGCACGCGGCGTACGCGATGGACGCGGTGGCCCAGGAGGTCATGTTCACGGTCGGGCCGTTGCTGGTGACGGTGTGCGTGGCGCTGTGGGACCCGGCGGTGGCGCTGCTGGTGATCAACGGGGTCGGGGTGCTGGGGGCGCTGTCTGTGGTGGTCAGTGAGCCGTCCCGGCGGTGGCGTTCGGCGCCGCGTGCGGCCCATTGGCTGGGGGCGCTGCGGTCGCGGGGGCTGCTGGCGTTGCTGGGGGCGTTCTTCTGCGTGGGTGCGGCGCTGGGTTCGATCACGGTCGCGGGGGTGGCGTACGCGGACGGTCACGGTGGGCAGGTGGTCTACGGGTGGCTGATGGCGGCGCTGGGGCTGGGGGCGCTGGTGGGTGGTGTGGTCTACGGTGCCCGGCGGTGGCCGGGGACGCCCGAGCGGCGGCTGTGGGTGCTGGTGGGGCTGTTGGCGGTGGGTTATCCGCCGCTGACGCTGGTGCCGGGTCCGGTGGCGATGACGGGGCTCGCGGCGCTGGCGGGGGTCTTTCTCGCGCCGGCTCTGGCGTGTGCGTTCGTGGTGGTGGACCGGCACGCTCCGGTGGGGACGGTGACGGAGGCGTTCTCCTGGCTGGTGACGTTCTTCGGGGTGGGCGCGGCGCTGGGTACGGCGGCGGCCGGTCCGGCGGTGGAGGAGGGTGGTGCGGCGGCCGGTTTCGCGGTGGCGGCGGTGGCGGGGGTGGCCGCGCTGGTGGTCCTGACGTGCACTCAGGGGGTTCTGGCGGGTCCTGGCGGGGGTGGGGCGGTGGCCTGGTCCGGGGGGTCGGCCGGGGGCTTTGGCGGGGGTGTGGTGGCGGGTGCGGGAGGGGGTCCGCCGGGGGTCCCGCAGGAAAATGATCGCAACGGCGTTCCCGAACCCGGTTTCAGAACAGGGCAGAAGGCGTAATGTTCAGTCATGGACCGCCGCATTTTCGGGCTGGAGAACGAGTACGGCGTCACATGCACGTTCAGGGGACAGCGCCGACTGTCTCCTGACGAAGTGGCGCGCTACCTCTTCCGCCGTGTCGTGTCATGGGGCCGCAGCAGCAATGTCTTCCTGCGGAACGGCGCCCGCCTCTACCTCGATGTGGGGTCGCATCCGGAATACGCAACTCCTGAATGCGACAACCTGATCGAACTGGTCACGCACGACAAGGCCGGCGAGCGCATTCTCGAAGGACTGCTCGTCGACGCGGAACGCCGCCTGCACGAGGAGGGAATCGCGGGCGACGTCTATCTCTTCAAGAACAACACCGACTCGGCGGGAAACTCGTACGGCTGCCATGAGAACTACCTGGTGGCGCGGCACGGGGAATTCTCCCGTCTGGCGGACATCCTGATTCCGTTCCTCGTCACGCGGCAGCTGATCTGTGGCGCGGGCAAGGTGCTCCAGACCCCCCGGGGCGCGGTCTACTGCGTCAGTCAGCGGGCGGAGCACATCTGGGAGGGGGTCAGTTCGGCCACGACGCGTTCGCGGCCGATCATCAACACCCGGGACGAGCCGCACGCGGATGCCGAGCGCTACCGCCGGCTGCACGTGATCGTCGGTGACTCGAACATGTCCGAGACGACCATGCTGCTGAAGGTCGGTGCCACCGATCTGGTGCTGCGCATGATCGAGGCGGGCACGGTGATGCGGGATCTGACGCTGGAGAACCCGATCCGGGCGATCCGTGAGGTCAGTCATGACATCACGGGTCAGCGCAAGGTGCGTCTGGCGAGCGGCCGGGAGGCGTCGGCGCTGGAGATCCAGCGTGAGTACTACGACAAGGCCGTGGACTTCGCCGAGCGCCGGGGCATCCGTACCGGGGTGGTGGACCAGGTGCTGGAGCTGTGGGGCCGCACGCTCGACGCGATCGACGCGGAGGACCTGGACCGGATCGGGACCGAGATCGACTGGGTGATGAAGTACCAGCTGATCGAGCGGTACCGGGCCAAGCACAACATGACCATGTCCAATCCCCGGGTCGCGCAGATAGACCTCGCGTACCACGACATCCATCGTCGGCGGGGTCTGTACTACCTGCTGGAGCGGAAGGGGCAGGCGGCGCGGATCTGCAACGATCTGAAGATCTTCGAGGGCAAGTCGGTGCCTCCGCAGACGACCAGGGCGCGGCTGCGGGGTGACTTCATCCGCCGGGCGCAGGAGCAGCGCCGGGACTTCACGGTGGACTGGGTGCACCTGAAGCTGAACGACCAGGCGCAGCGGACGGTGCTGTGCAAGGACCCGTTCCGTTCGGTGGACGACAGGGTGGAGAAGCTGATCGCGGGGATGTAGGCGCGTGGTGTGACATCGCGCTGATCTTCGCCGGGGCCCCGTACGCATCTCGTACGGGGCCCCGCGCACGGCTTAGAGTGGCGGCGACCGCCTTGCCGTCTGAGATCTGAGGAACACGTGCGCCGACTTGCCGGCCTGCTGGTCGTACCCCTTCTGCTGCTGTCGACAGCAGCGTGTGGTGACGACAGCGGCTCCGACTCCGCCCAGATGAAGAACGGGGCGCCCTCGATCACGAAGGGCGCCAAGTTCGGGGAGACCCCCACCCTGTCGCAGGGCAAGGGGGAGCCGCCCAAGGAGCTGAAGGTGGTGGTGATCAGCGAGGGCACCGGTGAGGTGCTGAAGAAGAACGACCTCGCCCAGGTCAACTACCTCGGCCAGGTGTGGGACGGCAAGGAGCCGTTCGACCAGAGCTTCGGCAAGGGCAAGCCGTTCGATGTGACGATCGGTGCCGGTCAGGTCATCAAGGGCTGGGACCAGGGCCTGGAGGGCCAGAAGGTCGGCAGCCGTGTGGAGCTCGTGATCCCGCCGGAGCTGGGTTACGGCGCGCAGGGCTCGGGCGAGAAGATCAAGGCGAACGCCACGCTGGTCTTCGTCGTGGACATCGTCAAGGCGGTCACGGTCCCGGCCTCGGCCACGGGCAAGGAGGTTCCGCAGGGGAACAAGGACCTCCCCAAGGTCGGTACCAACACGGACGGCAAGGAAGTCTCCGTGACGGTTCCGAAGGACACCGCCGAGCCCACGAAGCTGGTGTCGGAGTACGTGCTGGAGGGTGACGGCCCGGTCGTCAAGGACACCGACAGCGTCGTGGTGAAGTTCAACGGCAAGACCTGGAAGGACGACAAGACCTTCGAGAGCACCTACACCAGTGACCAGACGGTCACCTGGCCGCTGGAGCAGCTCTCGGTCAAGGGTCTGAAGGACGGCATCGTCGGGAAGAAGGCCGGCAGCCGTGTCCTGCTGGTCATTCCGTCGGACCTGGCCTTCGGGGACAAGGAGCAGGGGACCATTCCCGCCAAGTCGACGCTGGTCTTCAGTCTCGACATTCTCACGGTGGTGTAAGACTGTTCCGGTTGACCGGTTCGTACGTATGAGGAGCAGTTCCGTGAGCAGCAAGCTCGAAAAGCCCGAGATCGACTTTCCCGACGGTCCGGTTCCGGCGGATCTCGTGATCGAGGACCTCTGGGAGGGCGAGGGGGCCGTGGCCAAGGCCGGTTCCTTCGTCAAGGTCCACTACGTGGGCGTGGCCTTCTCCAGCGGTGAGGAGTTCGACGCCTCCTGGAACCGCGGTACGCCGCTGGACTTCCAGCTGGGTGCCGGCCAGGTCATCCCCGGCTGGGACCAGGGCATCCAGGGCATGAAGGTGGGCGGCCGTCGCAAGCTGACGATCCCCGCGCACCTCGCCTACGGTGACCGCGGCGCCGGTGGTGGCGTGATCGCCCCGGGCGAGACGCTGATCTTCGTCTGCGACCTCGTGGCCGTCTGATCCGGACACCGTGATCGTGGAGGGGGGGGCGGCGGGGGGGGGGGGGGCCCCGGGGGTTGGGGGGGGGGGCGGGGGGGGGGGGGGGGGGGGGGGCCCCGGGGGGGGGGGGGGCGCCCCTCGCTTTTGCCGGGGACCGCCGGGGCGGTACGGTCGGCGGTCACGGCTCCGTCCGGGTGACGGGACGGCGGATGTGTACGCGGAGAAGGGCGGAAGGGCGTCGATGGCGATTGCCAAGGCCGAGCGGCTGATGAATCTGGCGCTGTGTCTGCTGGGGACCCGTCGGCCGCTCAGCAAGCGTGAGCTGCGGGGTTCCATCGAGGCGTACCTGGAGGCCGGCAACGACGAGTCCTTCAACCGGATGTTCGAGCGGGACAAGGACGATCTGCGCGAGCTCGGTCTGGTCATCGAGACGGTGGAGAACCTGGAGGGCGAGACCGGTTATCTGGCCCGCCGGGACAGCAACCGGCTGCCGCCGGTGGCGCTGGACGCCGAGGAGGCCGCCGCGCTGGGGCTGGCGGCCAAGGTGTGGCAGCAGGCCCGGCTCGCGGGCGCGGCCAGTGGGGCGCTGCAGAAGCTGCGGGCCGGCGGGATGCCCGAGGCGGGGGACCCGTACGAGGGGCAGCACAGTGCCATCGAGCCGCGGATTCCCGTCCACGAGGCGGCCTTCGAGCCGTTGATGCTGGCCTGCCGGGACCGCCGGCCGGTGGTCTTCGACTACCGCAAGTCCACCGCGGCCCGGCCGGGGACCCGGCAGGTGGAGCCGTGGGCGCTGGAGTGCTGGCGCGGTCACTGGTACCTGGCGGGCTACGACCGGGACCGTGGGGCGGAGCGGGTCTTCCGGCTCTCGCGGATCACGGGCAAGGTCCGTTCCCGGGCCGGCCGGTACACGGCCGAGGTGCCCGACGTGGTGACCGTGCGGGAGAGCGTCGAGCGCTGGGCCGGGGAGAGCGCCGACCGTTCCGCGCTGATCCGGCTGCGGGCCGGGGCCGGGTACCCGCTGCGGGCCCGTGCCACCGCCGTGCGCGAGGGCGGGGACGGCTGGGACGAGCTGGAGATCCCCTACGGGCACGGGCTGGACGCCTGGCTGGTGGAGTTCGGGCCGGACGTCGTGGTGGTGGGCCCCGCCGATCTGCGGGCGGACGTGGTGCGGCGGCTGCGCGCCGTGGCCGCGGACTGACCGGCCGTACCGCCCGGCCACCCGCACCGCCCGGTACCCGCAGTGCCGGACGTCCCTACCGACCGCAGAGCACGCCCTGAGGGGGAGACCTACCAGCATGGCAGCCAACGCCATCGACCAGACCCGCCGGATGCTGTCCCTGGTGACCTACCTGCGCGAGCGCCCCGGGGCGTACGTCGCCGACGTCGCCCGGGCCTTCGCCATCACCGAGGACGAGCTGATCTCGGACCTCGACATCCTGCCCATGTGCGGGACCAGCTTCCGGGGCGGTGACCTCCTCGACATCGACACCGACGGGGAGCGCATCTGGTGGCGCAACCCCGACGCCTCGGGGGAGTCCACCGCCGAGCCGCTGCGGCTGGCCGCCGACGAGGCGACCGCGCTGCTGGTCGCCGCCCGTGCGGTGGCGACGCTGCCGGGGCTGCGCGAGAGCGACCGGGACGCCCTGCTGCGGGCCACCGCCAAGCTGGAGGCCGCGGCGGGCGAGGCGGCCGGGGCCAGTTCCCGGCTCTCGGTGACCTTCGAGTCCGAGGGCGGGGTCTTCGCGGACGTCGACCGGGCCATCGCGGAGCGGCGCCGGCTGTGGCTGCGCTACTACTCGCCCGCGCGGGACGAGCTCACCGAGCGCGAGGTGGACCCGATCCGGCTCTTCGCGGTGGGGCACACCTATCTGGAGGGGTGGTGCCACCTTTCCGAGGCCCGGCGCACCTTCCGGCTGGACCGGGTCGCGGAGATCCGGCTGCTGGACGAGCGGGCCGAGCCGCCCGCGATCGAGCCGCGGGACCTGTCGGAGGGGCTGGTGCAGCCGGCCGCCGAGGACCCGGAGGTGGTGGTCGAGGTGGGGCCCGGCGGGCGCTGGGTCGCCGAGTACTACCCGCACGACAGCGCCGAGGAGCGTCCCGGGGGCGGGCTGCGGATCACGCTGCGCAGCCCGGACCCGGCCTCGCTGCGGCGGCTGGCGCTGCGGCTGGGCGGGGAGGGCCGCATCGTCGCGCCGGTGGAGCTGGCGGAGAGTGCGCGGAAGGCCGCCACAGAAGCGCTCGCGGGGTACGGGGAACAGGGCTGAGGGGGGAGTGCCGCGCGATGTCACCGATGTCCGGTTCCGTCTCCGGGCCGCCGGGAGCACCCGCCGGGCCGGTCGCCTTCAAGGCCGCCTGTCCCGACTGCCGTGCCCGCTTCGAGCTGGAGGCGGGCGCCCTGCGGCTGGTCATCGGCGGCAGCCGTCGGACGACCTTCTACTCCTTCACCTGTCCCGCCTGCGCCGCCGCCGTCCGCAGGCCCGCGGGCGAGCGGATCGTGGAACTGCTGACCGGCGGCGGCGTGAGCACCCTGCGGAGCGTCTGAGCGGGCCGGTGGCCGAGGGCGTGTTCGAGAAGTAGCGCCGTGCGCCCGGATGCCCCGGGCCCGGCGGGACTGTTCGAACATGCCCTAGGCTCCTCACATGCTGTGGCCTCTGCTCGCGATCGTCCTGGGGTTCCTCGGGTGCACCGTCCTCGCCGTTCTGGCCCTGCGGGTCCACGGGGAGGTGCGGCGGCTCTCCGGGCAGGTCGCGCAGGCCAGCCGGAGGATCGCGGCGGCCTCGGAGGATCTCGAACGGGCCGCCTCGGACCTGGCCCGGACCGGCCGCTCCGTGCGGCCGTAGCCCGTTCCCCGCGACCGCGGGGAGTGGGGCCGAACGGGGCGGCGCGGGGCCGTGCGGGGCGAGGTGCGCGCAACCCGGGACACCCCGGGGGATTGCCGGGCGTTAACCCCTGGGGGTTACGATCCTTGACTAGGCGGCCACCGGGGTTTCCGTGCCGGACCGTCCGAGCCACCACAACCAGCCGTTTCGGTGAGAAGGAAGACACACATGATCGGCAATCTGAAGCCCCTTGAGATCCTTCTGATCATCGCTGTCATCGTGCTGCTGTTCGGCGCCAAGAAGCTCCCCGAGATGGCCCGTTCCCTCGGCAAGTCGGCCCGCATCCTCAAGAGCGAGGCCAAGGCCATGAAGAAGGACGGCGAGCCCGAGGACGCGGCGCCCGCCGCCGACAAGGCGCAGCAGCCCGTGGCACCGCGCACCATCCAGGCCGCGCCCGGCGACGTCACCAGCTCCCGGCCCGTGAGCGAGCCGAACCGCACCACCCAGGGCTGATCACCCCGTCACTCCGGTCACTCCGGTCACTCCGGTCATCTGCAACGAGACAAGGGACGTGGGTTGCTCAAGTCTGCCCGCAAGCAGGAGAAAGCGGACAAGGACGCCGAAGGGCGGATGCCTCTTGTCGAGCACCTGCGTGAGCTGAGAAACCGTCTGCTGAAGTCGGTCCTGGCGATCCTCGTGATCACCATCGTGGCGGCCTTCTTCTACAAGGACCTGATCGACTTCATGCTGAAGCCGATGCTGGATTCCGTCGGCTGCACCGACGGGGTGGTCTCGCAGCGCAACGGCCGGCCCTGCGCCGACATGACCGTCAACGGCCTCATCGCGCCGTTCTCGATCGCCCTGAAGGTCTCGCTCATGGCCGGTGTGGTGCTCTCCGCGCCGGTCTGGCTCTACCAGCTGTGGGCCTTCACCGCCCCCGGGCTGCACAGCCACGAGAAGAAGTACGCGCTGAGCTTCGTCGCGGTCGGAGCCCCGCTCTTCGGCGCCGGCGCGGTGCTCGCGTACAAGATCCTTCCGCAGACCGCCACGGTCCTGCTCGGCTTCACCCCCCAGCACGCCCGCAACCTGCTCCCGGTCGACGACTACCTCGACCTGGTCACGCGGATGGTCGTCGTCTTCGGGCTGGCCTTCGAGCTGCCGCTGCTGCTGATCCTGCTCAACTTCACCGGGGTGCTGACCGCGAAGCGGCTGGCGAGCTGGTGGCGGGCCATGGTCCTGGGCATCACGGTCTTCTCGGCCTTCGCCACGCCCACCGGCGACCCGCTGACGATGCTGTCGCTGGCCGCCCCGATCGTCGCCCTGTACTTCGTCGCCCTCGGTGTCTGTCTGGTCAACGACCGCAGGCGCCGGCGCAACGACCCCGACGTGGACCTCGACCCCGACGAAGCCTCCGCGCTGGACCTCACCCCCGCGCCGGTCGGCGAGCTCGAAGCGGTTCCCGCGCCCGGCGCCCTGCCCGGACAGGACGACGGCGGGCGCCGCAGGATCAGCGGTTACGACGACGCGACCTGACAGGTACATTCCGCTGAGTGAGTTCTGAGATCACCCTCCTCGTCAATCCCACCGCGGGACGCGGCCGGGGCGCGCACGCCGCGCAGCCGGCCGCTTCCGCGCTCCGGGCCGCGGGCTTCTCCGTGCGGACCGTCCTGGGCGCCGACGCCGCGGACGCGCTGGCCCGGCTGCGCGGGGCCGTCCGGGAGGGGACCGGCGCGGTCATCGCCGTCGGCGGCGACGGCGTGGTCTCCCTGGCGCTCCAGGCCCTGGCCGGGACCCCGGTACCGCTCGGGGTGGTCGCCGTCGGTACCGGCAACGACTTCGCGCGGGGGCTGGGGCTGCCCGTGCGGGACCCGGCGCGGGCGGGCCGGCTGGCCGCCGAGGCCCTCAAGGAGGGCCGGACGCGCGCACTCGACCTGGGGCGGGTGGTCCGGGGGTCCTCCCGGCCGGAGTCCGGTCCCACCTGGTACGGGACGGTGCTCTGCTCGGGCTTCGACTCCCGGGTCAACGAGCGGGGCAGCCGGACGCGGCTGCGGGCGGGCCGGTTCACCTACGACCTGGCGATGCTCGCGGAACTGGCCTCCCTCGCCCCCGTCCGCTACCGGCTCACCCTGGACGACGGGGAGCCCGTGGAGACCGAGGCGACCTTGGTGGCGGTCGGCAACGGGCCGTCGTACGGCGGGGGCATGCGCATCTGCGCGGACGCCGTTCCCGACGACGGGCTCCTCGACGTCACGGTCGTCGGCGACTGCGGGCGGGCCGGTCTGCTGAAGGTCTTCCCCCGGGTCTATAAGGGGACGCACCTGAGCCACCCGAAGGTGACCGTCCACCGCGCCGCGAAGGTGACCCTGGAGGCGGTCGGCCTCACCGCCTGGGCGGACGGCGAACCGGTCGGCCCGCTGCCGGTCACCACCGAGTGCGTCCCGGCCGCGCTGCGGCTGCTGGCGTAAGGCCGTGAGGCCGTACGGGCAACGCGCGGGGCCGCGGCGGCGACGTGCGGGGCAGCGCCCCGGGCTTTGCACAGCCAGGGGAAATGACCGCGACTGTTGTCGGAGGCGGCGGGTAGGCTCGACGACAAGATGACCGAAGAACTTTCACCCGCCGAGCGGTACGCCGCCTCCCTGATCCGCGCCGCCGAAGACGCCACCGCCCTGGCCCCCTTCCGCGAGATGTACGCCTTCGAGCTGGACCCCTTCCAGATCGAGGCGTGCAAGGCCCTGGAGGCCGGGAAGGGCGTCCTCGTCGCCGCCCCCACCGGCTCGGGCAAGACCATCGTCGGCGAGTTCGCCGTGCACCTGGCCCTGACGCAGGGCCGCAAATGCTTCTACACGACGCCCATCAAGGCGCTGTCGAACCAGAAGTACGCCGACCTCGTCAAGCGCTACGGCGCCGACAAGGTGGGTCTGCTGACCGGCGACAACAGTGTCAACTCCGAGGCGCCCGTGGTCGTGATGACCACCGAGGTGCTCCGCAACATGCTGTACGCGGGCTCGCCGTCGCTGCGGGGCCTGGGACACGTCGTGATGGACGAGGTGCACTACCTCTCCGACCGGTTCCGCGGGGCCGTCTGGGAAGAGGTGATCATCCACCTTCCCGAGTCGGTGACCCTGGTCTCCCTCTCCGCGACCGTCTCCAACGCCGAGGAGTTCGGCGACTGGCTCGACACCGTGCGCGGCGACACCGAGGTGATCGTCTCCGAGGAGCGGCCCGTACCGCTCTGGCAGCACGTCATGGCGGGCCGCCGGATCTACGACCTCTTCGAGGAGGAGTCCGACCACGGCGGGCGCGGCTCCGCGCGCCGGGAGGTCAACCCCGACCTGCTGCGCATGGCGCGCGAGGAGAACAGCCGTACGTACAACCCGAAGGACCGGCGGCGCGGCAAGATGGTCCGCGAGGCCGACCGCGAGCGCGAGCGGCGCTCGCGCGGCCGGATCTGGACCCCGGCCCGCCCCGAGGTCATCGCCCGGCTCGACAACGACGGGCTGCTGCCCGCCATCAACTTCATCTTCAGCCGGGCGGGCTGCGAGGCCGCCGTCCAGCAGTGCCTCTTCGCGGGGCTGCGGCTCAACGACGACGCCGGCCGGCTGCGGGTCCGCGAGATCGTGGAGGCGCGGACCGCCGCCATCCCCACCGAGGACCTGCACGTCCTGGGCTACTACGAGTGGCTCGAAGCCCTGGAGCGGGGCATCGCCGCGCACCACGCCGGGATGCTGCCCACCTTCAAGGAGGTCGTGGAGGAGCTCTTCGTCCGCGGCCTGGTGAAGGCCGTCTTCGCCACCGAGACCCTGGCCCTGGGCATCAACATGCCCGCGCGCACGGTGATCCTGGAGAAGCTGGTCAAGTGGAACGGCGAACAGCACGCCGACATCACCCCCGGCGAGTACACACAGCTCACCGGCCGGGCCGGGCGGCGCGGCATCGACGTCGAGGGCCACGCGGTGGTGCTCTGGCAGCGCGGCATGGACCCGGTGGCGCTCGCCGGACTCGCGGGCACCCGGACGTACCCGCTGCGCTCCAGCTTCAAGCCGTCCTACAACATGGCCGTCAACCTGGTCAGCCAGTTCGGGCGGCACCGCTCGCGCGAGCTGCTGGAGACCTCCTTCGCGCAGTTCCAGGCGGACCGTTCCGTCGTCGGCATCTCCCGGCAGGTGCAGCGCAACGAGGAGGGGCTGGAGGGCTACCAGCAGGGCATGACCTGCCACCTCGGGAACTTCGAGGAGTACGCGCGACTGCGCCGTGACCTCAAGGACCGGGAGACGGACCTCGCCCGGCAGGGCGCGGCCCAGCGCCGGGCGCAGGCGGCGAGCGCGCTGGAGAAGCTGAAGCCGGGCGACATCATCCACGTGCCGACCGGCAAGTTCGCCGGGCTGGCGCTGGTCCTGGACCCGGGCGTGCCGCCCGGCCGGTCCAACGGGCACCGCGGGCACGAGTACACCGAGGGCCCGCGCCCGCTGGTCCTCACCGCCGAGCGGCAGGTCAAGCGGCTCGCCGCGATCGACTTCCCGGTCCCGGTCGAGGCCCTCGACCGGATGCGCATCCCGAAGACCTTCGACGCGCGGTCGCCGCATTCCCGCCGGGACCTGGCCGGCCAGCTGCGGACCAGGGCCGGGCACATCGCGCCCGAGCGGCAGGCCCGCGGCCGGGCCGCCGCCGCGGACGACCGCGAGATCGCCCGGCTCCGCACCGAGCTGCGCGCGCACCCCTGCCACGGCTGCGACGAGCGCGAGGACCACGCCCGCTGGGCGGAGCGCCACCACCGGCTCCAGCGGGACACCCAGGCGCTGGAACGGCGGATCGAGGGCCGGACCAACACCATCGCCCGCACCTTCGACCGCATCCACGCGCTCCTCACCGAGCTGGACTACCTGCGCGAGGACAAGGTCACCGTGCACGGCAAGCGGCTGGCCCGGCTGTACGGGGAACTGGACCTGCTGGCCTCCGAGTGCCTGCGCGCCGGGGTCTGGGAGGGGCTGAGCCCGGCCGAGCTGGCCGCCTGCGTCTCGGCGCTGGTCTTCGAGGCGCGGCAGTCCGACGACGCGGTGGCGCCGAAGGTGCCGGGCGGTGCGGCCAAGGCGGCGCTGGGCGAGATGGTGCGGATCTGGGGCCGGCTCGACGTGCTGGAGGAGGAGCACCGGATCAACCAGGCGGAGGGCGTGGGCCAGCGCGAGCCGGACCTCGGTTTCGCGTGGGCGGCGTACCAGTGGGCCTCGGACAAGAGCCTGGACGAGGTGCTGCGCGAGGCGCAGATGCCGGCCGGGGACTTCGTCCGCTGGTGCAAGCAGGTCATCGACGTCCTGGGGCAGGTCGCCGCGGCGGCCCCGTCGTCCTCGGGCGACGGCGCCGGCACGGTGGCGCGCAACGCGCGCAAGGCCGTGGACGCGCTGCTGCGGGGCGTGGTGGCCTACAGCTCGGTGGGCTGAGGGGCGGCGGGTACCCCCCGTCCGGAGGCGGGCGGGGCCGGGACGGGCGGGGTCAGGGGGCGCCGGTCTCCCAGCCCGCGCGGTCGTGCCAGGCCCGCAGGGCGAGGCCGCTCTCGAAGCGGTGGGCGGCGCCGGTGACCGGGTCGGTGAAGGCCAGGACGCGGGCCAGGAGCTGGAGCGGACGGCGGTAGTCGTCCGGGGCCGGGTCGGTGACCCGCGGGTAGAGCGGGTCGCCGAGGATCGGCAGGCCCAGGCTGTTCATGTGGACCCGGAGCTGGTGGGTGCGGCCGGTGTACGGGGTCAGCCGGTAGCGGCCCAGGCCGCCTCGGACGCCGGTGAGCTCGACGCGGCTCTCGGCGTTCGGTTCGCCGTCCTCGGTCTCGGTGGCCGCGACGACCCCGCGGACCTTCTCGATCCGGCTGCGGAGCGTGCGCGGCAGGGCGACCCGAGGGTCGTGGGGGGCGAGGGCCTCGTACTCCTTGTGGACCTTCCGTTCCTGGAACAGGAGCTGGTAGGCGCCCCGGTCCCGGGGCTGGACGGCGAACATCACCAGCCCCGCGGTCAGCCGGTCCAGGCGGTGCGCCGGGCTGAGCGAGGGCAGGTCCAGCTCGTCGCGCAGCCGGGCCAGGGCGGTCTGGGTGACGTGGCTGCCCCGGGGGGTGGTGGCCAGGAAGTGCGGCTTGTCCACGACGAGCAGGTGGGCGTCGCGGTGGCGGACGTGGAGCGGGAACGGTACCGGCGGTTCGGCCGGGAGCTCCCGGTGGAACCAGAGGTGCCCGCCCGGTTCGTACGGGTCCCGGGCGGCCAGGACGCGTCCGCCGGGGCCGACCACGCGGCCGGTGCGCAGCAGCCGGGCGACGGCCTCGGCGCCCGGTCCGCCCGCGTAACGCTCCGCGAGGTAGCTGCCGAGGTCGGGCCACGCGCCGTCCGGGTCGGGGGGCAGCCGGAGCCGGACCGGGTCGATGCCGGCCTGCTGGGGGAGGGGCGAGGGGGGTGCCTGGGCTCTGCGTCTCATCGGGGACAGGCTATGCGGCCGGACGGGTCCGGGCGGGCCGCGGCCCGCCCGGCGGGCGGCTGCGTGGCCCGGCGGCCCCGGCCCCCGGGATTGTGGTCCGGGGGCCGGCCGGGGGCGGGTCAGGCCGCGCGGTCCTGTTCGGCCTCGACGGCGGCGTTCCAGTCGCGCTTGATCGCGCGCCAGCCCTCGTCCGTCTCGCCCTGGCGCCAGTAACCGGAGATCGACAGGCGCTCGCGCGGGACGCCGCGCTCCATCCGCAGCAGGCGGCGGAGCTCCTTCACGAAGCCCGCCTCGCCGTGGACGAAGGCGTGGACGTCGCTGGAGGGGAACTCCAGGGCGGTGACCGCCTCGACCAGGGCCTCACCCGCCGGGCGGCCGTCGCGGTGGAGCCAGACCGGGACGACGCCGTCCGGGGTGGCGATCTTCTGCTCGTCCTGGGGTCCCTCGATCTCCACGAAGGCGTGGACCTCCGCGCCGGCCGGCATCCGCTCCATCGCCGCGCCGATCGCCGGGAGCGCGCTCTCGTCGCCCACCAGGAGGTGCCAGCCGGCCGTCGGGTCCGGGGCGTAGGAGCCGCCCGGGCCGAGGAACCGGATGACCTCGCCCGGCTGGGCGCGGGCCGCCCACGGCCCGGCCAGGCCCTCGTCGCCGTGCACGACGAAGTCGAGGGTCAGCTCCAGGTGCGCCGGGTCCCAGGCCCGCACGGTGTACGCGCGCTGGCGCGGCCACTTGTCGCGGGGATACTCCGTGCGGATCTGCGCCAGGTCCCACGGCACGGGGTAGGTGACCCCGTCCGCCGGGAACAGGATCTTGATGTAGTGGTCGGTGAACTCGCCGGCGCCGAAATCCGCCAGTCCGTCACCTCCCACCACGATCCGCATCATGTGCGGCGTCAGCCGTTCGGTGCGTACGACGACTGCGGTGCCGACCGAGCGGGCGCGTCCTTCTGCCACGGTGTCTCCCCTGAATCCCATGAAAGCTTAGGTTTACCTAAGTTAGCACCTCAGGCGTGCAGCGCGCCGCTCAGGCGCGCGACCGCACCGGTCAGCCCCCACCGGCGTGCGAGGGCGTCGACCAGCTCCGGGTGGGCGGGGGCCGCCGGGAGGGCCGGGTCGAACGGCGGCAGCGGGACGTCCGAGGCCACCTGGACGACCTTGGGGGCCACCGCCAGATAGGGCCGGGACTCGTCCAGACGCCTGCGCTGGGCGGGGGTCAGCGCCGATCCGGGGTCGTCGACCGCGGCCATGATCCCGGCCAGGTCGCCGTAGGCGTCGAGGAGCTTGGCCGCGGTCTTCTCGCCGATGCCGGGGACCCCGGGCAGGCCGTCACTCGGGTCCCCGCGCAGCAGTGCCAGGTCCGCGTACCCGGAGCCGTCCACCCCGTACTTCCCGCGCAGCCACGCCTCGTCGGTCAGCTGGAGGGTGCCCACGCCCTTCAGCGGGTACAGGACGCGCCGCCGCCTGGCGTCGTCCACGAGCTGGTACAGGTCCCGGTCGCCCGTGACGATGTCCACCGGGCCGGTGGCGCGGGCCGTGAGCGTGCCGATCACGTCGTCCGCCTCGTACCCGGCGACACCCACGCGGGCGATGCCGAAGGCGTCCAGCGCCGCCTCGATGACCGGCACCTGCGGGGCGAGCGTGTCGGGGGTGTCCTCGACGTCCGGGCCGCTCCCGTTCTCCCGCTCGACCCGGTGCGCCTTGTAGGAGGGGATCAGCTCGACCCGCCAGTGGGGCCGCCAGTCGGCGTCCATGCAGGCCACCAGGTCGTCCGGACGGTGGTCCTGGACCAGGCGTGAGATGAAGTCGAGCAGTCCGCGCACGGCGTTGACCGGGGTGCCGTCGGGGGCTTTCACGGAGTCCGGCACACCGAAGTACGCGCGGTAGTAGAGGGAAGCGGTGTCGAGGAGCATCAGGCGTCGTGTCGTCACGGTGACGATGATGCCGCAACGCGGCCGGTGGCCCGGGGCCGCCCGGGGAGGCCGCCGTGTCACTCCGACGGTGCGCCCGCCGCGCGCATCCGCGATCTTTACCGGAGGGTGTTGATCACCGGCGGGGCGCCCTGCCCGCCGGGCCCCCGCCCGCCACCCGCACCCGCCGTCCGCCGTCGCCCCGCACCCGGCCCGCAGGGCCCGGCGGTTCCGGGCTCCACCGCCCCGGTGCCGCCCCGCCACCCCGCCACCTTTCCCTCCGGCCCCTGGAGCACCTCGATGGGCGTCGCCCCGCCTTCCTGCCCGGACCACCGCACCCACCTCGGCCGCCGCACCGTGATCTCGGCCGCGACCGGCGCCGCCGCCGGTCTCCTGGCCGGGGGGCCCGCCCGCGCCGCCGCGGCCACCGGGGCCCCGGCCGCCACCACCGCGCGGGCCGCCGCCCCGGCCGCGGACACCCTGCCCCTGCGCGGCGACCGCACCAGCCAGGGCGACGTCCTCGCGGGCTTCCGCAAGGACCACGTGTGCATGCTCCTCCTGCGCTTCGGGGACGCCGGCCGGGCCCGCCAGTGGCTGGCCCGCCTGCTGCCCGAGATCTCCACCACCGAGGAGGTGGCCCGTTTCAACGCCGCCTTCAGCGTGGCCCGGCGGGAGGACGACTCCGACCCGGTGTCGCTGTCCTCCCTGTGGACCGGGTTCAGCCTGACCCACCCCGGGCTGCGCCTCCTGGCGGGCCGGGAGCCCTTCCCCGCCCTCCCCCCGGGCGGTACCGCCGAGGCGTTCAGCCAGGGCGCCGCCGCCCGCGCCGCGCAGCTCGGCGACACGGGCGACAGCGCCCCCGCCACCTGGCTGTTCGGCGGGGACGGCCCGGGCGGCGGGGACAGGGCGGCCGGTACGGGCGGGGTGGCGGGGACGAGCGGGACGGCCGGGACGGCCGGGACAGGTGGGGCAGGGGCCGGGGGCGCCGGGAGCACCGTCCACGCCGTGCTCACCCTGGCCGCCGACGACCCCGCACGCCTCACCACCGCCGTCGCCCGCCACCGGGACGCCGCCCTGGCCGCCGACGCCTCGGTCGTCTTCTGCCAGGACGCCGCGACCCTGCCCGGCGAGATGCGCGGCCACGAACACTTCGGCTTCGCCGACTCCATCGGCCAGCCCGGCGTACGCGGCTTCGCCGTGCCCGACCCCGCCACCGGGACGACCGTCCTCGGCAGGCCGGGCACCCGGCTGCTCCCGCCCGGCGAGTTCCTCGTCGGACCCGAGAAGGCCGGGCAGCGCCCCGCCGGGCTGCCCGCCTGGGCCACGGGCGGCTCCTTCCAGGTCGTGCGCCGCCTCGCCCAGGACGTCCCCGGGTGGTGGGAGCAGATCGGGCAGCGGCTGGCCGAGCTGAAGAAGTCCGGCGCCGCGCCCCCCGAGGCCACCCCGAACTGGCTCGCGGCCCGGCTGGTGGGCCGCTGGCCGGGCGGCACCCCCGTCGCGGGCTGCCCGGCCGCCGAGCAGCGGACCCCGCCCGGCGAGGACCCGGACGCGGCACTGGACTACAGCGGGGACCCGTACGGCTGGCGGACCCCGCTCTTCGCGCACATCCGCAAGGCGAACCCGCGCGGCGGCATGGTCCTCACCCCGGGCCGGCCGCCGGCCGCCCTCGCGGAGGTCGACGCGCACCGCATCATCCGGCGCGGCATCCCGTACGGTCCCGTCCACCTCCCGGAGCCGGGCCCCGGCCACCGGCCGCAGGCCCCGCGCGGGCTGCTCTTCGTCTGCTACCAGACCGACCTCGTCGAGCAGTACGAGTTCATCGCGAAGCGCTGGGTCAACGAACCCGACTTCCCTCCCGGCCTCAACCCGAGGGTGGGCGCCGACCCGGTGATCGGTCCCGGCTCGCCCGTCGCCTTCGAGACCCCCTCGGCCACCGGCTCCCGGGCGACCTCGCTCGACTTCGGCCGGTTCGTCCGCACCGAGGGCGCCCTCTACGCCTTCACCCCCTCGCTCCCCACCCTGCGCGCCCTGGCCTCCGGCGTGCTGGACGACGCGATCGAGATCCACCCGGGCACCGTCCTGCGGTCCGGCGACCGCCTCGACGCGGGCACGGTGCGCCTCCTCCTCGACGCCACCGGGGAACTGGCCCTCCTGGACGCCCGGGGACGGCGGGTCTGGAGCGCGGGCACCGGCGGCACGGGCCACGACGCGGTCTTCTCCTACGACGGCGAACTCATCGTCCGCACCGCCGCCGGGGAGCCGCTCTGGTCCACCGGCACCGCCCGTCACCCCGGCGCCCGGCTCCTGGTCCGCCCCTCCGGGGACGCGGTCGTCCTGGACGGCGACCGCGTGCTGTGGCGGGCCGGGCCCGCCCCGGCGGACGGCGGGAAGTGACGGGAAGTGCTCCGCAGACCTCCGGAAATCGCGGTCAGGGCGGCATCGGTGGACCCGTGCACGCGAAACCGGGGGCCGTTGCTGCGTAAGGTGCATACAGCACACCGATGTGCGACGGACAAGGGGAGGGCAGCCCCGACATGAACGACAGGGACGGCACGGTCAGCCTGGACGACAAGAACGAGAAGGACGACAGGTACGACAAGAACAGGGATGCGAAGGAACCGCTCCGGGTGGGAGTGGCCGTGCGCAAGCGGCGCCGCGCGCTCCACCTCACCCTCGCCGCCGTGTCGGCGCGCAGCGGCCTCTCCGTCCCCTTCCTCAGCCAGATAGAGAACGAGCGGGCCCGGCCCAGCATGCGGTCGCTCGAACGCGTCGCGGACGCGCTGGAGACCACCGCCGTCGAGCTGCTGGCCGCCTCCGACACCGCGCGCACCGTGGACCTCGTACGGGCCGGTGACGATCCCGGGTTCACCCCGGTCCCGGGCGTCCGTCCGCTCGTGCGCGGGCACCACCAGCTGCACGCGCTGGAGTTCACCGGGGACCAGGACGCGGGCCGCGAGTACCAGCACCGCAACGACGAGCTGATGTACGTGATCTCGGGCGCGTGCCAGGTGGAGGCGGAGGGGCGGGCCTACCGGCTGGAGAACGGGGACGCGCTGTTCCTGTCGGGCGGTGTGCGCCACCGCTGGCGGGCGGTGACCGAGGAGACCCGCATCCTGGTCGTCGCGGTCGGCGACCACATCCACGCGACCTCCGAGCCGCCCGCGCCCGGACGGTGAGCGGGCCGCGGGTCGTCTCCCTGGTGCCCTCGCTGACCGAGGCGGTGGCGGTGAGCGCGCCCGGGCTGCTGGCCGGGGTCACCGACTGGTGCACGCACCCCGCCGACCTGGCGGGCGCGGCGCGGATCGGGGGGACGAAGAACCCCGATGTGCGGGAGATCGTACGGATGCGCCCGGACCTGGTGATCGCCAACGAGGAGGAGAACCGGGCCCCGGACCTGGCCGAGCTGCGGGCGGCCGGGGTGGAGGTGCTGGTCACCGAGGTCCGTGACCTGCCGCAGGCGCTGCACGAGCTGGACCGGGTTCTGGTGGGGGCGCTGGGGCTGAAGAGGCCCCGGTGGCTGGAGGAGGCCGAGGCGGCCTGGGCGCGGGTGGACCCGCCCGGGGAGCCGGTCACCGCCTTCGTCCCGGTCTGGCGACGGCCCTGGACGGTGCTGGGCCGGGACACCTTCGCGGGGGACCTGCTGGCCCGGCTGGGGGTGCGCAACGTGTACGCGGGGCACGCGCAGCGCTATCCGCGGGTGTCCGTGGCGGAGCTGGCGGCCACCGGCTGTGACCTGGTGGTGCTTCCCGACGAGCCGTACCGCTTCACGGCCGGGGACGGGCCGGAGGCGTTCCCGGGGCTGCCCGCCGCGCTGGTCGACGGCCGTCACCTGACCTGGTACGGGCCCTCGCTCGTCCGGGCCCCCGAGGTACTGGCGACGGCGCTGCGGGCGGCGCGCTAGTGCTGTGACCGGAAAGGTTCACCGGCCCTCGACGCCCGGCACGGCGCCTCGCCGCGTTGTCGGACCACGCAAGTACGTCCAGTACAAGCCGTGACCCTCCGCCTTGCGATCCACCGCACCGGACGCCGCGGGCCTACCGGCAAACCTTTCCGGTCACAGCACTAGCCGGCAGGGGCAGGGGCAGGGGTGGCCGGCAGGTGGCCGGCGCGCAGGCCGCGCAGGGTGTGGGCGGCGGCCGTCAGCCAGGCGGTCAGCAGGCCGAGGAAGAGGGCGCCGGCCAGCCAGGCGAAGGCGGTCAGCCCGGTGTGGCGGGCCAGCCCGGCGGCTCCGGTGACACAGGTGCCGACCGGGAAGGTCAGGGCCCACCAGGTCATCGTGAACCCCATCCCGCGCCGGGCCGCCCGGACCAGCATGGCCCCGGCGAGGGCCAGCCACAGCAGCGCGAAGCCGAGGACGGGCACCCCGTAGACGACGGCGAGGGCGCCGAGCGCCCCGGCCCAGGGGGCGCCGGGCGTCAGGGGCGCCATGTCTGCGAACTGGTTCACGGCGGTGGTGGACTGGCCGAGGGGGCCCAGGACCAGGAAGAGCGCCGGGGTCAGGGCCAGGGGCAGCGGGCCGTGCAGGATCAGCCGGCCGAAGACCAGCGGGAGCATCAGGAGCGTGGCGATCAGGCTGACGCCGAAGAGGGCGTAGCAGCCGAGCAGCACGGCCTCGCGGGCCTGGCCCGCGGGCAGGTGGGGGATCAGGAGCGGGCCCAGCGCCGCCGAGACCATCGGGGCGACCAGGGGGAGCAGCCAGACCGGGGTGGCCTGTTCGGCCACGACCCGGTGCCGGACCACCATCAGGTAGGGCACCGCCACCGCCGCCAGCAGGCCGGTCACCGTACCGGCGGTGAAGAGCACGGCGTCCACGGCGACGGCCGCGCCCACCCCGATCAGGTCCTTGCCGACGGTGAGCGTGCCGGCGCCGACGGCCAGCAGCGCCATCGGCAGGCAGCCGTAGAAGGGGGCGACGGCGGGGTCGAGGAGATGGGCGCGGGCCTGGTCCCGGTGGTGGACCCAGTGCCCGGCCCGGGCGGTGAGCAGCACGGCGAGGGCCACCGCGGACAGCGCCCAGACGAACAGGCAGGCCACCCGCAGGCCGGGGAGCCGGTACGGGAGGACCGCGCCGGCGTTGGCGACGATCGCGGTGCCCATCACGCAGGCGTACCAGTTGGGGCCGAGGTGGCGCAGGGCCGGGAACCGGTGGGTCCGGGGCGCGGCCCTGCCGGTGGTGGGGCGGGGGAGCGCGAGGGTGGTGGCCATGGCTCCAGCCTCGCTCGGGGACGGGTAGGAAGGCAGGGGCCGTCTTCCTATGAGGCCATAAACTGCTGTTATGGGTAACGAGGAGTGGGTTCCGCTGGCGCACCGGGTACCGGACCTGGGGGCGATGGAACTGCTGCTCGCGGTCGCGCGTATCGGCAGCCTGAGCGGCGCGGCCCGGCGGCTGGGCATCACCCAGCCCGCCGCGAGCAGCCGCATCCGGGCGATGGAGACCAGGCTCGGCGTGGCCCTGGTGGACCGGTCGCCGCGGGGCTCGACCCTGACGGCGGAAGGCGCGCTGGTCACCGACTGGGCCCGGCGGGTGGTGGAGGCGGCGGAGGCGTTCGACGCCGGGGCGCAGGCCCTGCGCGGGCGCCGTGACTCGCGGCTGCGGGTGGCCGCCAGCATGACCATCGCGGAGTACCTGCTGCCCGGATGGCTGATCGCGCTGCGCGGCCAGCGCCCCGGGACGGCGGTCTCGCTGCACGCGGGGAACTCGGCGGCCGTCGCCGGACAGGTCCTGGCCCACGCGGCGGACCTCGGCTTCGTGGAGGGGCTGACGGTGCCGGAGGGCCTGGACTCGGCGGTGATCGCCCAGGACCGGCTGGTGGTCGCGGTGGCCCCGGCCCACCCCTGGGCCCGGCGCTCGCGCGGGGTCCAGGCGGACGAGCTGGCCGCGACGCCGCTGATCCTGCGCGAGTGGGGTTCGGGCACCCGGCAGGTACTGGGCGCCGCGCTGGCCGGGTACGGAGGGCTCGCCGAGCCGCTGCTGGAGCTGGCCTCGACCACGGCGGTGAAGGCGGCGGCGCTGAGCGGCGCGGGGCCGTGCGTCCTGTCCGAGCTGGCGGTGGGGGACGAGCTGGCGGCGCGGCGGCTGGTGGCCGTGCCGGTGGCCGGGGTGGCGCTCGACCGGGAGCTGCGGGCGGTCTGGCCGGCCGGCTGCCGCCCGGCCGGACCCGCCCGCGACCTGCTCTCCCTGACCCGCCGGCGGCCCTGCCCCTGACCGGGGGCCTGCCCTGGCCGGGGGCCGGGCGCCTCGCCGCCGGGCGCCCCGCCGGGCGGCCGGGGCCCGGCGGGGCCCGGCGGGGCGGGGGCGGCGGCGAGGGCGCGGGCGCGGTACCGCCAGGCCCCGGCCCACCCGCACGGGGGACCCGGTCGCCCGTAGGGACCGGGTCCCCCCGGGACCTACACGCCCGCGAGCCGCGCCGGGTCCGCCGTGCGAACCGTGGCCGCCTCGACCAGGGCGGTCATCACCCGGGTGTCCCGGTCGCGCTCCGGGTGCCACTGGACGCCGAGCGCCCAGGGGGCCGAGCCGGGCAGTTCGATCGCCTCCACCGTGCCGTCCGTGGCGTGGGCCGAGGCGACCAGTCCCCGGCCCAGGCGGTCGACGGCCTGGTGGTGGTAGGTCGGTACCTGCGCCTCCTCCGGGACCAGCGCCGCGTACCGGGTGCCGGGCACCGGGCGTACCGGGTGCCAGGCGGTGACGCCGGGGGTGCCCTCGTGGCCGTCGATGTGCTGGACCAGGGTCCCGCCCAGGACCACGTTCAGCGCCTGCATGCCCCGGCAGATGCCGAGCAGCGGGGTCCCGGCCTCCAGCGCGGCGGCGATCAGGGCCAGCTCCCAGTCGTCGCGCACCGTGGCGGGGGAGCCGGTGCGGGGGTCGCGGGCGGCGCCGTAGTGGACCGGGTCCACGTCGGGGCCGCCCACCACGACCAGGCCGTCCACCCGGCGCAGTACCTCCGCCGCCGTTCCGGGCCGGTCGGGCGGGAGCAGTACGGCGGCGCCGCCCGCCGCCTGGACGAGTGCGTGGTACCCGGTGGGCACGAGGGACGCCGGGACGTCCCACACCCCGTAACGGGTGGATTCCTCCACGTAGGTCGTGATGCCGATGAGCGGCCTGTGCACGGTGCTACCTCCAGTGATCGGGGGCCGGAACCCGTCGTGCGCGTCGGACTGTCTGTCGGATCTGTCTGTCGGATCTGTGCGTCGGACCGTAGAAGCCGGATCGTGTGGCCGGATCGTGCACCTCCGCGCGACCGGGCCGGGACCGGTCGGTGACCGGTCCGGACGTGGCCGCGGGACCGGGCCGGGACCGGCCCGGGATCGGGTGCGGTCGGGCGGGGCGCGGGATCAGGGGCGGGGTCGGTATCGGGGGGTCAGGATTTCAGCCACGGGTCGACTCCGCCTCGGCTCGCGCCAGCGCCGCGCACCGCTCCCGGGCTCCGGTGCCACCGGGTGGCGCCGGTGGTGGAACGCGGAGCGGGCGGGGGCAAAGCCACCGGTGGAGGCCCGGGTCGCACCCCGGGCCCCGGCCCGGGGTGCGGCGGCGTCGGCCGCCCGTACCCTCGTCCGGAGCAATGGTATTGAGCCATACCTTTACTCCGAACGGGTGGAGCGGGCGCGACCCGTGCGGCGGTACGCGGACGGCCCACCGGGGCCCCGGCGGCCCCTCACCCGCCCCGGCGGCCTGCCCTCCCGCCCGCCGCCGCGCCGCTCAGGCCAGGAAGCCGCGCAGCAGCGCCGCCGTGCCGCAGCAGTGCTCGCGCATCGCCGCGCGCGCCGCGTCCGCGTCCCGTTCCAGCACCGCCCGTACCAGCGCGGTGTGCTGCCGCTGGGAGTGCTCCAGGTTGCGCACCAGCAGCGGGATGCAGTCCAGCAGGTCGTTCACGGTGGCCCGGACGGCCGCGTACTGGGCCGTCAAGGTGGCCGATCCGGCCAGTTCGCACAGGGCGAGGTGGAAGAGGGTGTCCCGCCTGCGGTAGTCGGCCAGCGGGGCGTCGTGGGTGGCGGCCAGGGCGGTGCGCAGCCGTGCGGAGCCCTCCTGGGGCAGCCCCTGGGAGGCGCACAGCCCGGCCGCGCCGACCTCCAGGACCTCGCGGAAGCGCAGCACGTCCTCGATGTCCACGCCCGCGACCCGCCGGCGCAGCTCCGCCTCGCCGCCGGCCGCCGGGGTGTCGGGGCGGGGCAGCACAAACGTTCCGCCGTACCGCCCGCGCCGGGCCTCCACCAGTCCCTGGTCCTGGAGCACCTTGAGGACCTCGCGCAGCGTGACCCGGCTGATCCCCATCCGCTCCGCCAGCTCGCGCTCGGGCGGCAGCCGTTCGCCGCCCGGCACCAGTCCCAGCCGGACCACCTGGAGGATCTGCTCCAGGGCCTCCTCGAAGCCGTTGCCCGCCCGTACCTGACGCAGTACCGGGTTCAGCCGCGCGATCGCGTCACCTCCGCCCGCCGTGCCGGTCATCTCGCTCCCGCCCCTTCCCAAGCAATGGTTCTCTTCAATACCTTAGGCTCCCCCGGCTCACCGAAGGAGAGATCCCCGTGGTAGACCGCACGCCACCGCTCACGCCAGAGGAGCTCCGGGCCCTCGTCGCGAGCGGTGAGATCGACACCGTCGTCCTCACCTTCCCCGACATGCAGGGACGGCTCCAGGGGAAGCGGTTCGCCGCCCGGTTCTTCCTGGACGAGGTCCTCGCGCACGGCGCCGAGGGCTGCAACTACCTGCTCGCCGTCGACACCGAGATGAACCCCGTCGACGGCTACGAGATGGCCTCCTGGGACCGGGGCTACGGCGACTTCGCCATGCGCCCCGACCCCTCCACCCTGCGCCGGACCCCCTGGCACCCCGGCACCGCCCTCCTCCTCGCCGACCTCGCCTGGCACGACGGCTCGCCCGTCGTCGCCGCGCCCCGCCAGATCCTGCGCCACCAGCTGGAGCGCCTCGCCGGACACGGCTACACCGCGATGGCCGGCACCGAGCTGGAGTTCATGGTCTTCCAGGACACCTACGAACAGGCGTGGAACTCCGGCTACCGCGGCCTGACCCCCGCCAACCAGTACAACACCGACTATTCCGTCCTCGGCACCGGCCGCATCGAGCCCCTGCTGCGCCGCATCCGCAACGAGATGCAGGCGGCGGGCCTGGTCGTGGAGTCCGCGAAGGGGGAGTGCAACCTCGGGCAGCACGAGATCGCCTTCCGCTACGACGAGGCGCTGACCACCTGCGACCAGCACGCCGTCTACAAGACCGGGGCGAAGGAGATCGCCGCCCAGGAAGGTGTCTCGCTCACCTTCATGGCCAAGTACGACGAGCGCGAGGGCAACTCCTGCCACATCCACCTCTCGCTCAACGACAGTGACGGACACAGTGCGATGGCCGGGGAGGCGCCGGAGGGGACGGACCACCGAGGCGCCATGTCCCCCGTGATGCGGCACTTCCTGGCCGGACAGCTCGCCGCACTGCGCGACTTCTCCCTTCTTTACGCCCCCAACATCAATTCGTACAAGCGTTTCCGGCCCGGATCGTTCGCCCCCACCGCCGTCGCCTGGGGCCCGGACAACCGGACCTGCGCCCTCCGGGTGGTCGGCCACGGCCGCTCCCTGCGCTTCGAGAACCGCCTCCCCGGCGGCGACGTCAACCCCCACCTCGCCGTCGCCGGGCTGGTCGCGGCCGGGCTCCACGGCATCGAGAACCGCCTGGAGCCACCCGCCCCCTGCACGGGCAACGCGTACGCCGCCGACCTGGCCCGGGTCCCCACCACCCTGCGCGAGGCCGCCGAGCTCTGGGAGAACAGCCAGATCGCCAAGGCCGCCTTCGGCCCCGAAGTGGTCGCGCACTACCTGAACATGGCCCGCGTGGAACTCGACGCGTACGACTCCGCCGTCACCGACTGGGAACGGCGCCGCTCCTTCGAACGCCTGTGACCCGCCGGGCCACCGGTCCCCGCACCCCGGACCCCGGACCCGCGCCCGGCCCGCCCCCGCCGCCCCGCGCACCCCGTACGCCCCGTACGCCCCGTACGTCACCGAACCGAACGACTGGAAGGCACCACGTGTCCGACGCGCTGGAAGTGCTGAATCCGGCCACCGAGGAACTCGTCGCCCTCGTCCCGGCCACCACCCGGGGCGACGTCGACGCCGCCGTCGTACGGGCCGCCGCGGCCCAGCGCGGCTGGGCCGCCGCCGCCCCGGCCGACCGGGCCCGGCTGCTGCGCCGCTTCGCCGCCGTCGTCGACGCGCACACCGAGGAACTCGCCCGCCTGGAGGTCCGCGAGGCGGGCCACACCATCGGCAACGCCCGCTGGGAGGCCGGCAACGTACGCGACCTCCTCGACTTCGCCGCCGGGGGAGTCGAGCGGCTCTCCGGACGGCAGATCCCCGTCGCCGGCGGGATCGACGTCACCTTCCTCGAACCCCTCGGCGTCATCGGCGTCATCGCCCCCTGGAACTTCCCCCTGCCGATCGCCGCCTGGGGCCTGGCCCCGGCCCTGGCCGCGGGCAACGCCGTTCTCCTCAAACCCGCCGAGACCACCCCGCTCACCGCACTGCGGCTGGCCGCGCTGGCCCTGGAGGCGGGCCTGCCCGAACACCTCTTCCAGGTCCTCCCGGGCCGCGGCGACGTGACCGGGGACGCGCTCGTCGAACACCCCGGCGTCGCGAAGATCGTCTTCACCGGGTCCACCCGGGTCGGCCGGCAGATCATGGCCAAGTGCGCCGCCCGGGTGAAGCCGGTCACCCTCGAACTCGGCGGCAAGAGCCCCAACATCGTCTTCGCCGACGCCGACCTCGAAGCCGCCGCGGCGGCCACCCCCATGTCCTTCCTCGACAACACCGGTCAGGACTGCTGCGCCCGCACCCGCATCCTCGTCCAGCGCTCCGTCCACGACCGCTTCCTCGCCCTGCTCGCCCCGGCCGTCGAACGCGTCCGGGTCGGCGACCCGTCGGACGAGAGGACCCAGATGGGCCCGCTCATCTCGCGCGCCCAGCTGGAACGCGTACGGTCCTTCGTCACCGGGGACCTCACCACGGTCCGCGGCGCCACCCCCGGGGGACCCGGCTTCTGGTACCCGCCGACCCTCGTCACGGGCGTCTCCCCCACGGCTCCCGTGGCCACCGAGGAGGTCTTCGGGCCCGTCGCCGTCGTCCTGCCCTTCGAGGACGAGGAGGACGCCGTACGCCTGGCCAACGCGACCGAGTACGGCCTCTCCGGCTCCCTGTGGACCCGCGACATCGGCCGCGCGCTGCGGGTCTCGCGCGCCGTCGCCGCCGGGAACCTGTCCGTCAACTCCCACAGCAGCGTCCGTTACTGGACCCCCTTCGGCGGTTACAAGCAGTCCGGGCTCGGCCGCGAGCTCGGACCCGACGCCCTCACCGCCTTCACCGAGACCAAGAACGTCTTCATCAGCACGGAGGTCTGAACCCCATGTCCCCATCCGGCACCCCGTCCGGCACCACCCCGGACCCCGCGTCCGCCACCGAGGCCGTCACCACGTCCGCCACCGCGTCCGTCTGCCGCCGCCTGGTCGGCCGCACCGCCGTCATCACCGGAGCCGGCAGCGGCATCGGTCTCGCCACCGCCCGCAGGCTCGCCTCCGAAGGCGCGAACGTGGTCTGCGCCGACATCGACGAGGCCACCGGGAAGGCCGCCGCCGAGGAGGTCGGCGGCCTCTTCGTCCAGGCCGACGTCACCGACAAGGAACAGGTCGACGCCCTCTTCCGGACCGCCTTCGACACCTACGGCTCGGTCGACATCGCCTTCAACAACGCGGGCATCTCGCCCGCGGACGACGACTCGATCCTCCTCACCGGGCTCGACGCCTGGAAGCGGGTCCAGGACGTCAACCTCACCTCCGTCTACCTGTGCTGCAAGGCCGCCCTCCCCTACATGCGGGCCCAGAAGCGCGGCTCCATCATCAACACCGCCTCCTTCGTGGCCCTGATGGGCGCCGCCACCTCCCAGATCTCCTACACCGCCTCCAAGGGCGGCGTCCTGGCCATGTCCCGCGAACTCGGCGTGCAGTTCGCCCGCGAGGGCATCCGGGTCAACGCCCTGTGCCCCGGACCGGTCAACACCCCGCTCCTGCGGGAGCTGTTCGCCAGCGACCCCGAACGCGCCGCCCGCCGCCTCGTCCACATCCCGGTGGGCCGGTTCGCCGAGGCCGAGGAGATCGCCGCCGCGGTCGCCTTCCTGGCCAGCGACGACTCCTCCTTCGTCAACGCCGCCGACTTCGTGGTCGACGGCGGGATCGGCGGCGCGTACGTGACCCCCCTCTGGGAGCCGGAAGGGTAACCCCGGCCGCGGGCCGAAGGCTCACAGGAAGGTGCGGCCCTCGCCCCGGTAGGTCGGGGCGGTGGCCGTCACCCGGTCGCCCTCCACCAGGTGCAGCACGTCGAACCGCTCGCACAGCTCCCCCGCCTTGGCGTGCCGGAACCACACCCGGTCGCCGATCAGCAGGTCGTCGGCCGGGGAACCGAGCAGCGGCGTCTGCACCTCGCCCGCGCCCTCCCGGGCGTCGTACCGCAGCCCCCGCGGAAGGTACGGCTGGGGCAGCCGGTCCGCCCCGGCCGCCCCGGACGCCGGATAACCGCCACCGAGGACGGTGACCACCCCCACCCCGGGCCGTCTGACCACGGGCTGCGCGAAGAGCGCCGCGGGCCGCCCCCGGAAGGAGGTGTAGTGGTCGAACAGCCGCGGCACGTAGAGGCCCGACCCCGCCGCGACCTCCGTCACCGCCGCCTCCGCCGCCGTCCGCCCGACACTGCCGGTGCCACCGCCGTTGACGAACTCCAGCCCCGGGACGACGGCGCGCACGGCGCGCACCGCCTCCGCGCGGCGGACCGCGAGCTCCCGGCGGGCCGCGCCCTGCATCAGCCGGACGGCCCCGGACCGCAGCGGCCGTCCGGGCAGCGCGTCCCCGACCCCGGCCACGTGGCCCTCGTACGCCATCACGCCGACGACGCGGAACCCGGGCCGGGCGGTGACCGCGCGGGCCAGGCCGGCCAGGGCCGCGGGCTCGCGCACCGGCGAGCGCCGGGCCCCCACCCGGACCCTGCCGCCCAGCAGGTGCAAGGAGGTGTCCAGCTCCAGACAGACCCGGATCTCCTCGGCCCCACCGCCGCGGAAGCGGTCGATCAGCTCCAGCTGGGCCGGGTCGTCGACGGTCACCGTGACGGCCGCGGCCAGCGCCGGGTCCGAGGCCAGCGCGGCGAAGCCCGCGCGGTCGGCCGACGGGTACGCCAGCAGCACGTCCCCGAACCCGGAGCGGGCCAGCCACAGCGACTCGGCCAGGGTGTACGACATGACCCCGGCGAACCCCGGCCGGGCCAGCACCCGTTCGAGCAGGGCGCGGCACCGGACGGACTTGCTGGCCACCCGGACGGGCTTGCCGCCGGCCCGGCGCACGAGATCGTCGGCGTTGGCGTCGAACGCGTCGAGGTCCACGACGGCCAGCGGCGCGTCGAGATGGGCGGTGGCCCGGTCGTACCGGGCGCGGTCGGCGTCGGGGGAGTTCATGCGCGGCAGCCTGCCAGACCGTTCTACCGGCGGGTAGGGGTCCGGGCCGGGACGTGCGGGGAGCGCCGGTCCGGCCCCCGCACACCGCCCGCCCCGGACCGGGGCGCGCCGGGGGGACCGTAGAGTAGCGCCAGGCAGCCGTACGGAACGGGGGGCGGAGCCGCCGGATGACCATGTCGACACCACGGGCCGAGGCACCGGCCGAGCCCGGTCCGCCCGCCCGCCCGCCCCGCAGGACCGGCCGGGTCCTCGCCGCCGTCCTGTCCGCCCTGGCCGGGGCCGGGCTCCTCGCCGCGGCAGCCGCCGAGACCTGGGCCGGACACCGCGCCGCCGACCGCACCCCCGCCGCCGGGGCCGCCTACCGCAAGGCCGCGTCGCTCTGGCGGGACACCCCCGTGGACACCCTCTTCCCGCCCGTCCTGGACGGGCGCGGGGCCGGGCCCGGCGGCGCCGACCGGAGCTGGACCCGGACCGCGCTGGCCCCCGACGCCGACTGCCCGGCCGCGCTCGCCCCCGACTGGCAGACCCTGCTGGCCCCCACCGGCTGCACCCGGGTGCTCCGCGCCACCTACACCGACGCCACCCGCAGCTCCCTGGTCACCGTCGGCCTGGTCTTCACCCCCGCCCTCCTCACCCCCGCCGGGGCCCCCGCACCGTCCCCGCTCACCGGCCGCCTCACCGCCCCGCCCGGCTACGGCTTCGCCGACGACCGGCGCGCCGCCTGGACCGCGTCCGTGCTCGCCGAGGCACCCGTCGTCGTCTACACGGTCTCCGCCTTCGCCGACGGCCGCCGCCTGGAGGAGCCGCCCCGCCCCGCGCGGGAGCTGACGGACCGGGACGCCGCCGCAGCCGTGGCCCGCGCGGGCCTGGGCCACGAGGCCGAAGCCGTCGCGGACCGCTTCGGACGGGCCCTGCGGACCCTCGCCGCGCCCCCGCCCGAGGACATCCGGCCGACGCCGTCCCGGCCGCCCGCGAAGGCCGCCCCGCTCCCCGCGCCCGCCCCGGAGCCCGCCCGATGAGCGCCGCCCGCACCGCCGCGGCCCTCGCCCTCGCCACCCTCCTCGCGGGCGCCGCCGCGCCCCCGGCCGCCGCCGACACCATCCGGGACCGCCAGTGGGGCTTGCTGGCCCTGCGCGCCGAGGAGGCGTGGGGCACCACCCGGGGCGACGGCGTCACCGTCGCCGTCCTCGACACCGGCGTCGACGCCACCCACCCCGACCTCGCCGGGCAGGTCCTCGACGGCACCGACCTCGTCGGCATGGGCGCCGGGCGGGGCGACCGCTCCTGGGCCCGCCACGGCACCGCCATGGCGAGCATCATCGCCGGGCACGGCCACGGCCCCAGCCGGGGCAAAGGCGTCCTCGGCATCGCCCCGCAGGCCCGCATCCTGCCGGTCCGGGTGATCCTGGAGGAGGGCGACCCGGGCCGGGCCAAGGCCCGCGACAGCAAGGGCGGCGCCCTCGCCCAGGGCATCCGCTGGGCCGCCGACCACGGCGCCGACATCATCAACCTCTCCCTCGGCGACGACAGCGACTCCGCCCACCACGAGCCCGCCGAGGACGCGGCCGTCCAGTACGCCCTGGCCAAGGGCGTGGTCGTCGTCGCCTCCGCGGGCAACGGCGGCGAGAACGGCGACCGGGTCTCCTACCCGGCCGCCTACCCCGGGGTCATCGCCGTGACCGCCGTCGACCGGCGCGGCGGCCGGGCCGCCTTCTCCACCCGCAACTGGTACGCCACCGTCAGCGCCCCCGGCGTCGACGTCGTCATCGCCGACCCCGACCGCTCCTACTACGAGGGCTGGGGCACCAGCGCCGCCGCGGCCTTCGTCTCCGGCGCCGTGGCCCTCGTCAAGGCCGCCCATCCGGAACTCTCCCCGGCCCAGGTCAAGAAGCTGCTGGAGGACACCGCCTCCGCCCGGCCGCCCGGCGGCCGGGACGACGCCCGGGGCCACGGCCTGGTCGACCCCGTCGCCGCGCTCCAGGCGGCGGACGCGACACGCCCCGAGCCGCCCGTGCCCACCCCCGCCCCGGCCGGCTCCCGCTACTTCGGCCCCGGCCCCGGCCCCGAACCGGTCCGCCCGCCCGGACGCGCCGTCCGGCCGGGCGCCCCGGCGGCGGCGGTCGCCGGGGCGGCGCTCCTCGCGCTCGCCGCCGCACTGGCCCGGCGACCCCGGCAGGGCACCCGTCGCCGGGGACCGGACGCGGCCGAGTAGGGTCGGGTCACTGTGGCGAACATGGCGAACAAGAACATTCCCGACCCCGGCTTCTCCGACGACGACGGCTCCGCCGACCCCCGGCTGAGCCAGGCCCTGGCCGCCTGGGCCGCGGACCGGTCGCGGGAACCGCAGGTGCTGGCCGCCCTCAGGGACGCCCGCCTGCTGGTCCCCGTCGTGGCCGTCCTCGGCGAGGCCGAGACCGACCCGCTGACCGGGCTGCGGCGCGAGAAGAGCAGCGACATGGCCGTCCCGACCCTGCGGGCGGGGGACCGGCGCGCCCTGCCCGCCTTCACCTCCACCGCCTCGCTGGCGCTCTGGGACCCGTCGGCCCGGCCGGTGGCGGTCCCGCTGCACCAGGCGCTGGCGGCGCTGGCGCACGAGAAGGCCGACACCCTGGTCCTGGACCTGGCCGGCCCGGTCACCTACCAGCTCACCGGCTCCGCGCTGCTCGCCCTCGCGGAGGGCCGCACCGACGCCGGCCCGCTCGCCGACCCCGCCGTACGGGAGGCCGTACGGGCCGCCGTCTCGGCCGAGCCCGCCGTGCTCGCCGCCCACCTGGGCCCGGGCGGCGCCGACACCGACGGCACCCTCGCGATCGTGCTGGACGCCGGGGCGCAGGCCCCCGCGGCGGCCCGCCGGGTCGCCCGGGCCCTGGCCGCCGACGAGACCCTGCGCGCCCGCCTGGTGCGCGGCCTGGACCTGGCCCTGCTCCCGGCCGGGTCCCCGCTCCCGCCCGGCGAACCGC
This sequence comes from Streptomyces sp. NPDC051567, assembly GCF_044454165.1. Classification (NCBI taxonomy): domain Bacteria; kingdom Bacillati; phylum Actinomycetota; class Actinomycetes; order Kitasatosporales; family Streptomycetaceae; genus Streptomyces; species Streptomyces sp. NPDC051567. The sequence continues at coordinate 80,987 of NZ_JBITDK010000021.1, read as the reverse complement.
TGCTGCGCCGCTGAAACGGCGCCGGGGCGGGCACCGGAACCTTCCGGTGCCCGCCCCGGCGGTGCGGAGAACGGGTGGGTGCGGGACGCGTCCCGCACGGCATCAGGCGAAGACGGGGCCCGTGAACTTCTCGCCCGGTCCCTGGCCCGGCTCGTCCGGGACGAGGGACGCCTCGCGGAAGGCGAGCTGGAGCGACTTCAGGCCGTCCCGCAGCGGGGCCGCGTGGAAGGAGCTGATCTCGGTGGCGCTCGCCGTGACCAGCCCGGCCAGGGCCGTGATCAGCTTGCGGGCCTCGTCGAGGTCCTTGTGCGGGGAGTCCTGCTGGTCCAGGCCCAGGTTGACCGCCGCGGCGCTCAACAGGTGCACGGCCACCGTGGTGATCACCTCGACGGCGGGGACGTCCGCGATGTCGCGGGTCAGGGCGTCGTAGTCGGGGGAGGCGCCGTCGGCTCCGGCGGCGGTGTCGGCAGTGGCGGTGTCGTGGGCGGGGCGTGCGTCAGTCATGCGCCCCACGATATGCCGTGCGGTGGCCTTGCGGCGCTGGTGCTAGGATGGACAGCGACCGGTCGGACACGCATGTGCCCGGCCCACAAGTGGAGGCTCCGATCTCCCACCCGACCCCCCTCCGGGGAGGCGGGTCACCGGTCAGGCGGTATCCATCGTTCCGTACGGACGATGGAAAGCCGCCCGAGTCTGCGCCCCGCGGTTCGCATGCGGAGGTGCTCCGGTCTGTTTGGAGCCCCTGCCTGTGCCCGGCGGGGCTTTTTTCATGCTCCGCCGTGGTCGGTCCGACGGAGATTTCACGTCAGCGGCTGTCTGCCAGGCAGCCGTGTGGTGCTACCGAGGAGGCCCCATCAGCACCGAGCCCCGCATCAACGACCGGATTCGCGTTCCCGAGGTACGGCTTGTCGGTCCCAGCGGCGAGCAGGTCGGCATCGTGCCGCTTGCGAAGGCGCTTGAGCTCGCGCAGGAGTACGACCTCGACCTGGTCGAGGTCGCGGCGTCCGCACGCCCGCCGGTCTGCAAGCTCATGGACTACGGCAAGTTCAAGTACGAGTCGGCCATGAAGGCCCGTGAGGCGCGCAAGAACCAGGCGCACACGGTCATCAAGGAAATGAAGCTCCGGCCGAAGATCGACCCGCACGACTATGACACCAAGAAGGGTCACGTCGTCCGGTTCCTCAAGCAGGGCGACAAGGTCAAGATCACGATCATGTTCCGTGGTCGCGAGCAGTCCCGGCCGGAACTCGGCTACCGACTGCTCCAGCGCCTCGCTTCGGACGTCGAGGACCTCGGGTTCATCGAGTCGAACCCGAAGCAGGACGGCCGAAACATGATCATGGTCCTCGGTCCGCACAAGAAGAAGACCGAGGCGATGGCCGAAGCCCGCGAGGCGCAGGCCGCCCGCAAGGCCGAGCGCCAGGGCGTGTCCCTCACCGAGGACGAGGCTCCTTCCGAGGAGGCCCCCGTCGAGGTGGAGGAAGCCCCCGCCGAGGCGGCCGTGGTTCCCGAAGAGGCCCCGGCCTCTCCCGAGACACCTGCCGAGGCCTGAGTCCGAGGCAGCCCGTCCCGGATTCACCGACACAACATGACGCTCCGGTGAGCCGGTCCCGAAACGGACCGGCGGGAGCGCCACCGACGAGGAGATAACGGCGCTATGCCGAAGAACAAGACGCACAGCGGTTCCAAGAAGCGCTTCAAGATCACCGGCTCCGGCAAGGTGCTCCGTGAGCGCGCCGGCAAGCGCCACCTGCTCGAGCACAAGTCGTCCCGTGTCACCCGCCGCCTCACCGGCACCGCGGAGATGGCCCCCGGCGACGCCGCGAAGATCAAGAAGCTTCTCGGCAAGTGACGCTCTCCGCTCCCTTCACCGGGAGCGGCGACGTCAGGACCGGGACCCCATCGAATTCGGGCCGTGTGAAGACAACCGCGGCCCCGCTACAAGGAGTTAAAAAGTGGCACGCGTCAAGCGGGCAGTAAACGCCCACAAGAAGCGCCGGGCAATCCTCGAGGCGGCCTCCGGCTACCGCGGTCAGCGTTCGCGCCTGTACCGCAAGGCCAAGGAGCAGGTCACCCACTCGCTGGTCTACAACTTCAACGACCGCAAGAAGCGCAAGGGCGACTTCCGTCAGCTGTGGATTCAGCGCATCAACGCTGCCGCCCGCCAGAACGGCATGACGTACAACCGCCTCATCCAGGGTCTGAAGGCCGCCAACATCGAGGTGGACCGCAAGATCCTCGCGGAGCTGGCCGTCAACGACGCCAACGCGTTCGCCGCCCTCGTCGAGGCCGCGCAGAAGGCCCTCCCGGCCGATGTGAACGCGCCGAAGGCCGCCGCCTAAGGCTCACCGGCCGCTTCACGCGTCCGGTACGCACGGACCCGCAGGCGATATGCCTGCGGGTCCGTGCGCGTTCGCCCGCGTGACCGCCCGGCGCCTCCCCGCCCCGTGCCCCGGCAGCCCCGCACCGCCCCGGAGCCCCGCTCCGCCACCCCGAGAGAGAACCGCTGAGACCATGGGTACCCCCGCCGAGCTGATCTCCCCCCGATCCCCGCGGGTGGCCGCCGCCAGGCGCCTCGCGCGGCGCGCCTTCCGCACCAAGGAGCGCCGGTTCATCGCCGAGGGCCCGCAGGCGGTCCGCGAGGCCGTGGAGCACCGCGGCGCCGGGGGCGCGTCGACCCTGATCGAGCTGTTCGCGACCGTCGAGGCCGCCGAGCGGTACGCCGACATCGTCGACGCCGCGCTCGCCGCCGGGGTCCGGGTGCACTACGCCGGTGACGAGGTGCTCGCGGAGGTCTCGCAGACCGTCACCCCGCAGGGCCTGGTCGGCGTCTGCCACTTCCTGGACTCGCCCTTCGAGGAGATCCTCGCGGCCCGCCCCCGGCTGGTCGCCGTCCTCGCGCACGTCCGCGACCCCGGCAACGCCGGTACGGTGCTGCGCTGCGCGGACGCCGCCGGAGCGGACGCGGTGGTCCTGACCGACGCCTCCGTGGACCTCTACAACCCCAAGTCCGTACGCGCCTCCGTGGGCTCCCTCTTCCACCTCCCGGTGGCGGTCGGCGTCCCGGTGGAACAGGCCGTCCAGGGGCTGCGGGCCGCAGGGGTGCGCATCCTCGCGGCCGACGGGGCCGGCGAGGACGACCTGGACGCCGAGCTGGACGCGGGCACCATGGGCACCCCCTCGGCCTGGGTCTTCGGCAACGAGGCGTGGGGCCTGCCGCAGGAGACCCGGGCGCTCGCGGACGCCGTCGTGCGCGTCCCGATCCACGGCAGGGCGGAGAGCCTGAACCTCGCGACGGCCGCCGCGGTGTGCCTGTACGCGTCCGCGCGGGCACAGCGGGCTCCCGGAGGGTGCCGCTCCGTGACCCCCAGCTAGTAATGTGGCGGCCCGGGGGCCCACTGCGCTACTCGGAGATGTGGGGTACTGGGGACATGACCGTCGGGACGAACAGCTCACCGGAGGCCGCCGTGGCGGCCGGGTCGGGTCACGCCGGTACGCCGTCGGCCCCGCCCCTGCCGGGCCCGCCGCCCGGTGGTGCCGGTCAGACGTCCGGCGCCGGTCAGGGGGGCGGCTTCGCCGTCGACCCCGACGACCTGCCCGACGGGCTGGTCGTGGCCGACGGCACCGGCCGCGTCATCTGCTTCAACCGGGCCGCCGCCCGGATGACCGCCACCGACCCCGGCCAGGCCCTCGGCGCACGGATCGACCGGGCGCTGCCGCTGGAGGACCTCGAAGGCCGCCGCTGGTGGGCGCTGACCGACCCCTACGGGGGCCTGGCCACCCGGCGCGGCCAGCCCGAGCGGAACCTGCTGCTCCCCGGCGGCCGGGAGGTCCTGGTCTCCGCCCGGTACGTCCGCACCCACCCCACCGGCCCGCTGCGCCGCCTCGTCGTCACCCTGCGGGGCACCGAGGCCCGGCGCCGCACCGAGCGCAGCCACGCCGAGCTGATCGCCACCGTCGCGCACGAGCTGCGCTCGCCGCTGACCTCGGTGAAGGGGTTCACCGCGACCCTGCTCGCCAAGTGGGAGCGGTTCACCGACGACCAGAAGCGGCTGATGCTGGAGACCGTCGACGCCGACGCCAACCGCGTCACCCGGCTCATCGCCGAGCTCCTCGACATCTCCCGGATCGACTCCGGGCGGCTGGAGGTGCGCCGCCAGCCGGTCGACCTCGCCACCGCCGTCGGCCGCCACGTCCAGGCGCTCACCGCGAACGGCCAGGCCCCCGAGCGGTTCCTCGTCCGCGTGAGCCGTCCGCTCCCCGACTGCTGGGCCGACCCGGACAAGATCGACCAGATCCTCGGCAACCTGCTCGAAAATGCGGTGCGCCACGGCGAGGGAACGGTCACCATCGACGTGTCGCCGCACGAGAAGGGAACCGCCGTCACCGTGACCGACGAAGGCCCCGGAATCCCCGAGGAGTCGATGGCCCGCGTCTTCACCCGCTTCTGGCGGGGGAGCAAGCGCGGTGGCACCGGCCTGGGCCTGTACATCGTCAAGGGCATCGTGGAGGCCCACGGCGGCACCATCACGGTCGGCCGCGGCCCCGGCGGCGGCGCCGAGTTCCGGTTCATTCTGCCCGTGAGCGCCCCGGCCTACCTCACGCAGTGACCCTGCGGAGCGTCCCGCCAGGCGGCCCACGGGCCCCTCACACCTCCCGCGGCCTTTAGACTCGTCCTTTGGCACCTTTGCGTCCTTGTGTCGATCGTGTCGTGCGGGGACCCACCAGCCAGCCATCGGAAGTACGGGAAGAGATGTCGGCACCGAACAAGTCCTACGACCCTGTCGAGGTCGAGGCACTGAAACCGGAAGAGATCGAGCGCATGCGGGACGAGGCGCTCGCCGCCTTCGCGTCCGCCGGCGACCTCGACGAGCTTCGCGAGGCGAAGACGGCGCACATGGGCGACCGCTCGCCCCTGGCGCTCGCCAACCGTGAGATCGGAGCCCTGCCGCCGCAGGCCAAGGCCGAGGCGGGCAAGCGCGTGGGCCAGGCCCGCGGTGCTGTGAACAAGGCCTTCGGGGCCCGCACGGTCGCCCTGGAGGCCGAGCGCGACGAGCGGGTGCTGGTCGAGGAGGCGGTGGACGTCACGCTGCCCCACGACCGGGTCCCCGCAGGCGCCCGCCACCCCCTGACCACGCTGATGGACCGCATCGCGGACATCTTCGTGGCCATGGGCTACGAGGTCGCCGAAGGGCCCGAGGCCGAGGCGGAGTGGTTCAACTTCGACGCCCTCAACTTCACGCCCGACCACCCGGCGCGCCAGATGCAGGACACCTTCTTCGTCCGGGGCCCCGAAGGCACCGAGGGCGACGAGTCCGGTGTCGTGCTGCGCACCCACACCTCCCCGGTGCAGGCGCGGTCGCTGCTGGAGCGCAAGCCCCCGGTCTACATCGTGTGCCCCGGCCGCGTGTACCGCACCGACGAGCTGGACGCGACGCACACCCCGGTCTTCCACCAGGTCGAGCTGCTCGCCGTGGACGAGGGCCTGACCATGGCGGACCTCAAGGGCACCATGGACCACATGGTCCAGGAGCTGTTCGGCGAGGGCACCACCACGCGCCTGCGCCCGCACTTCTTCCCCTTCACCGAGCCGTCCGCCGAGATGGACATGGAGTGCTACGTCTGCCGCGGCGCCTCGGTGGGCAACCCCGACCGCCCCTGCCGGACCTGCTCCAGCGAGGGCTGGATCGAGCTGGGCGGCTGCGGGATGGTCAACCCCAAGGTGCTCATCGCCTGCGGTGTGGACCCCGAGAAGTACAGCGGGTTCGCCTTCGGGTTCGGCATCGAGCGGATGCTGATGTTCCGCCACAACGTGGAAGACATGCGAGACATGGTCGAGGGTGACGTCCGTTTCACCCGGCCGTTCGGGAGTGAGATCTGATGCGCGTCCCGCTTTCCTGGCTGCGGGAGTACGTAGACCTCCCCGCAGGTGAGACCGGCCGTGACGTGGCGGCCAAGCTCGTCGACGCCGGCCTTGAGGTCGAGACCGTCGAACAGCTCGGCGGTGGGCTCAAGGGTCCGCTGGTCGTCGGCCAGGTGCTGACGATCGAGGAGCTGGAGGGCTTCCGCAAGCCGATCCGTTTCTGCACCGTCGACGTCGGCGACGCCAACGGCACCGGCGAGCCGCAGGAGATCGTCTGCGGCGCCCGGAACTTCGCCGTCGGCGACAAGGTCGTCGTGGTCCTGCCCGGCGCGGTGCTGCCCGGCGACTTCGCGATCGCCTCGCGCAAGACGTACGGCCGCACCTCGCACGGCATGATCTGCTCCGGCGACGAGCTGGGCATGGGCGACGACGGCACGCACGGCATCATCGTGCTGCCGCACGAGCACGAGGTCGGCAGCGACGCGATCGAGCTGCTCCAGCTCGTCGACGAGGTCCTCGACATCGACATCACCCCGGACCGCGGCTACTGCATGTCCCTGCGCGGGGTGGCCCGCGAGGCCGCGACCGCGTACGGCCTGCCGCTGCGCGACCCGGCGCTGCTCGACGTGCCCGCGCCGAACTCGTACGGCTACCCGGTCACGATCGGGGACCCGGTCGGCTGCGACCGCTTCACCGCCCGCACGGTGACCGGCCTCGACCCCGAGGCGCGCTCCCCGCTCTGGCTCACCCGCCGCCTCCAGAAGGCGGGGATGCGCCCGGTCTCGCTCGCCGTCGACGTCACCAACTACGTGATGCTGGAGCTCGGCCAGCCGCTGCACGCCTACGACCGCTCGCGCGTCGACGGCACCATCGGTGTCCGCCGTGCCGAGCAGGGCGAGAAGCTCACCACCCTCGACGGCGTCACGCGCACGCTCGACGCCGAGGACCTGGTGATCACCGACAACAGCGGTCCCATCGGCATCGCCGGTGTCATGGGCGGCGCCGGCACGGAGATCGCCGACCCCGTCACGACGCCTTTCGACCCCTCCGGCTCGACCGGCCAGGTCACGGGCACCACGGACGTGGTCATCGAGGCCGCGCACTTCGACTCCGTGTCGATCTCGCGCACCGCCCGCAGGCTGAAGCTCTCCTCCGAGGCGTCCAAGCGCTTCGAGCGGGGCGTCGACCCGCAGACGGCCGCCGCCGCCGCACAGCGCACCGTCGACCTGCTCGTCCTGCTCGCGGGCGGCACCGCCGAGGCGGGCGTCACCGAGCTGACCTCCCCGGGAGCCCCGCGCACCATCGCGATGCGCGCGGACCACCCGGACCGGGTCGCGGGCATGGAGTACGGCCGCGAGACCGTCGTGCGCCGCCTCCAGGAGATCGGCTGCGACGTCTACGGGCAGGACGAGCTGGTCGTCACCGTCCCGTCCTGGCGGCCCGACCTCGCCGAGCCCAACGACCTCGCCGAGGAGGTCATCCGGCTGGAGGGGTACGGGAACCTCCCCTCGACCCTCCCGCAGGTGCCCTCCGGCCGCGGTCTGACCGCCCGGCAGCAGCTGCACCGCCGGGTGGGCCGCGCGCTGGCCGGCGCGGGCTACGTCGAGGTGCTGAACTACCCGTTCCTGGGCGTCCAGGTCCTCGACCAGCTCCAGCTGCCCGCCGACGACGCCGCCCGGCGGGTCGTCACCCTGGTCAACCCGATCTCCGACGAGGAACCGGCGCTGCGCACCACGCTGCTGCCGGGGCTGCTGAGCGCGCTGCGCCGCAACGACAGCCGGGGCAGCCACGACCTCGCGCTCTTCGAGACCGGTTCGGTCTTCCTCGCGGGCGAGCGGCCGGGGGTGGCCGTCCGGCTGCCCGTCGACCGCCGTCCCACGGACGAGGAGATCGCCACCCTGGACGCGGCCCTGCCCGCGCAGCCGCGGCACGCCGCGGTCGTGCTGGCCGGTGCCCGCGAGCAGGCCGGCTGGTGGGGCAAGGGCCGTCCGGCCGACTGGGCGGACGCGGTCTCGGCCGCGCGGGAGCTGGCCGCCGCGGCCGGCGCGGCGCTGGTGGTCCGCCAGGGCCGGTACGGCCCCTGGCACCCGGGCCGCTGCGCCGAGCTGGTCGTCACCGTCGACGGCGTCGAGCAGGTCATCGGCCACGCCGGTGAGCTGCACCCGCGCGTGGTCAAGGCGCTGGGCCTGCCGGCCCGTACCAGCGCGATGGAGCTCGACCTGGACCGCCTCGCGGCGGCCGGCGGCGAGACCCTCCGGGCGCCCCGGATCGCCTCCTTCCCGGTGGCCACCCAGGACGTCGCGCTGATCGTGGACGGGTCGGTCCCGGCCGCCTCGGTGGAGGCCGCGCTGCGCGAGGGCGCGGGCGAGCTGCTCGAATCGCTGCGGCTGTTCGACGTCTTCACCGGTGAGCAGGTCGGCGAGGGCAAGAAGTCCCTCGCCTACGCGCTGCGCTTCCGCGCGGCCGACCGGACGCTGACCGCCGAGGAGTCCACGGCCGCGCGCGACGCGGCGGTGGCCTTGGCGGGCGAGCGCACCGGGGCGGTGCTCCGGGGCGTCTGACCGCCTCTGATCCCGCCCGCCGAGGGGCGCGTCCGGACCACCGGACGCGCCCCTCACGCGTGCGCGGGCAACGGGGCAGCGGCTGCCTCACTCGTTCGGGTGGGAACGCGGGCGGCCCGTGTCCGGGCACCGCGTGGTGGACACAATCATCCGGCCGGAAGGGGAGGCCAGGGATGATGCGCGCGCAGACGCTCCAGGTGCGCCGGGTGTGCGTCCTCGGCTGGGCCGGGGCCGCGGTCTCCTGGGAGCTGTCCAGCCCCGGGCGGATGGCGGCGAGCCTGGCCACCTGCGTGGCCTTCCTGCTGCTGGCCACCGTGTGCGCCCTGCACATCCGGCGCGGTCTGCTGGCGCAGTTGCGGCGCTCGCAGGAGATCGCGGGCGCGGCGCAGCGGGCGGTGCTCCGGCCGCTGCCGGGCCGGATCGCCGGCCTGACCCCGGCGGCGGCGCAGCTCTCCGCGAGCCGGGGCGCGGCGGTGGGCGGCGACCTGTACGAGGCCGTGCCCACGGCGTACGGGGTGCGGGTGGTCATCGGGGACGTACGCGGCCACGGGCTGCCCGCGCTGGGCGCGGCGGCGGCGGTCCTGGGCGCGTTCCGCGAGGCCGCCTACGACGAGGTCTCCCTCGGCGGGGTCCTGCTCCGGATGGAGCGGGCCCTGGGCCGGCACGTGCGCGACCGCGCCCACACGGAGCACCCGCCGTCCGGGCCCGCCGGGCAGCACGCGCCCGCGGCGGAGGAGTTCGTGACGGTCCTGCTGCTCCAGATCGGGCGGGACGGCTCGCTCCGGGCCCTCAACTGCGGCCACCCCTGGCCCTATCTGATCCGCCCGGCGCCGGGCGTCCGGGCGGAGCGGGAGCGGCACGGGGCGCGGGTGCGGGCCGGTGCCCGCGGCCTCGCGCCCCGGTCCCCGGCCGAGCCCCGGGGCCCTGCCCGCCGCCCGGGCGCGGGGCGCCGGTACCGGGTCCGCCGTCCGGCGCGGCCCCGACGCGACGGACCTCCCGTGCCCGTGGCCCGGGTCCGCCCGCCCGCCGGGACCCGGGAGGGCACGGGCCGGGCGGACGGGCCGGGCAGTGGCGGCCGGGCGGAGGTCCGGGCGCTCGCCGGAGGCGAGACGCTGCCGCCGCTCGGCGTGGTACCGCTGCCGCCGGGGGTCCGGCCGCGGTTCTGCGGCCGGCTGCGGCCCGGCGAGACGCTCTTCCTGCACACCGACGGGGCGGAGGACGCCCGGGACCGGTCGGGCAGGTTCTTCCCGCTGCGGGGCGCCCTCGCGCGGGCGGCGGCGCTCGCACCCGCCCGGCTGGTGGCGGACGTGCACGCGGCCCTGCTGCGCCACACCGGCGGGCGGCTCACCGACGACGTGGCCCTGCTGGTCCTGCGCAACGACCGCGCCTGACGGCGCCGGGCCACCCCGGCCGGCGCCACCCCGTCCGGCTCCGGCCGGGGTGGGGCGCGGCGGGCGGCGGCCCTGCCGGGGCTCAGGCGTACGGGTAGAAGCCCGCGCCCGTCTTGCGGCCGAGGCGGCCCGCGTCGACCATCCGCTGGAGCAGCGGGGGAGCGGCGTACAGCGGCTCCTTGAACTCGGCGTACATCGAGTCCGCCACCGAGGCCACCGTGTCCAGGCCGATCAGGTCGGCCAGCTTCAGCGGGCCCATCGGGTGGGCGCAGCCGAGTTCCATGCCGTTGTCGATGTCCTCGCGGCTCGCGATGCCCGACTCGAACATCCGGATCGCGGAGAGCAGGTACGGGATGAGGAGGGCGTTCACCACGAAACCGGAACGGTCCTGGGCACGGATCGCGTGCTTGCCCAGCACGTCCCGCACCAGGGCCTCGGCGCGCTTGACCGTCTCGTCAGCCGTGGTCAGCGCCGGGATCAGCTCGACCAGCTGCTGCACCGGGGCCGGGTTGAAGAAGTGGATGCCGATGACCTGGTCGGGCCGTGAGGTCGCGACGGCCAGCTTGACCAGCGGGATGGAGGAGGTGTTGGAGGCGAGGATCGCGTCGGGGCGGGTGACCACCTGGTCGAGGACCTGGAAGATCTCCGTCTTGACCTGCTCGTTCTCCACGACCGCCTCGATGACGAGGTCACGGTCGGCGAACTCGCCGAGGTCGGTGGTGAAGGTGAGGCGGGCCAGGGTGGCGTCCCGCTCCTCCTCGCTGATCTTGCCGCGTTCGGCGGCCTTCGTCAGGGAGTTGTGCAGCCGGGTGCGCCCGATCTCCAGGGCCTCGCCGGTGGTCTCGGCGACCTTCACCTCAAGTCCGCTGCGGGCGCACACCTCCGCGATGCCCGCGCCCATCTGGCCACAGCCGACCACGCCGACGCGTGCGATATCGGTAAGGAGGTCCGTCACATCGTGCCTTTCGCCGCTCATCCATCGCGGGTCCCCCGGCCTGACCGTGGTCACTGCTCTCCGGCGCCCGCCACGCCCCCCGACGTTACCCCCGACCCTGACCCCCGTGGCGGGCCGGGGCGGGCATGCTGGGCCCAGGCAAGGCGATGTCACACAGCGGAAGGGGTTCGTCACATGACGCACATCGGGCGGCGGGGAGTGCTGGCGGGGGCCGCGGGGGTGCTGGCCGCGACGGCCACGGGTTCGGCGGCCCCGGCGCGGGCGGGGGAGCCCGGCGGGGCGGGGGCCGCCGGGCGGGAGTCCGGGTCCGGGTCCGGCGGGGACCGGCGGCGGGCCGGGCCCGCCACCGAGTTCCGCGGGATGTGGATCGCCTCCGTCGCGCACGTGGACTGGCCCTCCCGGGGAGGGCTGCCCGCCGGGGAGCAGCGGGCCGAGCTGCTCGCCCTCCTCGACACCGCCGTCGAGCGGCGGCTGAACGCGGTGATCCTCCAGGTCCGGCCGACCGCCGACGCGATGTGGCCCTCCCCGCTGGAACCCTGGTCGCAGTGGCTGACCGGGGAACAGGGCCGTGACCCCGGCTGGGACCCGCTGGGCACGGCCGTCGAGGAGGCGCACGCCCGGGGGCTGGAGCTGCACGCCTGGTTCAACCCGTACCGGGTGGCCAACCACACCGACCCCGGGCGGCTGGTGCCGGGCCACCCGGCCCGGCGCCACCCCGGCTGGGTGATCCCGTACGGCGGGAAGCTGTACTACGACCCCGGTCTGCCGGAGGTGCGCCATTTCGTCCAGGAGGCCATGCTGGACGCCGTCGGCCGTTACCCGGTGGACGGGGTGCACTGGGACGACTACTTCTACCCGTACCCGGTGGCGGGCCAGGAGTTCGGCGACGGCGCCTCCTTCGCCCGGTACGGCGCTTCCTTCGCCTCCCGTGGCGACTGGCGCCGCCACAACATCGACACCCTGGTGCGGGAGATGTCCGGGCGGGTGCGCGCGGTCCGGCCGTCCGCGCGGTTCGGCGTCAGCCCCTTCGGGGTCTGGCGCAACTCCTCGCGGGACCCGCTGGGTTCACCGACGCGGGCGGGCGTCGAGACCTATGACGACCTCTACGCGGACACCCGCAGGTGGGTCACCGAGGGCTGGATCGACTACATCGCGCCCCAGCTCTACTGGCCGATCGGCCACCAGTCCGCGGACTACGCCGCGCTCGTCCCCTGGTGGGCGCGGACGGTCGCGGGCACGGGCGTCGATCTGTACGTGGGGGAGGCGCTGTACCGCTGCGACGCGCGCAGCACCACCCCGGCCTGGCGCGACCCGGCGGAGCTGTCGCGCCACGTCCGGCTGGCCCGGGAGCACCCGGAGGTCCGCGGGCACGCCTGGTTCTCGGCGAAGCAGGTGGTCACGGACCCCAACGGGGCGCTGGCCCGGGTGATCGCCGACCACTACCGGTAGCGGCCGGGCCGTGGCGGCCCGGCCCCGGTGGGACGTCCGGGCCGGTTCCGGGCCGGGTTCGGGGGCAGTTCCGGGCCGGCTCCGGTCGGCCGCCGGTCAGCCCGGGAACTCGTCGTGGTCCTTGGGGTGGCGGACCACGCAGTCGGGTCCGGGGGCCATCAGGGCCTCGTGCCCGTCCTGGAAGCGGACCCGGTAGGGGGGTGTGCCGTTGTCCCCCAGGACCTGGAGGATCTCGCCCACCTTGTCGTTCTGTCCGACGATCCTGCCGTGCTGCACCAGCTGGTCGCCCTCGGTCGCGTGCATGGCCGGCCTCCTCGGTGGGTGCTCCGATCCGATCCGTGATAGCAGTTTAGGTCCTTTCCTCATGCTTTGACCCGTTCGGTCTGGGTCACGGCGATGCAGACCAGCACCGCGCAGGCGGCCACCGGCGCGGCCGGGGAGAGGTGCTCGCCGAGCAGGGCCACCGACCAGACCAGCGTCAGCAGCGGCTGCGCCAGCTGGAGCTGGCTGGCGCGGGCCGCGCCGATCTCGGCCATCCCCCGGTACCAGACGTACAGGCCGAGGAAGGTGGAGAAGACCGCGGTCCAGACGAGCCCGGCGAGCCCGTGGACGCCGAGGCGCACCGGCTCGTACGCGAGGCCGAGCGCCGAGCCCGCGAGGCTGAGCGGCAGGCACAGCACCAGGGCCCAGCCGATCACCTGCCACCCGGGCATCAGCCGGGCCAGGCGCCCGCCCTCGGTGTACCCGGCGGCGCACGCCAGCAGGGCGGCGAACAGGTAGCCGTCCCCGGCCGAGAGGGCGCCACCGCTCTGCGACACGGTGAAGCCGAGGACCACGGCGGCCCCGGCGACGGCCGCGCCCCAGAACCGGCGCGAGGGCCGGGCCCCGGTGCGCAGCGCGGAGAAGACGGCCGTGGTCAGCGGGAGCAGGCCCACCACGACGGCGGCGTGCGAGGTGGTGGAGGTCCGCAGGGCGAGGGTGGTGAGCAGGGGGAAGCCGACGACCACCCCGGCGGCGACGACGGCGAGGCCCGCCCAGTGCGCGCGGTCGGGCAGCGGCACCCGCCCGGCGAGCAGGAACCCGCCCGCGATGACGGCGGCGAGGACGCTGCGCAGGGAGGCGAAGGACCAGGGGCCGAAGCTCTCCAGGCCCCAGGCGGTGGCGGGGAAGGTCAGGGAGAAGGCGGCGACACCGAGCGAGGCGAGCGCGGTCCCGCTCCTCCTACGATCCCTGACCGCTATCGAGTGGAGGAGAGTAGCGCTATTGTCTGCTGTCATGTACGAGCGTAGCAGCGTGGCTGAACTGGCTGAATCCCTGCGGTCCGAACTCAACCGCTACTCGGTGGGTGGAAAGCTGCCGTCGAGCCGGGCCCTGGTCGAGCGCTTCCGGGTCAGCCCCGTCACCGTCTCCCGGGCCCTCGCCCAGCTCGCCGCCGAAGGGCTGGTCCTCACCCGCCCCGGCGCCGGGGTGTTCCGGGCCGCGCCGCGTACGAGGACCCCCGCCGCCGGGGACACCTCCTGGCAGGAGGTCGCCCTCAGCGCGGAGGGGGCCGCCGGGGAGGTGGTCCCGCGCTCCGTCGACGCCACCGGGGTGCTCGTCTCCCTCGCCGCGCCCCCGCCCGGGGTCATCGAGCTGAACGGCGGCTACCTGCACGCGGGCCTCCAGCCCGAGCGGGCCATGGCCGCCGCGCTGGCCCGCGCCGGGCGGCGGCCCGGGGCCTGGGGGCGGCCTCCCGTCGAGGGACTGCCCGAGCTGCGCGACTGGTTCGCCCGCGAGATCGGCGGCGCGGTCGCCGCCGCCGACGTCCTGGTCACCGCGGGCGGGCAGAGTGCCCTCACCACCGCCCTGCGGGCGCTGGCCCCGCCCGGCGCGCCGGTCCTGGTGGAGTCCCCGACCTACCCCGGGCTGCTGGCCGTCGCCCGGGCCTCCGGCTGCCGGCCCGTGCCCGTCCCGGTCGACGCCGACGGGGTCCGCCCGGAGCTGCTGGCCGCAGCCTTCGAGGCGACCGGGGCGCGGGTCTTCGTGTGCCAGCCGCTGTTCCAGAACCCGACCGGGGTCGTCCTCGCCCCCGGCCGGCGGGCCGAGGTGCTGCGGATCGCGCGGGCCGCCGGGGCCTTCGTGGTCGAGGACGACTACGCCCGCTCCCTGGCCCACGAGGACGCGGGCCCGCTGCCCGCCCCACTGGCCGCCGAGGACGCCGACGGGGTCGTGGTCCACGTCCGGTCACTGACCAAGATCACCTCGCCCAGCCTGCGGGTGGGGGCGCTGGCCGCCCGGGGCCCGGTGGTGGACCGGCTGCGCGCCATCCAGGTCGTGGACAGCTTCTTCGTCCCCCGGCCGCTCCAGGAGACCGCCCTGGAACTGGTCGGCGCCCCCGCCTGGCCGCGCCACCTGCGGGCCGTCGCCGCCGAGCTGCGCCACCGCCGGGAGGTGCTCGCCGGGGCGCTGCGGCGGGAACTGCCCGGCCTGGCGGTGCCCCGCCCGCCGTCCGGCGGGTACCAGCTGTGGGCGCACCCGGCCGAGGGGGGCGACGACACCGCCCTCGCGGCGGCGGCCCTGCGCGCCGGGGTCGCGGTCGCGCCGGGCCGCCCGTACTACTGCGCGGAGCCGCCCGGCCCCCGCCTGCGGCTGGGCTTCGCGGGGGTCGCGGGCCCCGGCGACCTGGTCGAGGCGGTCCGGCGGCTGCGGTGCGCCCTCGGCCCGGCGGCCTGACCCGGGGCGGGGCCCGCTCCCGGGCCCGGCGGCCGGAGGTCAGAGCAGGGCGACGGGGCCGGTGGCCGAGGAGGCGAGGTAGATCCCGTCGATCCCCGCCCAGCTCGCCCGGTAGCCGCGCAGGATCTCGTCCAGCGGGACCGTCAGCCGCTCCGGGCCGTCGCAGCGGGCCGCGCCGAACTGGTCGGTGACGGCCGTGCAGAGCGGCTTGCCGCCGAGGGTGCTGAAGGTGACCGGTATCCCGTTCAGCCCGGCCGGGGCGTCGGCGATCCGGACGGTGGCGCTGAGGTTCTTGACGCCGAACAGCAGCCCGTTCAGCCTCGCCGGGCCCGCGGTGGAGGCGACGGCCTCGGTCGCGGCGGCGGGGCGGACCCGCCCGGGGAGGTCGCACGCCTGGAGCGCGGCGGCGAAGACCTGGCCCGCCGGGCAGGGCAGCACGGTCGCGACCCCGCCCGCGCACTGGACGTAGTACCGGTGGTCCTGCGGCCGGGCGAGCCGCCCGTCGCCGCTCCCGCAGCCGCCGGGCGCGGCCGTGGCGGGGACGACGGCCACCCCCAGTGCGACGAGTGCCCCGGCGGCCGTCGCGGTGAGTCCCCTGCTGATGCGTGACACCCATGCCTCCTGTGATGTGGGAGTAACTCAGAGTGACGAAATGAATACGAGGTGACTATAGGGAGGTGTGACCGGTGGCCGCAATGGGGCTTTGCATAAACGTGCGGAGATACGTATAGTCATGCCATCGACGAGGAGGGTCCATGGTGGTACGTGCAGCGGTGGCCGGAGCGAGCGGGTACGCGGGCGGGGAAGTCCTGCGCCTGCTGCTCTCGCACCCCGGGGTGGAGATCGGCGCGCTGACCGGGAACTCCAACGCCGGACAGCTCCTCGGCGGACTCCAGCCGCATCTGACGCCCCTCGCGGGACGGACCCTGGAGGAGACCACGCCCGAGGTCCTCGCGGGCCATGATGTCGTGTTCCTCGCGCTGCCGCACGGCCGGTCCGCCGCCGTCGCCGCACAGCTCGGCGAGGACGTCCTCGTCGTGGACATGGGCGCCGACCACCGGCTCGCGGACCCCGCCGACTGGGAGACCTTCTACGGCACCCCGCACGCCGGGACCTGGCCCTACGGGCTCCCCGAACTGCCCGGCGCCCGCACCGCGCTGGAGGGGTCCCGGCGGATCGCGGTCCCCGGCTGCTACCCGACGGCCGTCTCGCTCGCGCTCGTCCCCGCGTACACGGCCGGGCTGGCCGAGCCGGAGGCCGTGATCGTCGCCGCCACCGGCACCTCCGGCGCGGGCAAGGCGCTCAAGCCGCACCTGCTGGGCTCCGAGGTGATGGGCTCGATGAGCCCCTACGGGGTCGGCGGCGGCCACCGGCACACCCCCGAGATGATCCAGAACCTGAGCGCCGCCGCCGGCACCCGGGTCTGCGTCTCCTTCACCCCGACCCTCGCGCCCATGTCCCGCGGCATTCTCGCCACCTGCTCCGCCAAGGCGCTCCCCGGCACCACCGCCGAGGCGGTCCGCGCCGCGTACGAGAAGGCGTACGCGGACGAGCCCTTCGTGCACCTGCTGCCCGAGGGCCAGTGGCCCGCGACCTCCTCCGTCCACGGCTCCAACGCCGTCCAGGTACAGGTCGCCTACGACGGGGCCGCGCGGCGGATCATCGCCGTCAGCGTGATCGACAACCTCACCAAGGGCACCGCCGGCGGCGCGGTGCAGAGCATGAACATCGCCCTCGGACTCCCCGAGTCGCTGGGCCTCTCCACGGTCGGAGTCGCACCGTGAGCCTCCCACGGGCGGGCGGAGAAGCGAACAGGAAGACGCCGTGAGCGTCGCACGGGCGGCCACCGGGCCGAGGCCGACGGTGATGCCCGCGCGGATGTGCCGTGCGGGCGGAGAAGCGAACGAGGAGATGCAGTGAGTGTCACGGCAGCACAGGGGTTCACGGCGGCGGGGATCGCCGCCGGGATCAAGGCGAACGGCAGCCCGGACCTGGCCCTCGTGGTCAACAACGGGCCGCGTCTGGCCGCCGCGGGCGTCTTCACCTCCAACCGCGTCAAGGCCGCTCCCGTGCACTGGTCCGAGCAGGTCCTGCGCGGCGGCGCCGTCAGCGCGGTCGTCCTGAACTCCGGCGGCGCCAACGCCTGCACCGGCCCCCAGGGGTTCCAGGACACCCACGCCACCGCCGAGCGGGCCGCCGAGGCCCTCGGCGGCGAGCACAACGCGGGCGAGATCGCGGTGGCCTCCACCGGGCTGATCGGCCTGCTGCTCCCCATGGACAAGCTGCTGCCCGGCATCGGGACGGCCGCCGCCGCGCTCACCGAGGACGGCGGCGAGGCCGCCGCGATCGCCATCAGGACGACCGACACCGTGCACAAGACGGCCGCCGTCTCGCGGGACGGCTGGACCGTGGGCGGGATGGCCAAGGGCGCGGGCATGCTCGCCCCGGGCCTGGCCACCATGCTCGTCGTCCTCACCACCGACGCCGACCTGGACAGCGCCGCCCTCGACAAGGCGCTGCGCTCCGCCACCCGCACCACCTTCGACCGCGTCGACTCCGACGGCTGCATGTCCACCAACGACACGGTGCTGCTGCTGGCCTCCGGCGCCTGCGGCCGGGTTCCGGCGTACGAGGAGTTCGCGGAGGCCGTCCGCACCGTCTGCGCCGACCTCGCCCGCCAGATGGTCGGCGACGCCGAGGGCGCTTCCAAGGACATCCGCATCGAGGTGATCAACGCGGCGACCGAGGCCGACGCGGTCGAGGTCGGCCGGTCCGTCGCCCGCAACAACCTGCTCAAGTGCGCCATCCACGGCGAGGACCCGAACTGGGGCCGGGTGCTCTCGGCGATCGGCACCACCCAGGCCGCCTTCGACCCGGACCGGCTCAACGTCGCCATCAACGACGTCTGGGTGTGCCGGGGCGGCTCGGTCGGCGAGGACCGCGACCTGGTCTCCATGAAGGGGCGCGAGGTCCGCATCACCGCGGACCTGGCCGCCGGCACCGAGTCGGCCGTCATCTGGACCAACGACCTGACCGCCGAGTACGTCCACGAGAACAGCGCCTACTCCTCATGAGCGACCTGACGAGGCCCGTCCCCCCGCAGACCGGACGGACCTCCGCGGCCACGGCTGCCGCCAACACCGCCACGGCTGCCGCCGCCGCGACCGCCGCCGCCGCGGCCACCGCGCGCCAGCAGACCGCCCTGCCCAAGGCGCAGATCCTCGTCGAGGCCCTGCCCTGGCTCACCCGCCACAACGGCAAGGTCGTCGTCGTCAAGTTCGGCGGCAACGCCATGGTCGACGAGGAGCTGAAGGCCGCGTTCGCCCAGGACGTGGTCTTCCTGCGCCAGGCCGGGCTGAAGCCGGTGGTGGTGCACGGCGGCGGCCCCCAGATCAACGCCCAGCTCGACAAGGAGGGCCTGGTCAGCGAGTTCAAGGCGGGCCTGCGCGTGACCACCCCCGAGGCCATGGACGTCGTCCGCATGGTCCTGGCGGGCCGGGTCCAGCGCGAGCTGGTCGGACTGCTCAACCAGCACGGGCCGCTCGCCGTCGGCCTGACCGGCGAGGACGCCCACACCATCACCGCCGTCCGGCACACCCCCCTGATCGACGGCGAGCCCGTCGACATCGGGCGGGTCGGCGAGATCACCGCCATCGACACGGGCGCGATCGAGGCGCTGCTGGCGGACGGCCGCATCCCGGTCATCTCCTCCATCGCGCGCAGCGCCGACGACCACCACGTGTACAACGTGAACGCCGACACGGCGGCGGCGGCGCTGGCCGCGGCGCTCGGCGCCGAGACGCTGATGGTCCTCACCGACGTCGAGGGCCTGTACGCGGACTGGCCGCACAGCGACGAGGTCATCAGCCGGCTGACCGTGAGCGAGCTGGAGAAACTGCTGCCCGACCTGTCGAGCGGCATGGTCCCCAAGATGGAGGGCTGCCTGCACGCGGTGCGGGGCGGCGTGAAAACGGCCCGCGTCATCGACGGGCGGGTCCAGCACTCGATCCTGCTGGAGATCTTCACGGACGAGGGAATCGGCACGATGGTCGTGCCCGACGAGCGGCACGGGGGAGCGAAGTGAGCGGCAACCAGGAGTACCGTGCCCGCTGGCGGGGCGCGCTGACCGACAACTACGGGACGCCCGCGCTGGCCCTCGTCCGCGGTGCGGGCGCCCAGGTCTGGGACGCGGACGGCACGCCGTACACCGATTTCGTCGGCGGGATCGCGGTCAACGCCCTCGGCCACGCCCACCCGGCGGTCGTCGCCGCCGTGACCCGGCAGATCTCCACCCTCGGCCACGTCTCCAACCTCTACGCCTCCGAGCCCGTCCTCGCCCTCGGCGAGCGGCTGCTCCAGCTCTTCGGCCGCCCCGGCCGGGTTTTCTTCTGCAACTCCGGTGCCGAGGCCGTCGAGGCGGCCTTCAAGATCGGCCGACTGACCGGGCGCACCCACATGGTCGCCACCGACGGCGGCTTCCACGGCCGCACCATGGGCGCCCTCGCGCTCACCGGCCAGCCGAAGAAGCGGGACCCCTTCCTGCCCCTGCCCGGCGAGGTCACGCACGTCCCGTACGGCGATGTCGAGGCCCTGCGGGCCGCCGTCACCGAGGAGACGGCGCTCCTCGTCATCGAGCCGATCCAGGGCGAGAACGGTGTCGTGGTGCCCCCGGCCGGATATCTGACGGCCGCCCGCGAGATCACCCGGGCCACCGGCACCCTGCTCGTCCTCGACGAGGTGCAGACCGGCGTCGGCCGCTGCGGCCAGTGGTTCGAGCACCAGGCCCACGAGGGCGTCGAACCCGATCTCGTCACACTCGCGAAGGGTCTGGGCGGCGGTCTGCCGCTCGGCGCCGTGGCCGCCTTCGGCGCCGCCGCCGACCTGCTCCGCCCCGGCCAGCACGGCACCACCTTCGGCGGGAACCCGGTCGCCTGCGCCGCCGGCCTCGCCGTCCTCGACACCATCGCCGCCGACGGACTCCTCGACCAGGTCAAGGCACGTGGCGAGCGGCTGCGCTCCGGAATCGAGGGCTGTGGGCACGCCCTCGTCTCGCATGTCCGTGGCGCGGGCCTCCTGCTGGGTATCGTGCTGACCGAGCCCCTCGCACCTCAGGTGCAGCAGGCGGCTCAGGACGCCGGCTTCCTGGTCAACGCGCCCGCCCCCGACGTCGTACGGCTCATGCCCCCGTACGTGGTGACCGAGGCCGAGGTGGACGCGTTCCACCGGGCACTGCCCGGCATCCTCGACATCGCCAAGAGGACGGACCGATCCGGAGAATGAGACGACGATGAGTCAGGCGCAGGACAACGAGCACGGCGGCCAGGCCGTCCCGCAGACCCGCACCGCCCGCCACCGCCGGATCGTGGACATCCTCAACCGGCAGCCGGTCCGCTCCCAGAGCCAGCTGGCCAAGCTGCTCGCCGACGACGGGCTGAGCGTCACCCAGGCGACGCTCTCCCGCGACCTCGACGAGCTGGGCGCGGTGAAGATCCGCAACACCGGCGGCGAGCTGATCTACGCGGTCCCCAGCGAGGGCGGCTTCCGCACCCCGCAGGCCCCGCTCGGCGAGTCGGCGAAGGAGGAGCGCATGCGGCGCCTCTCCGGGGAACTGCTGATCTCGGCGGAGGCCTCCGCGAACCTCGTGGTCCTGCGCACCCCGCCGGGTGCGGCGCAGTTCCTCGCCTCGGCGATCGACCAGGCCGAACTCCAGGCCATCCTCGGCACGATCGCGGGCGACGACACGCTGATGCTGATCAGCCGCGACCCGGTGGGCGGCCAGGCCCTCGCCGACCACCTCCTGCGCCTGGCCCAGAAGGAGAGCTGACCCCCGGCCCGTGGCCCCGGCACCACGGGCCTCAGCCTCAGCCCGGCCGCCGAGGACATCGGGGCGACCGGGCCGCCCCGGCGCCGGGCCGACGGCCCCGGCCCGCCTGCCCGTCCGTCCGTGCCGGACCCGGCGGTGCGTCAGTACCGTGTCACCGCCAGGGCCCCCGTTTCCGTGCCGATCGCCAGGTGGGGGGCGCGGTGGGGGTCGGCCCAGCGGAGGATCGCGCGCATGGCGCCCTCCGGGACGGAGACGCAGCCCGCCGTGGCGCCCTTGCCGTCGACGTGCAGGAAGATCCCGGCGCCCCGGCCGCGCACGGGCCGGTCGTAGTTGAAGCCGACGACCAGGGCGTGCGCGTACTGCTTCTCGTACGTCACCAGGTGCTCGGCCTCGCCCGGGGCGCAGTCGGCGGGCAGCGGTTCCGTCCAGCGGTTGTAGCTGCCCGAGGCGTTGTCCTGGCACCACCACGAACGGTCCGTCACCCGCCGGTAGCCGTAGGCCGTCCCCGCCGGGGCGGGCCGGATGCCGAAGGCGTACGGCAGGTCGTACAGGCCCGTCGGCGTGGTGCTGGTGCCCTGGGTCCTGGTCCGGCCCTCGGCCAGCCCGTTCGCGCCGAACCGGGCGGGTGCGCTCCCGGCCTCGAACCAGCGCCCCGCCCGCCGGTCCCACCAGGTCAGACGTCCCGTGGTGGAGCCGGGCGCGGGGGCGACGGCGGTGATCAGCTGGCTGCCGCCGCCGGTGTCGGCGAGCCGGGCGGGCAGCGGCGCGGGGGTGTGCGGGCCGTGCGGGACCAGGCCGGCCAGGACCAGCGAGCCGACGGCGAGAGCGGTGACGAGAGCGGTACGCGGCACATGTCAGACGGTACGGGGTGGAAGGGGCAGCGGCAGCGCGGGCAGGCCGTCGACGCTGGACCCGATGAACTCCTTCTTCTCGCAGTACGCGGCGAACTCCTCGTCCGTCTTGCGGCCGAAGTGCTCGGCGTGCAAGGTGCGCTCGCCCTGGTACTCCATGAGGGGGACGGCGTACCCGCACACGTCCGCGACGCGCCGGGCGCGGACGAGGACGACCGCCCGCGCGGAGGGCCCGTCCGCCGCGCCGAAGAGGCCGATCAGCTCACCCCAGCGGGGGTCGTCGCGGAAGACGGCCTCGCCCTCGCCGTGGATGCGCACGATGTTCGGCGGCCCGCTGAAGGCGCACCACATCAGGGTGATCCGGCCGTTCTCGCGCAGGTGGGCGATGGTCTCGGCGCCACTGCCGCCGAAGTCGAGGTAGGCCAGGGTCAGGTCGTCGATGACGACCAGGGACCCGGCGCGGCCCTTGGGGGAGAGGTTGACATGGCCGTCACCCGAGAGCGGGGCGGTCGCGGTGAAGAAGACCGGCTGCTCCTCGATGAACGCGCGCAGGCGGCCGGTTATGTGTGTGTAGAGCTTTCCCATACCCCTGATCATCGGCCGGGCGCGGCCTGTTGGGCCGGACATTCCACGGACCGGGACATGGTGCGTGGCGGGGTGCGCGGCGGGGTGCCGTGCCGTGCGTGCGGCGCCCCGGACGGGTCCCGCCCGTCCCTGCGGTCACTTCGATCGACACACCGCACACCTCGATTGACGAAACATACGGAGTAGTGCATAGTTATGCCTGTCGTTGAATGCACCGTAAGGAGAATCCCGTGACCGAGCGCGTCGTACTCGCCTACTCGGGCGGCCTGGACACCTCCGTCGCCATCGGCTGGATCGCGGAGGAGACGGGCGCCGAGGTCATCGCCGTCGCCGTGGACGTCGGCCAGGGCGGCGAGGACCTGGACGTCATCCGCAAGCGCGCGCTCGCCTGCGGTGCCGTCGAGGCCGAGGTCGCGGACGCCAAGAACGAGTTCGCCGACGAGTACTGCCTCCCGGCGATCAAGGCGAACGCCCTCTACATGGACCGCTACCCGCTGGTCTCGGCCCTCTCCCGGCCGACCATCGTCAAGCACCTGGTCGCCGCCGCCACCAAGCACAACGCGACGATCGTCGCCCACGGCTGCACCGGCAAGGGCAACGACCAGGTCCGCTTCGAGGCCGGCATCGCCGCCCTGGGCCCCGACCTCAAGTGCATCGCCCCGGTCCGCGACTACGCGATGACCCGGGACAAGGCGATCGCCTTCTGCGAGGCCAAGGACCTGCCGATCGCGACCACCAAGAAGTCCCCGTACTCCATCGACCAGAACGTCTTCGGGCGCGCGGTCGAGACGGGCTTCCTGGAGGACATCTGGAACGCCCCGATCGAGGACATCTACGAGTACACCTCCAACCCGGCGCTCCCGCGCGAGGCCGACGAGGTCGTCATCTCCTTCAAGGAGGGCGTCCCGGTCGCCATCGACGGCCGCCCCGTCACCGTCCTCCAGGCCATCCAGCAGCTCAACGAGCGCGCGGGCGCCCAGGGCATCGGCCGGATCGACATCGTCGAGGACCGGCTCGTGGGCATCAAGTCCCGCGAGGTGTACGAGGCCCCGGGCGCGATCGCGCTGATCACGGCCCACCAGGAGCTGGAGAACGTCACCGTCGAGCGCGAACTGGCCCGCTACAAGCGGCAGGTCGAGCAGCGCTGGGGCGAGATGGTCTACGACGGCCTGTGGTTCTCCCCGCTCAAGCGGGCCCTGGACGGCTTCATCAACGAGGCCAACCAGCACGTCACCGGTGACATCCGGATGACCCTGCACGCCGGGCGCGCCGTCGTCACCGGCCGGAAGTCGGACGAGTCGCTGTACGACTTCAACCTCGCCACCTACGACTCGGGCGACACCTTCGACCAGTCGAAGGCCCAGGGCTTCATCGAGATCTTCGGCCTCTCCTCGAAGATCGCCGCCCGCCGCGACCTCGCCTGAGACGTCCCGCTCCACCCCGCCGGCCTCCCCGTTCCCTCCGCGGCGGGGAGGCCGGCCCGTACCTTCACCCTTTTGAGGAGCAGTAGCTGTGAGCAGCAACAACGGTGACGTCCGGCTCTGGGGCGGCCGTTTCGCCGACGGGCCCTCGCAGGCACTGGCCCTGCTGTCGGCCTCCGTCCACTTCGACTGGCGCCTCGCCCCGTACGACCTCGCCGGCTCCCGCGCCCACGCGCGCGCGCTCCACAAGGCGGGACTGCTCACGGCCGACGAGCTGGCACGGATGACCGCCGGACTGGACCGGCTCGAAGCCGACGTGGCCGACGGCTCCTTCACCGGCACCGTCGCCGACGAGGACGTGCACACGGCCCTGGAGCGCGGGCTGCTGGAGCGGCTCGGCGCCGACCTCGGCGGCAAGCTGCGGGCCGGACGCTCCCGCAACGACCAGGTGGCGACCCTCTTCCGGATGTACCTGCGCGACCACGCCCGGACCATCGGCGCGCTGATCGCCGACCTCCAGGACGCGCTGGTCGGCCTCGCCGAGGCCCACGCGGACGTGGCGATGCCGGGCCGGACCCACCTCCAGCACGCCCAGCCGGTGCTCTTCGCCCACCACGTCCTGGCCCATGCGCAGGCCCTCTCCCGGGACGCCGAGCGGCTGCGCCAGTGGGACACCCGCACCGCGGTCTCCCCGTACGGCTCGGGCGCCCTGGCGGGCTCCTCGCTGGGCCTGGACCCGGAGGCGGTCGCCGCCGACCTGGGCTTCGAGCGCGGCTCGGCCGGCAACTCCATCGACGGCACGGCCTCGCGCGACTTCGTCGCCGAGTTCGCCTTCGTCACCGCGATGATCGGGATCAACCTGTCCCGGATCGCGGAGGAGATCATCATCTGGAACACGAAGGAGTTCTCCTTCGTCACCCTCCACGACGCCTTCTCCACCGGCTCGTCGATCATGCCGCAGAAGAAGAACCCGGACATCGCGGAGCTGGCGCGCGGCAAGTCGGGCCGCCTCATCGGCAATCTGACGGGCCTGCTGGCCACGCTCAAGGCGCTGCCGCTGGCCTACAACCGGGACCTCCAGGAGGACAAGGAGCCCGTCTTCGACTCCTGCGACACCCTGGAGGTCCTGCTGCCCGCCTTCACCGGCATGATGGCGACCCTCACGGTCCACCGCGAGCGGCTGGAGGAGCTGGCCCCGGCGGGCTTCTCGCTCGCCACCGACATCGCGGAGTGGCTGGTCAGGCAGGGTGTGCCGTTCCGGGTGGCGCACGAGACGGCCGGTGAGTGCGTCAAGGTCTGCGAGGCCGAGTCCATCGAGCTGGACGAACTCACCGACGAACAGTTCGCCAAGATCTCCGAGCACCTGACCCCCGAGGTCCGGACCGTCCTGAACGTCAAGGGCTCGCTGGCCTCCCGCGACGGCCGCGGCGGCACCGCCCCCTCGGCGGTGGCGGTCCAGCTCAACGAGGTCAAGGCCGACCTGGTCATCCAGCACGCCTGGGCGGCCCACAAGCGGTAGCCGCCGTGCGCGGGGGCGGCCGGAGCACACCCGCTCCGGCCGCCCCCGCGCCGTTTCCCGGGCCGCGCGCTGTGTCCCGGGCCGCGCCCCGGCACTCTTCCGGCGCAGCGCCGCCCCAGGATCTCGCGTCCGGGCATCCGGGGCGGGTGTGCGTCACGCCGCCCACGCGGCCAGCGCGTCGAAGTCCGGCCGGGTCAGACCGATCCGCTCGTCGACCCGCAGCAGCAGCGCCCGCGCCGGGTGGCGCTGGTCCACGTACTCGCGGTCCAGGGCCGTGATGTCGTCGTCGATCCAGGCGAAGGGCCGCTCTCCCGCGTACTCCAGGAGGTACTGGGTCTTCCAGAAGGTGCCGCGCGGGGCCCTGCCGTGCATCACGGGCCAGTCGACGAACGGCAGCCGGGGCAGCCCCAGGGGCGGGCCTATCCAGTCGTTGGCCTCGTCCTTCCAGGTGGTGGCCCACACCAGTTCGTACGCGTCCGCCAGCGCGAGCAGCTCCGCGCCGTGGCGGTGGTCCAGCCAGACCCGCAGCGGCCTGCGGCTCTCGGCCTCCGTCCAGCCGGTGGGGCGCATCCGGTGGGTGGTGTAGCCCTCGGGGCGGCGCTGGGGCTGGGCGGCGTAGGGGTTCAGGGGGCCGTCCACGTCGATCAGCAGCAGGGGCTTCATGTCCGTACGGTTCCGTTCCGGTTGCCGGTCGGCAGCCTGTTCGGTGACCTGTTTGTCGACTGTGTGGTGATCGGATGAGACGTTGATGTCTCATTCGGGTTATGGTTGTCTCATGGTGATGGACCGTGACCAGGTGCTCCGCGACGCCGCAGCCCTGCTCTCCCGCAAATCGACGGCCACGATGGACGAGGTCGCCCGCGCCGCAGGCGTCGGGCGCGCCACCCTCCACCGGCACTTCGCCGGGCGGGACGCCCTCGTACGGGCCCTGGAGGAGTTCGGCATCCGCCGGTTCGAGACGGCGTTCGACAACGCCCGCCTCGACGAGGGCACGGCGGTGGAGGCGCTCAGGAGGCTCGTCGCCCAGGCGGAGCCCGACGCGGAGCTGCTGGCCTTCCTCGTCACCGAGAACCAGCTGTTCGAGGGCGACGGCATGCACGAGGGCTGGACCCGGCTCGACGCCCGCGTCGCCGCGCTCTTCCGGCGCGGCCAGGAGGAGGGCGACATCCGGATCGACCTGAGCCCCACCTGGCTCACGGAGGCCCTCTACGGCCTGATCGGCGCCTGCGCCTGGGCCGTCATGGACGGCCGGGTCGCCGCCAAGGACTTCCAGTACATGATCACCGAGTTGCTGCTCGGTGGCGCACGACGGAATGTGGAGCAATGAGCCGTACCGCACAGCTGAGCCGCACGCAGGGAGCGGAGGGCAAGAGCCCCGGGCGCTGGGTCGCGCTCTCCGTGCTCGTCCTGGCCGTCCTGCTGGTCGCCGTCGACGCCACCGTACTCGGTCTCGCCACCCCCGCCCTCAGCGAAGACCTCAAGCCGTCCGGCACCCAGCTGCTGTGGATCGGCGACATCTACTCCTTCGTCATCGCCGGTCTCCTCGTCTCCATGGGCTCCCTCGGTGACCGCATCGGCCGCAAGAAGCTGCTCCTGATCGGCGCCACCGCCTTCGGCGGCGTCTCCGTCCTCAACGCGTACGCGACCAGCCCCGAGATGATGATCGTCGCGCGGGCCCTGCTCGGTGTGGCCGGTGCCACCCTGATGCCGTCCACCCTCGCGCTGATCCGCAACATCTTCCACGACCCCCGCGAACGCAGCCTCGCCATCGGCATCTGGGGAGCCGCCGCCTCCGCCGGCGCGGCCATCGGCCCGGTCGTCGGAGGGGCCCTGCTCCAGTACTTCTGGTGGGGCTCGGTCTTCCTCATCAACCTTCCGGTGATGATGGTCCTGGTCCTCGTCGGCAGCAAGCTGCTGCCCGAGTCGAAGAACCCCGTCGCCGGCCCCTGGGACCTGTTCAGCGTCGCGCTCTCCCTCGTCGGCGTCATCGCCGTCGTCTACGCGGTGAAGGAGGCCGCCACCCACGGCCCGAGCTGGGAGGTCTGGGGCTTCGCCGTGCTCGGCGCGGGCGCGCTGTACCTCTTCGTCCGCCGCCAGTTCACGCTGGCCTCGCCCCTGCTCGACGTCCGGCTCTTCAAGCACCGCGGCTTCTCCGGGGCGGTCCTCGCCGACCTGCTCACCGTCTTCGGCCTCTCCGGACTGGTCTTCTTCCTCTCCCAGTTCCTCCAGCTCGTCCAGGGCCGCGAGCCGCTGGAGGCGGGCCTGGCCGAGCTGCCCGCCGCCGTCGGCGCGGTGGTCACCGGACTCCTCGCGGGCCGGTTCGCCCGCAGGTACTCGGTCCGGGTCATCGTCACGGTCGGTCTCGGCGCCATCGGCATCGCCCTGGCCGCGCTCACCGTGCTCCACAAGGAGACCGGGTACCCGCTGATCGGCGCGGCCCTGCTCCTCGTCGGCCTCGGCGCGGGATTCTCCTTCACCGTCACCGCCGACGTGATCCTCTCCAGCGTCCCCAAGGAACAGGCCGGTTCCGCCTCGGCCGTCTCCGAGACCGCGTACGAGCTGGGCGCCGCCCTCGGCATCGCCCTGCTCGGCTCCATCGTCACCGGCGTCTACCAGGGCTTCACCGCCCCGGCCTCGGTCCCGGCGCCGGTCGCCGACGCCGCCCACGAATCCCTCGGCGGCGCCGTCGAGGCGTCGAAGGCGCTCGACCCGCACACCGCCGCGCAGATGGTGGGCGCGGCCCAGGAGGCGTTCGTGGACGGCCTGCGGCTCGCCGCGGGCGTCGGCGCGGCCGTCCTGCTGGCCACCGCCGTGGCCGCCTGGTTCCTGCTCAAGGGCCAGGAGCTCCAGGACGGCATCGAGCACTGACCCCCGCCCGTCCGCCCCGGCGCCCGGCGGGCGGGCGGGCCCTGCGGGCTCAGGCGGCCTTGGCCTTGGTGGCGTACATGTCCACGTACTCCTGGCCCGACAGCCGCATGACCTCGGTCATCACCGAGTCGGTGACGGCGCGCAGCATGTAGCGGTCGCGGTCCATGCCCTCGTAGCGGGAGAACTCCATCGG
The DNA here is from genome assembly GCF_044454165.1 of Streptomyces sp. NPDC051567. NCBI lineage: Bacteria > Bacillati > Actinomycetota > Actinomycetes > Kitasatosporales > Streptomycetaceae > Streptomyces > Streptomyces sp. NPDC051567. The sequence goes on along the minus strand of NZ_JBITDK010000021.1, from coordinate 52,795 downwards.
CTCGCCGAACCGGATGGTGACCCGCCCCGGGCGCGGCATGCCCGCGCCGCCGGGCTGGAGCTTGTCGGTGCCGATCACCGCGAACGGGACCACGGGGGCCCCGGTCATCAGGGTGAGGCGGGCGATACCGGTGCGACCGCGGTAGAGACGGCCGTCGGGGGAGCGGGTGCCCTCGGGGTAGATGCCGAAGATCCTGCCCTCCTCCAGGACGCGGCGGCCGGTCATCAGCGCCGCGACCCCGCCGTTGGCCCCGTCACGGTCGACGGGGATCATCCCGGCCCCGGTGAAGAACCACGCCATCAGACGGCCCTTGAGCCCCTTGCCCGTGACGTACTCGTCCTTGCCGATGAAGTGGACCGTGCGGTCGCACACCAGCGGCAGGATCATGGAGTCGATGAAGGTGAGGTGGTTGCCCGCCAGGATCACCGCCCCGGTGCCCGGAATGTTCTCGATGCCCTCCACCCGGGTGGGGAACAACAGGCGCATGACCGGTCCGACGGTGGCTTTGATGAGCGCGGTACGGAACAACGTGGGCCCTCCGGCATCGAAAAGCGGTTCGCGCACCCACCACACGGCGGTGGGGCAGGTGAGGACGATACTCGCGGGCCCGCCGTGTCCGCACATCGGGTTCACGGGACGGATACGTAGCGTTGACGCACGTTTCCGCCATGTTCGGCCGCGGCCCCCTCCCCGGCCACCTCCGCCCGCCTACCATCGGCACGCCGGTCAGGGCCGCGGGAGCCGGGTCTCCCGGACCGCCCGGCCCCCTTTCGGAAGAGCTTCGGAAAACAGCTGAGGAGTGGCACTCATGACGCAGGGCGAGGCAGCGCGGCGCACGGTCCTGGGAGCGGCGGTGCTGGCCGCGGGCACCACGGTCGCCGGGCTCTCGGCGGGACCCGCCGCGGCCACCGGCACGGCCACGGCCACCGGCACGGACCGCGGCGACGGCGGCCGCCGGGACCTTCCCGTCCCGGCGGTGATCGGCCACCGCGGCGCCAGCGGCTACCGGCCGGAACACACCCTCGGCTCCTACCAGCTCGCCCTGGACCTGGGCGCCGACATCGTCGAACAGGACCTGGTCCCCACCCGGGACGGCCATCTGGTCTGCCGTCACGAGAACGAGATAGGCAGCACCACCGATGTCGCCGACCACCGGGAGTTCGCCTCCCGGCGCACCACCAAGTCGGTCGACGGGACCCCGGTGACCGGCTGGTTCACCGAGGACTTCACCCTCGCCGAACTCAAGACCCTGCGCGCCGAGGAACGCATCCCCGCCGTCCGCGGGCGCAACACCCTCTACGACGGCCGCTGGGCGGTGCCGACCTTCGAGGAGGTGCTGCGCTGGGCCGACCGCGAGGGCGAGCGGCGCGGCAAGCGGGTCTGGCTGCACGTCGAGACCAAGCACCCCAGCTACTTCCGCGCCCTCGGCCTCGGCCTGGAGGAGCCCCTGGCCCGGCTGCTGCGCCGCCACGGGCGCGCCGGGCGCGACGCCGCCCTCTTCCTCCAGTCCTTCGAGCCCTCCAGCATCCAGCGGCTCTCCCGGCTGGTCTCGGCCCCGCGCGTGGTCCTGCTCTCCGGCGCCGGCACCCGCCCCTGGGACTTCGAACTGGCCAAGGACCCCCGGACCGTCGCGGACCTGGTCACGCCCGGGGGCCTGAAGTGGATCGCCGGTTTCGCCCAGGGCATCGGGCCCACCCTCGACCTGATCCTCCCGCGCGACGCGGACGGACGGCTCGGCGCCCCGACCACCCTGGTCCGCGACGCCCACGCGCGCGGCCTGGTGCTCCACCCCTACACCGCGCGCAACGAGAACACCTTCCTGCCCGCCGAGTACCGCAAGGGCACGGACCCGACCGCCTACGGCGACGCCTTCGGCGCCCTGCGGACGTACTTCGCCCAGGGCATCGACGCCCTCTTCACCGACCACCCGGACACCGCCCTCCTGGCGGCCCGGGACTTCCGCCCGGACCGCGCCGCCGTCAACGGCTAGGCCCGGTTCCCCGTACGGGTGCTCCGGGACCGGCCGGGAAACCGCCGGGCGGGGTCCGCGCGTCCCGCCCGGCATGGACCTGCTGAACGACTCCGACCTGCTGGACGAACTGGGCCCGCTGCTCTCCGCCGAGGCGGCCGCGGAGGCCCCGGGCGCCGGGGTGGACGCCGCCGACCTGGAACAAGCCGTCTGGGTCAGGCTGCTGGAGGGCGACCGGCCCGCCGGCGCGGCGGACCCCGCGGACCCGGCGGGAGCGGCGGACCCCCTCGACCGCGCGCGCTGGCTGCGCCGGGCGGTGCGCGCCGAGGCCCGCCGCGCCCGGCGCCGCGCCCGCCGCGAGGTCCCGTACGGGCACCACGGGCGCCGCGCGGACGACGGGCCGCCCACCGTCGCCGGGGCCGGGCCGGAGGACGCGCTCCTGGACGGGGAGGACAGCCGTGCCCTCCGATCGGCGGTCGCCCGATTGCCGGGACGCTGTCCGGAGCTGATGCGGGCACTTCTTTCGCCCAGGGACCTCACTTACCGTGAAATCGCAGGGGAGTTGGGTATCTCACAAGGAAGTTTAGGGCCGGTCCGTTCCCGATGCCTGGGATGTCTGCGCAGAATGCTGGCGGCAGAGGTTGCGGCTCCCGGCCCACGGGGAAGGGAGCGGTAGACCGAAGGGCTACCGGGTGAGCGGGAGGCATACGCGCATGGGCATGAGCGTGACCATTTCGGCGGCGGCCGCCGAGGACGCCGAGCAGATCTTCAAACTGCAGTACCTGGCCTTCCAGCGGGAGGCCGAGCTCTACGGCAACTACCTCATCCAGCCGCTCACCCAGTCCCTCGACTCCCTCAAGGGCGAGCTGGCGGCGGACACCGTCCTGGTGGCCCGGCTCGGGCACGAGGTGGTCGGCACCGTGCGCGGCAGCGTCGACGAGGACGGCACCGGCAGTATCGGCAAGCTCTGCGTCCACCCCCGGCTCCAGGGCCACGGGCTCGGCGCCCGCCTGCTGCGCGCCGTCGAGGAGGCCCTCACGGGCCACGCCGGGACCACCCGCTTCCGCCTGCACACCGGGCACAAGAGCGAGTCCAACCTGCGGCTCTACCGCCGGGCGGGCTACAGCCAGGTCGGCGGCCGGACCGCCTCCGACGGCGTGCGGCTGGTGATCCTGGAGAAGGAGGCCGAGGACCCCAGCGCCTTCGCGGTCAGCGCCTGACCCCCGTGGACGGCCTCGCGCCCGGTCGCGGGTTCCCGCGGCCCGGCGCCCGGCTCAGCGTTTGGCCCGCAGCCAGAGCATCCCGGTGACCGGCAGGATCACCGGGATGAACAGGTAGCCCATCCCGAAGTCGGACCAGACGGTGGCGTCGGGGAACGCCTCGGGGCGGATCAGGGTCCAGGTGCCCACGGCGAGGACGCCGGCCAGCTCGACGGCGCAGCAGACCAGCGCCGCCCTGCGGGCCCGCTCCCCGCCGCGCACCAGCGAGTACGTGATGAAGGCGTAGGCCAGCGCCGCCGCCCCGGAGAGCGCGTACGCCAGCGGGGCGCGGCCGAACTCGGTGGAGATCTGGTAGGCCGACCGCGAGACCGCGCCGACCACCATCACCCCGTACAGCCAGACCAGCAGCAGCCCCGGCCCGGAGACCAGCCGCTTGCGCCCGGCGGGACCGGCGGGGCCGGTGGTCTCCGCGGGCCCGTCGGGGCCGGCCGTCGTCGTGTCAGGCACCGGTGGTTCCCCAGATGTCGTAGAGCCGTACTTCGAGCACGGCGAGGACGACCGCGCCCGCGGCCACCGTCACCGAACCCCACTTGGTGCGCTCGGTCAGCGAGAGCATCCCGGCGGCGGGGACCGCCGCGAAGGCGCCCAGCAGGTAGGCCACGAAGATCACCGCGCCCTCGTCGGGCTTCCCGCCCTGGGCCAGCCGGACCAGGCCGACCACCAGCTGGGCCAGGACCAGTACGGTCACCACGGCCATGCCGATGAAGTGCCAGTCCTTGGTCGGCTGGTCCCGCCAGGCGGCGAAACCGCACCAGGCGGCGAGGGCGAGTGCGGCCACGCCGATGGCGACCGTCAGGGCGTCGAGCATGCAGCGAGGGTATTACGGCCGGAAAGGCCCGGTGCGCCCGCCCCTCGGCCCCGGCCCCCGCGCCCCCGGCCCCGCCGCCGCCCGCTTCCCCGTCTCCCGCCCGGCTCTTCCCGGCTCCCCGCCCGGCCCGCGCCGGGGCGTACGGCCCGGGCCCCGCCCGCGCGAAAGCCCCCCGCAGCCGTGGCCTTGGCCACAGCGCGGACCGCCGCCGGTCCCGGGGCGGGCCGCTCCGGACGGGTGCTCCCGGAGGTGTCCGCGCAGGTCAGCGGCGTTCTCGGGCGATCAGGCCGAATGGCCGGGAGTAGCCGGTGGAGGCCGGTATGCACAGGGCATCTGTCCGCTATCCGGACAGCGTTGATCCGTCAAGGAAGCCTTCTGGTTTACTGGGGCCCATGACCACGACGAGCAGCCGCACCCTTGCGACCGAGGCGACGATGACGCCCGGTGCTCGTTGTATGTGTCGAATGCGCGCCTTCTGAGGGCCCCCTTCCTGCGCCTCGCGCCCCGAAGCGAGACCGGCCGAGCCCGTCGGTCACCCCCCCCGGTGAACCACGGACGCTCCCGCCCCGCCTGCGCGTCACCACCGTCGTTCCGTGACGGTTCGACCCGTATCGCGTCCCCAGATGTTTGCCCCGTGCCCGGCACCGCTGCGCCGTGCACTCGACAGCGACGGAATTCCTGTGATCACCACAACGGGCCTCACCAAGGTCTACCAGTCCCGTGACCGCGAGGTCACCGCCCTGGACGGCGTCGACCTCCACGTCCGCGAGGGCGAGGTCTACGGAGTCATCGGCCAGAGCGGCGCCGGAAAGTCCTCCCTCATCCGCTGCGTGAACCTGCTGGAGCGCCCCACCACCGGCACCGTGCACGTCGACGGCGTCGACCTCACCGCGCTCGCCGGCCGGGGCCGCCGCGCCGGCAAGGAGCTCCGCGAGGCCCGCAGCCGGATCGGCATGGTCTTCCAGCACTTCAACCTGCTCTCCTCGCGCACGGTCCGGGCCAACGTCGAGCTGCCCCTGGAGATCCTCGGCGTCTCCGGCCGCGAGCGCTCCCGCAAGGCCCTGGAACTCCTCGACCTGGTCGGCCTCGCCGACAAGGCCGGCTCCTACCCCGCCCAGCTCTCCGGCGGCCAGAAGCAGCGCGTCGGCATCGCCCGCGCCCTGGCCGGCGACCCCAAGGTGCTCCTCTCCGACGAGGCCACCAGCGCCCTCGACCCCGAGACCACCCGCTCCATCCTCCAGCTGCTGCGCGACCTCAACCAGCAGCTCGGCCTGACCGTCCTCCTCATCACGCACGAGATGGACGTCGTCAAGTCCGTCTGCGACTCGGCCGCCCTGATGAAGCGGGGCCGGATCGTCGAGTCCGGCACCGTCGCCGAGCTGCTCGCCACCCCCGGCTCCGAACTCGCCGGGCAGCTCTTCCCGGTCACCGGCGCCGCCACCGGCCCCGACCGCACGGTCGTCGACGTCACCTTCCACGGCGACGCCGCGGGCCGCCCGGTCATCTCCGAGCTCTCGCGGACGTACAACATCGACATCTCGATCCTCGGCGCCGCGATGGACACCGTCGCCGGCCGCCAGATCGGCCGCATGCGCATCGAGCTGCCCGGCCGCTACGAGGACAACGTCGTGCCCGTCGGCTTCCTGCGCGAGCAGGGCCTCCAGGTCGACGTGGTCGAGCCCGCGCCCGAAGCCCCGCCCGGCTCCGGGTCCGGCCCCGAGGACACCGCAGCGCGGAACCGTCGCGCCGAACTCGTCAAGGACGGTGCCAAGTGACCTGGTCCGAGATGCAGCCCCTGCTCGTCCAGGGCACCTACGACACCCTCTACATGGTGCTCTGGTCCGCCCTGGTCACCGTCCTCGGCGGACTGCCCATCGGTATCCTCCTCGTCCTCACCGACAAGGGCGGCCTCCTGGGCAACCGGCCGCTCAACAAGGTCCTCGGCGTGGTGGTGAACATCGGCCGCTCGCTGCCGTTCATCATCCTGCTGATCTTCCTGATCCCCGTCACCACCGCGATCGTCGGCACCTTCATCGGCCCCACCGCCATGATCGTCCCGCTCGCCATCGGCGCCATCCCCTTCTTCGCCCGGCTCGTCGAGACCGCCGTCCGCGAGGTGGACCACGGCCTGGTCGAAGCCGTCGAGTCCATGGGCGGCTCCGTCCCCACCCTGGTCGGCAAGGTGCTCCTCCCGCAGGCCCTGCCCTCCCTGGTGGCCGGAGTGACCACCACCGTCATCACGCTGGTCGGCTACTCCGCCATGGCCGGCGCGGTCGGCGGCGAGGGACTCGGCTCCAAGGCCATCACCTACGGCTTCCAGCGCTTCGAGACCGGCTTCATGGTCGCCACCGTCGTCGTCCTGGTCGTCCTCGTCACCCTGATCCAGCTGATCGGCGACGGCGCCGTACGCCTCCTCGCCCGCCGCGGCAGGGCCGCCTGACCGGCCGCTGACCGGCCGCTGACCGGCCGCTGACCGGCCACCCGCCGGACAGCCCCCCGAACCACCCCTCTCCACAGAGCCCGCACTTGTCGTGCTTGGGCCACCACCAGCAAGTCCCCGTACTTGTGCAGCAAGAAAGGCACTCTTCGTGCGTAAGAACATCAAGCTCACCGCCCTCACCGCCGGTTCCGCCGCGCTCGCCCTCGGCCTCACCGCCTGCGGCACCTCCTCGGACCCGTCCTCCGCCAAGGCGGACGGCGGCAAGGCCGACGCGACCAAGGCGCTCGTCATCGCGGCCTCCCCGAGCCCGCACGCCGACATCCTCAACTTCGTCAAGGACAAGCTCGCGGCGAAGGAGGGCCTCACGCTGGAGGTCAAGGAGTTCACGGACTACGTCCTGCCGAACACCGCCACCCAGCAGGGCCAGGTCGACGCCAACTTCTTCCAGCACAAGCCGTACCTCGACGACTTCAACAAGAAGAACGGCACCACCATCGTGCCCGTCACCGACGTGCACCTGGAACCCCTCGGCCTCTACTCCAAGAAGGTCAAGGCCCTCTCCGAGATCAAGCCCGGCCAGACCGTCGCCGTCCCCAACGACACCACCAACGGGGGCCGCGCGCTCCAGCTGCTCGCCGCCAACAACCTGATCACCCTCAAGGAAGGCGTCGGCACCAGCGCCAAGCTGTCCGACATCACCGACAAGAAGGGCCTGGAGTTCAAGGAGCTGGAGGCCGCCACGGTCCCGCGCGCCCTGAACGACGTGGACGCCGCCGTCATCAACGGCAACTACGCCATCGAGGCCGACCTCGCCCCCGCCAAGGACGCGCTGATCCTGGAGAAGGCCGAGGGCAACCCGTACGCCAACTTCCTCGCGGTCAAGGACGGCAACCAGAACGACCCCCGGGTCCAGAAGCTCGCCAAGCTCCTGAACTCCGACGAGGTCAAGAAGTTCATCGAGGAGAAGTACCAGGGCTCGGTCCTCCCGGCCTTCGGCCCCGTCGCGTCCTGACCCGTACGACCCGGTCCGGCGGCCGGGTCGCACGGGTCCCGCGGCCCCGCACGCCCACCCGGGCGCGCGGGGCCGCGGTCCTTCCGCCTCCGGGCGGCCCGGTCCTGCACATCCCGCGGCCGATGCTGCATGCTGTGGCCTACGACCCTCAACCGGTCCCGCACCACGGTCGCACCACGGTCTCAGGCATGGAGCTGCGCATGACTACCACCTTCCCGGACGTCACCATCAGTACGGACCGGCTGGTACTGCGCCCCTTCGACGAGGACGACGCCACCGCCCTCGCCGAGCTGATGGACGACGAGCTGGTCACCGCCTGGACCACCGCGCCCCACCCCTACACCCGCGCCGACGCGCACGACTGGGTCACCCGCGCCTCCCACGCCGAACGCACCGAGGGCCGCGGCATCGCCCTCGCCGTCACCGAGTTCCTCACCCAGCGCCTCGTCGGCACCGTCCACCTCCACCACACCGACTGGCGCACCCGCACCGCCGAGGTCGGATACGTCATCGCCCCCTGGGCCCGCGGCGAGGGCTACGCGGGCGAGTCCGTGCTCGCCCTCGCCCAGTGGCTCTTCCGCGAACAGGGCTTCGAACGCCTCGAACTGCGCACCGCCGCCGACAACGCCGCCTCCCAGCAGGTGGCCCAGAAGGTCGGCTGCCTCAGCGAAGGCGTCCTGCGCAACGCGTGGATAGTGCGGACCCAGACCGCCGACGGCGGCTGGAGCGACACCCGCACCGACCTCATCGTCTGGAGCCTCGTCCCCGAGGACCTCGACGACGGGGACGGCTGGGCGGGCTACGAAGGCTACGAGGGGTACGGCGGCCAGGACTTCGGCCGGCGGGCCGACCTGAGCGGGTACGCCGTCGGCGCCGACTGGAAGTGACCCGCTGACCAGGTAGTCTCACCGTGCCCGACGCTCCGGACGGCACTTCGCCCGCCCCCACCCCAGGAGACTGACGACGATGGCCGACCGGGTCACGGTGATCGGCTGGGACGGTTCGTCCCTGACCGCGGCGGCCCGGTCCGCGCTCTCCGCCGCCACTCTGGTGGCAGGCGCCGCCCACCACCTCGCGCTCCCCGAGGTCCCGCCCACCGCCGAACGCATCCGCCTCGGCAGCCTCGGCCTCGCCGCCCGCCGGATCGCCGGCCACCGCGGCACCGCCGTCGTCTTCGCCGACGGCGACCCCGGCTTCTTCGGCGCCGTACGCACCCTGCGCGCACCCGAACACGGCCTGGAGGTCGAGGTCGTCCCCGCGGTCTCCGCCGTCGCCGCCGCCTTCGCCCGCGCCGCGATGCCCTGGGACGACGCACAGGTCGTCGTCGCCCACCCCCGCACCCTGCGCCGCGCCGTCAACGTCTGCCGCGCCCACCCCAAGGTCGCCGTCCTCACCTCGCCCGGCGCGGGCCCCGCCGAACTCGCCCTGCTCCTCGACGGGGTCCACCGCACCTTCGTCATCTGCGAGGCACTGGGCACCGACAAGGAACAGGTCTCCGTCCTCACCTCCGACAAGGCCGCCGACCACAGTTGGCGCGACCCCAACGTGGTCATCGTCATCGGCGGCGCACCGCCCCTGGCCGCCGAGCCCGGCTGGCTCCTGGGCCAGAGCCCGGCCCGGTCACCGGCCGACCGAGGGTGGGCGAGGCCGCAGGCCGACGCGGGGGAGGCGAAGGAAGGCGGGTCCGCGCAGCTGCGGGCCGCGCAGCTCGCCCGGCTCGGCCCGCGCACCGGCGACCTCGTCTGGGACATCGGCTCCGGCCCCGGGGCCCTCGCCGTCGACGCCGCCGCCCTCGGCGCCGCCGTCATCGCGGTGGACACCGACCCGGACGCCTGCGCCCGCGCGAGCGCCGCCGCCCGCGCGCGGGGCGTCCAGCTCCAGGTCGTCAACGGGCGGGCCCCGCACGTACTGGAGGACCTCCCCGAACCCGATGTCGTCCGCGTCGGCGGCGGGGGGGCCGAGGTGGTCGCGGCCGTCGCCGACCGCCGCCCCGAACGGATCGTCAGCCACGCCTCCACCCGCGACGAGGCGGAGGCCATCGCCCGCGCGCTCACCGACCACGGCTACACCGTCGAGTGCGCGCTCCTGCAGTCCGTGGACCTGGACCCCCGCACCTGGGCCGAACAGGACCGTTCCGTCGTCTTCCTGCTGGCCGCCGAACGCCCCGTGACCCGCTGATCGCGGGTGCCGGGGTAGGCTGGCCGATCGTCGTACCGCCCTGGGCCGTCCGGGCACCGCGACACCGGCAGGACGCGCGACGTGGCGCAGTCCACAACGCACCCCGGCGGTTATGGCCGCCGTGGTGACCGACGGGCGCGACAATGCTTACTGGTTGTCGTGCGGGCGTGCCCGAGGAACGGTGGGGCACTCGTGCCGCACGACAGCCCCGCTCGTCGGTCATGTGGGCGCCGGGCGATCGAAAAGGCAACACCGATGGGCGAGGGGTACGCATGACTGACACCGGCCAGGTACCGGGCGAGGGTCTCCCGGACAACGCGGGCATGGTGGATCAGCAGGGCATCCCCGCTCCGTCGGTCCATGGAGGCTACGCCTTCCAGGGCCTGATGGACCATCCGGCGGAACACGAGGACGAGGAACTGCTGCTGATGCCCAGCGGCCAGGGGGCGTGGAGCGACCCCCAGGTCGTCCCGCCGGTCCCCGCCTACCCCGTCGACTCCCCGTACGGCGACGCGGCCGATCCCGCGACGGCCGGTTCCGGGAGCTACCTCGACGGTCAGTACACCGACCCCGCGTACGCCCAGGCGCCCCAGCCGTACGCGGACGGCGGGTTCCCCCAGCCCACCTTCTCCGGCGTGCCCCACCTGCCCTCCATGGGCGAGGCCCCTTACGGCACGGGCGTCCACGCGACGGACGGCGGTGGCACCGGCGCGTTCGACCTCGGCGGCCAGGGCGTCCCGCACCAGGAGGCCCCGGCCGCTCCGGTGAGCCCCCCGGCCCCGCCCCGCCGTCCGCTGCACATGGGCCCGCCCGTGCCCGAGACCACCGGCGGAGTCGTACGGTCGCTCGCGGACCGGGGTCCGGCCGTCGCGCCGGTCGCCGCCGTCCAGGCCCCGCCGGTCCAGGCCGACCCGGTCGTTCCGGTCGTTCCGGCGCAGGGTGTTCCGGTGGCGCAGGTCCCGGTGCAGCACCTGCCCGCCCCCCCGGCCGGCGGCCCCGAGTACCTGGACGTGCCGCACCCCGGGACCGCCGAAGCCGCCGTCCCGCAGCCGGGCGAGATCCCGCCGCAGGCCGGAGCGCCGTGGGCGGCGGAACCGGTGACGGCGCAGGCCGCCCCGGCCGAGCCGGTCCAGGCCCCCGAGGCGGTGGCCGTGGCCGAACCCGCCCCCGAGGCGGTCGCCGTGGCCGAGCCGGTGGCCGTCCCGGAGCCCGTGGCCGTCCCGGCGGAGCCGGAGCCGGTGGCCGTGGCGGAGACCGCACAGGCCCCCGAAGCCGTGGCTCCCGCAGCCGTGGCGCCGGTCGTCGCAGCCGTGGCCGAGGCCATGGCCGAAGCGGTGGTTCCGGCCGTCGTGGCCCCGGAGCCGGCCGTCGTGGCCGCTCCCGAGCCGCTCACCGCTCCCGAGGCCCCCGAGCCGGTGGCCGTGGAACCCGCGCCGGAGCCGGTCGCCGAGGCCGTCCCGGTCGCGGAGCCGGTGGCCGCCGAGGTGCCGGTCGCCGAGGCACCCGCCGCGCCCGCCGAGCCGGAGCCCGTGGCGGTACCCGCTCCCGTGGAAGCCGCGGAAGCCGTGGCGCCCGCCCCCGAGCCGCTCCCCACCCCGGCCCCGGCCGAAGCCGAGGCCGCGCCCGGGATCGCACCGGAAGCCGTCGCGCCCGAAGCCCCCGAGCCGCTCGTCGTCCAGGCCGAGGCCGCGCCGGAAGCCGTCGCCTCGGAAGCCCCCGCACCCGTCGCCGAGTCCGCCCCCGAGCCGGTGCTCCTTGCCGCGCCCGTGGAGCCCGCGCCCCCGGTCGTGGAGCCGGTGGCCGCCGAGGTGCCCGCCGAGCCGGTCCCCGCCGAGCCCGCACCGGCCGTTCCGGAGGCCACCGAGGCTCCGGAGGCCACCGGGACCCCCGAGGCTCCTGAGACGGTCGAGGCCGCTGAGGCCCCCGAGGCCCCCGAGGCCGTGCAGACCACGGACGCCGTCGAGCCCGCGCCCCCGGCCCAGCCGGTCGTGGAGCCGGTGGCCGAGGCCCCCGCAGAGCCCGCCGAGACCGTCGAACCCGCCGCGCCGGAGGACCCCGCCGTGCTCGCCGCGCCCGCCGCGGGCGACCCGGCTCCCGCCTACGACGACGCCGAGCGCGAGGCCGTCCTGCGCGTCATGCGCGAGCGCCGTGACATCCGCAAGGGCTTCCGTACCGACCCGATCCCGCACGAGGTGCTGCTCCGCGTCCTGGAAGCGGCCCACACCGCGCCCAGCGTCGGCCACTCCCAGCCCTGGGACTTCGTCGTCATCCGCTCCGACGAGACCCGCCGGACGATCCACGAGCTCGCCCAGCGCCAGCGCGAGGCGTACGCGAAGTCGCTGCCCAAGGGCCGGGCGAAGCAGTTCAAGGAACTCAAGATCGAGGCCATCCTCGACACCCCGGTGAACATCGTCGTCACCGCCGACCCCACCCGTGGCGGCCGGCACACCCTCGGCCGGCACACCCAGCCGCAGATGGCCCCGTACTCCTCGGCCCTCGCCGTCGAGAACCTCTGGCTCGCCGCCCGCGCCGAGGGCCTCGGCGTCGGCTGGGTCAGCTTCTTCGACGAGCGCGAGATGGTCCGCGCCCTGGGCCTGCCGGAACACCTGGAGGTCGTCGCGTACCTGTGCGTCGGGTACGTGGACGAGTTCCCGGACGAGCCTGAGCTGACGCAGGCGGGCTGGTCCCAGCGCCGGCCACTGGCCTGGGTCGTCCACGAGGAGACCTACGGCCGCCGCGCCCTGCCCGGCGAGGAGCCGCACGACCTGCTCTCGGAGACGGTCGCCAGCATCCGCCCGCTCGACGCCAAGGCGCTCGGCGAGGCCTGGGAGCGGCAGAAGCGCATGACGAAACCGGCCGGCGCCCTCGGCGTCCTGGAGATCATCTCGGCGCAGCTCGCCGGGCTCTCCCGGGTCTGCCCGCCGCCGATCCCGGAGCCGGCCGCCGTCGCGATCTTCGCCGGTGACCACGGGGTGCACGCCCAGGGCGTCACCCCGTGGCCGCAGGAGGTCACCCTTCAGATGGTGGCGAACTTCCTGGGCGGCGGCGCGGTCTGCAACGCCTTCGCCAACCAGGTCGGCGCCGAGGTCTGCGTGATCGACGTGGGCGTGGCCGGGGACCTCCCCGCCACCCCCGGCCTGCTGCCCCGCAAGATCCGCCCCGGCACCGCCGACCTGTCCACCGGCCCGGCGATGACCCGCGAGGAGGCGGTCGCCGCCATCGAGGTGGGCATCGAGACGGCCCGTGACCTGGTCGCGGCGGGCAACAAGGCCCTGCTCACCGGCGAGATGGGCATCGCGAACACCACCGTGTCCGCGGCCCTGATCTCGGTCTTCACCGGGGTCGACCCGGTCGAGGTCACCGGCCGCGGCACCGGCATCAACGACGAGACGCACGCCCGCAAGGTCGAGGTCGTCCGCCGCGCCCTGGAACTCCACCAGCCGGACCCGGCGGACCCGATCGGCGTCCTCGCGGCCGTCGGAGGCCTGGAGCACGCGGCCATCGTCGGCCTGCTGCTGGGCGGCGCCTCGCTCCGTACGCCGGTCATCCTGGACGGGGTCAGCGCGGGCGCGGCGGCCCTGGTGGCCCGTGCCATCGCCCCCGAGTCCCTGTCGGCCTGCATCGCGGGCCACCGCAGCGCGGAGCCCGGCCACCTGGCCGCCCTGAACACGCTCGGCCTGCGCCCCCTGGTCGACCTCGACCTGCGCCTGGGCGAGGGCACGGGCGCGCTGCTGGCCCTCCCGCTGGTGCAGAGCGCGGCCCGCGCGATGCACGAGGTCGCCACCTTCGACGCGGCCGGCGTCACCGAGAAGTAGCCCGCGCGACGGGCGGGACGCGGGCCGGGACCTCACCCCCGGCCCGCCCCCGCGCCGCGCACCGGCCCCGGGGCCCGGCCCGCGCCGCCACCGCGCCGGGGTCGTATCGTGGAGCAGCGGTGCCACAGAACCGCACGTCAGTACCCTCCGCACCACATCACCCGCACCCTCCCCACCACCCGCACCGTCCGCCGGAAACCGCACGTCGGTACCGTCCGCCGCTCCAGCGCCGCGGCGGCGACACCGAACCGCCGCCTTCAGGAGCCGCACCGTCATGGCCGAACACCCCGCCTACCCCGTAGGGCTCCGGCTCAGCGGTCGTCGTGTCGTCGTCGTCGGAGGCGGCCAGGTCGCCCAGCGCCGCCTGCCCGCCCTGATCGCGGCCGGTGCGGACGTCGTACTGGTCTCGCCCTCCGCGACCCCTTCCGTGGACGCCATGGCCGAGACGGGCGAGATCCGCTGGGAGCGCCGCCGCTACGAGGACGGCGACCTGGCCGGGGCCTGGTACGCGCTGGTCGCCACCCGCGACCGGGAGGCCAACGACCGCGTCTCCGCCGAGGCCGAGCGCGAGCGCGTCTGGTGCGTCCGCGCCGACGACGCCTTCGCCGCCACCGCCTGGACCCCGGCCACCGGCCGGGTCGACGGGGTCACCGTGGCCGTCCTGACGGGCAACGACCCCCGCCGCTCCGCGGGCGTGCGCGACGCCGTCGTCGAGGGCCTGCGCGACGGCACCCTCACCGCCCCCGCCCGGCGCCACAAGGGGACCCCCGGGGTCGCGCTCGTCGGCGGTGGCCCCGGCGACCCCGACCTGATCACCGTCCGCGGGCGCCGGCTCCTGGCCGAGGCCGACGTCGTCATCGCGGACCGGCTGGGCCCCCGCGACCTGCTCGACGAACTCCCGCCGCACGTCGAGGTCATCGACGCCGCGAAGATCCCGTACGGCCGGTTCATGGCCCAGGAGGCCATCAACAACGCCCTGATAGAGCACGCCCGCGCGGGCCGGTCCGTGGTCCGGCTCAAGGGCGGGGACCCGTACGTCTTCGGCCGCGGCATGGAGGAGCTCCAGGCCCTCGCCGAGGCCGGCATCGCCTGCACCGTCGTGCCCGGCGTCTCCAGCGCCGTCTCGGTGCCCGGCGCGGCCGGCATCCCGGTCACCCACCGGGGCGTGGCGCACGAGTTCACCGTGGTCAGCGGCCACGTCGGCCCCGACGACCCGCGTTCCCTCGTGGACTGGGCGGCCCTCGCCCGGCTCACCGGGACCCTGGTGGTCCTGATGGGCGTCGACAAGATCGGCCTGATCGCCGAGGCCCTGGTCCGCCACGGACGCTCCGCCGACACCCCGGTCGCGGTCGTCCAGGAGGGCACCACCGCCACCCAGCGCCGGGTCGACGCCACCTTGGCCACGGTCGGCGAGACGGTCCGCGCCCAGCAGGTCCGGCCGCCCGCCGTCATCGTCATCGGCGAGGTCGTCCGCGTCACCGCGCCGAGCCTTCCGAGCCCGCCCACCGCCGGCGCCTGACAGGCCGTTGGCACCGCACCCAGGACAAGGCAGTATCACCCTGTGGCTGATCTCATCACCATCGAGGACCCCGACGACCCCCGCCTGCGCGACTACACGGGCCTGACCGACGTCGAACTCCGGCGCAGACGCGAACCCGCCGAGGGCCTCTTCATCGCCGAGGGCGAGAAGGTCATCCGGCGTGCCAGGGACGCCGGCTACGAGATGCGCTCGATGCTGCTCTCGGCCAAGTGGATCGACGTCATGCGCGATGTCATCGACGAGCTCCCGGCCCCCGTCTACGCCGTCACCCCCGAGCTCGCCGAACGCGTCACCGGCTACCACGTCCACCGCGGCGCCCTCGCCTCCATGCAGCGCAAGCCGCTGCCGACGCCCGCGGAACTCCTCACCACCGCCCGCCGCGTGGTCGTCATGGAGGCCGTGAACGACCACACCAACATCGGGGCGATCTTCCGCAGCGCCGCCGCCCTCGGCATGGACGCCGTGCTGCTGTCGCCGGACTGCGCGGACCCGCTCTACCGCCGGTCCGTGAAGGTCTCCATGGGCGCGGTCTTCTCCGTCCCCTACGCCCGCCTGGACGCCTGGCCCAAGAGCCTGGACCCGGTCCGCGAGGCGGGCTTCCGGCTGCTCGCCCTCACCCCGCACGAGAAGGCGTCGCCGATCGACGTGGCCGCCCCGCAGTCCCTGGAACGGGTCGCCCTGATGCTCGGTGCCGAGGGCGACGGCCTCTCCCGGCAGGCGCTCGTCGCCGCCGACGAGTGGGTGCGCATCCCCATGGCGCACGGCGTGGACTCGCTGAACGTGGGCGCGGCGGCGGCCGTCGCCTTCTACGCCGTGGCCCAGGGCCGCGAGGCCCCGTAGGCGCCGGCTCCTCCTCGGCGGTTCCGGCTCAGGCCCCCGCCGTCACCGCTTCCGGGCCGTCACAGCTTCTGGGCCGCCGCGATGCCCAGGGCCACGATCAGCGTCACCACGATGAAGACGACCAGCCGCTGTCGCATCAGCTTCGGGTCCGGCCGCGTGGGCCGGCGCCCCGCCCCCGTGGTGCGCGGGGCCGGGCGCCCGCCCGTACGTCCCGCCGTCGGCCGGGAGGCCGGGCCGCCGGGGCGGCGCGGGGAGGAGGACCGTGCCTGCGGTCCGCTCTGCGGGCCCCCGCGCTGCGCCCGGGTCGTGGGGGTGGGGCCGGTACGCCGCTCCGTGCGCTGCTCGGCGTACTCCTGGGCGAGCCGTCCCGTCGGCCGCTCGGTCCGGACGCGCTGCGCCGGGGGGCGCCCGTCGGGCAGGCCCTGTGCCTCGCGGGCCGCGATCTCCTTGAGCCGCATCGACAGCTGGAGCGTGCTGGGCCGCTCCTCGGGGTCCTTGGCCAGGCAGGCGTGGACGAGCGGCGCGAGCGCGTCGGGCACCCCGAGCAGGTGGGGCTCCTCGTGCACCACCCGGTAGAGCATGACCTCGGAACTGCCGTGCCCGAAGGGCGAGTCGGCGGTCGCCGCGTAGGCGAGGGTGGCGCCGAGGGCGAAGACGTCGGTGGCGGGGGTCACGGCGGCGCCGCGCACCTGCTCGGGCGCGAGGAACCCGGGGGAGCCGACGGCCGTTCCCACATGGGTGAGGGTGCTCGCCCCCGTGGCCCAGGCGATCCCGAAGTCGATGATCCGCGGGCCCTTGGGCGACAGCAGGATGTTCGAGGGCTTGAGGTCCCGGTGGACCACCCCGGCCTCGTGCACGGCGACCAGGCCCTCGGAGAGCGCGGCGCCGATGGCGGCGATCTGCGCGGCCGTGAGCGGTCCCTCCTCGGCCACCTTGTCGTGCAGGGAGGGCCCCGGGACGTACTGGGTGGCGAACCACGGCCGCTCGGCCTCCAGGTCGGCCGCGACCAGCCGCGCCGTGCACCCGCCCCGGATGCGCCGGGCCGCGGAGACCTCGCGTGCGAAGCGCGAGCGGAACTCCTGGTCCTCGGCCAGGTCCGGCCGGATCACCTTGAGTGCGACGCGCTGTCCCCGCCGGTCGGAACCCAGGTAGACCACGCCCATCCCGCCGGCCCCGAGCCGTCGGTGCAGCCTGAACGAGCCGACGACACGCGGGTCCTCGCGTCGGAGCCGCATCATCGCCATGTCCACCCCGCTGACCGGTCCTCCTGTTGACGTGCCACAGCTTACGGACCATCCGTCATGTGCGCTCAGAGGCCGCGCCCTCGCCGGGAAATTCGATCATCCGTACGGCGCGGCCCGCGCGAGGGTCCTCCAGTCAATCAGACCGGCGGCCGTGCGGGAGCGGTCGCCACGCCCAAACGGCCACCGGATCAAGGGGATTGGGGCGGAGCCGGGGGTACGGGGCCGCCGCGGCGGGTCCGTCCGGCGGTCGCACCCGAGCCGGTCGCGCGCGTACCGGGCGGGCGGCCCCGGGCGCGCGGCGGGTGACCCGAGTGAGCGAAGTCACCACGCCCCGGCCGTCCCCTCCGGGAAGACCCTCAGAGCGGGGGAGCGGTCTCCACCCTGGGGAGTACGCGGCGGCCTCCCTCTCATCCTCCCGGAGGCCCGACAAGGGGTACGAGGGCATGAGGCCAGGGGCCTTGCGCCCCTCTAGTGTTGAGGACAAGCGGAGGGCGGGACACTCGCCCCCCGAGGTCAGAGCCCTCCGCTGCCGAACGACAGGGAGAGGACCATGGCGGGCATCGCACGGCAGGGACGCAAGGCATTCGCGTTCAACAGCCATGAGTCCGGCACGCGCCATCCACTGGTGGCCGCGGCCATGGTGCTCCCCCTGGCCGCCCTCCTGCTCTTCCTCTTCGGAGGTTTCGACCAGGTGGCGGCACAGGCGTCGTCCGTGGGTCTGATGCTGGGGCGCTGAGCGGCGCCCCAGGTCCGGGAGAGCGGCCCGGGCCGGGACATGGGCCTGTCAACCCCGTGGGGACGGGGGTGCGACGGACGGCAGGTGAAGGGTGCTGCCCGTACGGCTGGGGAGTCGTACGGGCAGCACCCTTTTTGCTGCCTGCTGCCTGCTGCCTGTGCTGCCACGCGCCGGTGCCGGGGAACGCGGAAGCCCCGGCCGTCGAGACGGCCGGGGCTTCCGGGCGGTGCGCGATACTGGGATTGAACCAGTGACCTCTTCCGTGTCAGGGAAGCGCTCTCCCGCTGAGCTAATCGCGCGGGCTACACGGCTCGAAAGCCGCAGGTGGATCAAGTGATGCGGTGTGCTGCGTGCGCGATACTGGGATTGAACCAGTGACCTCTTCCGTGTCAGGGAAGCGCTCTCCCGCTGAGCTAATCGCGCGGGCGGTCCGTACGGACCAGTGGACGATACTGGGATTGAACCAGTGACCTCTTCCGTGTCAGGGAAGCGCTCTCCCGCTGAGCTAATCGTCCTTGGAGGTGGAGACGGGATTTGAACCCGTGTAGACGGCTTTGCAGGCCGTTGCCTCGCCTCTCGGCCACTCCACCATGGAGCCGCAGGGGTTCTCGGGAAGATCCCCCACTTCGAGCGGACGACGAGACTCGAACTCGCGACATCCACCTTGGCAAGGTGGTGCTCTACCAACTGAGCTACGTCCGCAGGTCACCGTGTGTGCTCCGGGGTTTTCCCCCTTCGCTCCCTGGCGACGTGTTGAACTCTAGCGGATTACCGGGCCAGCTCAAAAACGCGTTTCCGCAGCGTGCTGCCGCTCGATCACCACCGGTCACCCGGCTGTCACCGCACCGGCGCCGCCGCGCCACCGGTCATAGACTCGCAGCCGTGCACGCCCTTCCTCCCCTGGCCCGCTTCGGCGGCCTGCTCGCGACCGACCTCCGGGACGTCACCAGTGATCCCGCCGCCCTCGACTCCACCGGCTTCTGGGCGGTGTCCGCGGACTTCGAAGGGCGGCTCGTCTGCGCGCGCTTCGGGGACATACGCCCCGACCCCGTCCCCGCACCCGTCCCCGGGGCCTGGCGCGGCCCGGGGGAGACCCGGTGGTCCTCCTCGCTCGACCGGGCGGCGTACGTCAGCGGGGTGCGCCGCATCCGCGAGCACATCGCCGCGGGCGAGGTCTACCAGGCCAACCTCTGCCGGGTGATGTCCGCGCCGCTGCCCGACCCGGACGGCGCCGATGTCGACGCCCTCACGGCACTGCTGGCGCGCGGGAACCCGGCCCCCTACGCGGGAACGATCCGCCTGCCCGCGCACGGCGTCGAGATCGCCACCGCCTCGCCCGAGCTCTACCTGCGCCGGGCCGGCCGCCGCGTCGAGTCCGGCCCCATCAAGGGCACCGGCCGCACCGTCGCCGACCTGCTGCCCAAGGACCACGCCGAGAACGTGATGATCGTGGACCTCGTCCGCAACGACCTCGGCCGGGTCTGCGCCACCGGCTCCGTCACCGTCCCCGAGCTGTGCGCCGTGGAGGAGCACCCGGGCCTGGTCCACCTCGTCTCCACCGTCGGCGGGGAACTCGCCGAGGGCGCCGGCTGGCCCGAGCTGTTCGCCGCCACCTTCCCGCCCGGCTCCGTCACCGGCGCCCCCAAGTCCTCCGCCCTGCGGATCATCGAAGCCCTGGAGACCGCCCCCCGCGGCCCCTACTGCGGCGCCGTCGGCTGGGTCGACGCCGACCGGCGCACCGCCGAGCTCGCCGTGGGCATCCGTACCTTCTGGATCGACCGCGAGCCCCCCGGCGGCCCCCGCCTGTGCTTCGGCACCGGCGCCGGGATCACCTGGGGCTCCGACCCCGACCGGGAATGGGCCGAGACCGAGCTCAAGGCCGCCCGGCTGCTGCGGGTGGCGTCGGGGGCCCACGAGGCGACCGGTACCCGTGGGGCGGACGGGGGGACCGTACGGTGAGGCTCCGGCCCGACGGCCGCACGCCCCGTACGGCCCCGGGCCCGGCCACGGCCGGGGCGATGCGGCTCCCCGCGGCCCGCTCCGCCGCCGACCCGGGTCCGTAGGCCCCGCGGTCGAAGCACTGTCGCGGGAGCCGCGGGGCGGGTAGAAATCGACGGTGACCACCACCCTGCGGCCGTCCGGGCCGCTCCAGCAGACGACGGCCGGGGCGCGGTCGCGCCCCTACGAGATCCGGGTCAACAGCAGGCGGGCCGGTTCCCTGCTGATCGCCTCCGACACGCCCTTCGGCCCCACGGTCGGGGAGATCCGCGACCTGGACGTGGACGGCCCGGACCGTCGGCGCGGCCGGGCCACCGTCGCCGCGCTGGCCGCCGAGGAGGTGCTGCGGGGGTGGGGCTGCCGCCGGGTGCGCGTCTCGGTGCCGGCCGCCTCGGCGGGGGGCCTGCGCCTGGCCGGGGCCCTCGGGTACGTGGAATACAGCCGTCGCCTGGCCAAGGCGCTCCCGGCCGCCGCACCCGCCCTGTCCGAAGGGGTGCTGGACCGCCCGATGACACCGGCCGAGTACGCGCTCTGGAGCGCCACCGCCCGCGAGGTCTACGCCGCCCAGTGGACCGGCCGGGGCATGTCGGCGGAGGCCGCCCACGCGAAGTCGGCGGCCGACCACCGGGCCCTGCTGCCCCGGGGACCGGACACCCCCGGCGTCACCTTCTCCGTCCTGGAGGCCGCCGGCACCCCCGTCGGCCACCTGTGGACCGCGCCGGACGAGGAGGGCTGCTACGTCTACGACGTCGAGGTCGGCGCCGCGCACCGGGGCCGGGGGTACGGCCGTGACCTGATGCTGCTCGCGGAACGCGTCGCCCTCGCCGGGGGCCACCGGCGCCTGGCCCTCCAGGTCTTCGCCGGCAACGCCCCGGCCCTGGGCCTCTACGCGTCCCTGGGCTACCGTCCGACCGCCTTCCACTACGCCAAGGACCTGCTGTAGTCCGTGTCCCCGGCGGCGGGTGTCACCCGGCCAGCAGGCGGTCGGCGATCTCCTCGATCCGGGCGCGCAGGCCCTCCTGGCTCTTGCCGCCGTCGAGGCGCTCGCCGCCGATCACGTACGTCGGGGTGCCGGTGACGCCGATCGCCTTGCCCTCGGCCTGGTCGGCGTCGACGATCAGGATGTGCCGGCCGTCGATCAGCGCGGTGTCGAACTCCTCCGCGTCCAGGCCGAGTTCACGCGCCGCGTCCACGAGGGCCGCCTCGCCGCGCTTGCCCAGCTCCGCGGTGCGGGTCAGCAGGGCCTCCGTGTACGGCCACCCCTGCCCCTGTTCCGCGGCCTCCTCGGCGGCCTGCGCCGCGGCGAAGGCGTGCTTGTGCTTCTCCAGCGGGAAGTGGCGCAGCCGGATGTCCAGCCGATCGCCGTAGCGGGCCCGCAGGGCGCGTACGTCGTCCAGGGAGCGGTGGCAGTCCGGGCACTGGAGGTCGTACCAGACGTCGAGGATCACGGAATCGGTCATACGGACAGTCTCCCAGCCCCGTGCGGCCGACCGGGACCTGGGGAGGAGGCCGGACCCGGAGATCTCCCGGAGATCATCGCGGTCCCCGGTGCGGGCGTGGCCCGGGGGGTGGCGGGCGGTGCAGGATGGAGAGGGACAGACCCCTGGACCTGGAGGCCCGCATGCTTGCCGAGACCATATGTTCCGCTGTGTCCGTGGCGGGGCTGGGTGTCGCCGCGCTGACCGCCTACCGCAAGCGGTTCCTGACCGCCGCGCGGATCGCCGCGTACGCGCTGGTGCCGGCCGGCCTGGTGCTGACGGGCGCCGTGGCGTGGGCGTCCCGGATGGTCCTCGACCCGGCGGTCTGGGCCGGGTTCGGTGTGCTGGGCCTGGCCTGGCTGCTCCTGCTCACCACCCGCGCCGTCGAACGCCGTGGCCTGGCCAGGGGCGGGAAGCCGGCGAAGGGGCCCCGCGCGGCCAAGGGGCGTGCGGCCCGGGAGGCCGTCGCCCCGGCCGTCTCCGCCCCCTCGCCCGTCGCCGGGACCCCCGCCGCGGGCCGCGGCGGCGCGTCCGCTCCCGCGGACGATTTCTCCGACATCGAGGCCATCCTGAAGAAGCACGGCCTCTGAGGGGTTTCCGCCCGGAAATCACCTGATCTGACGAGATCGGGCGAACTGCCGCGTGAATACTGGCGTGTTCGGCCGACCGCGGCGGCGCGCTGGGCCATCATCGGCCCGACATGCTCGACACATCGCAAGGGGAGCCGACGGTTCCCGCACAGGCCCCCGTACCCGTACCCCGACCCGTACCCGTCGCCGAGGAACCGCGAGGCTGCCTCTTCGCGCTCTCACAGCCGCCTCTGATGATCTTCCTAGGGGTGATCGGCACCCTGCTGCTGCTCGCTTCGGTGCACGACCTCTTCCTGCTCTGACGCCCCTGCGCCGGCTTCCTTGCGCCGGGCCCGGTACGCCGCCACGTGCAGCCGGTTCCCGCAGGTGCGGCTGGAGCAGTAGCGCCGCGAGCGGTTGCGGGACAGGTCCACGAAGGCCCGCCGGCAGTCCGGGGCCTCGCAGCGGCGCAGCCGTTCCTGTTCGCCGGAGACCACGATGAAGGCCAGCGCCATCCCGCCGTCCGCCGCCAGGTGGTCACCGACCGAGGCGCCCGGCGCGAAGTAGTGGACGTGCCAGTGGTAGCCGTCGTGGTCGGTCAGCTGCGGCGTGGTGCCCGCCGTCGCCACCAGGTCGTTGACCAGCGAGGCCGCCACCCGGGCGTTCGGCGCCGCGAAGACCTGGGCGAAGGTGGCCCGTACCGTCCTGACCCCGGCCAGGTCACGGGCGCCGAGCTCGCCGACGTCGCTGATCGCGTGCTCGTGGACGAAGCCGCGCAGGGCGCCGATGTCCGCCAGTCCGTCCGGCTGGTCCGGTTCGGCCGCGGTGTTCACCAGCGCGACGACGACGTCGAGCGCGCGACGGGTGTCGTGGGGGATCTGCACGGGGTCGCTCCCTGGGGGCCGGGCCTGCGGCGACCGGTCGGTGCCGCCGCTGGTCGCCGACTCTAGCGGGTCCCCCGCGCAGCACACCGGCGCTGTCCTCGCGGACGGCTTCCGCGGGAACAGCGCCGGTACGGCCGTACGGGTCGGCCCGGCCCGCACCGTCGCCCCGAGTCGGACGGTGCCGGGCGGCCTGGGGCCTGGCTCAGGATTCGGCCAGGATGTGGGAGAGCTCCTTGTCGAGGTCGAAGTGCCGGTGCTCGGTCCCGGGCGGAACCGCGGCGTCCGTCCGCTTGAGGAACGATTCGAGTGCTCGGGCGGGTGCTTCGAGCAGCGCTTCTCCCTCCGGTGAGCTCAGGGCGATGCAGACGACGCCCTGGCCGTGGCTGCGGGACGGCCAGACGCGGACGTCGCCGGTACCGGTGGGCCGGTGGAGACCCTCGGCGAGGAGATCGCGGGCAAACACCCATTCGACCGTTTCCTCGGCGCCGGTGTGGAAGGTGGCGTGCACGGCGTAGGGATCGGCCGTGTCATACCGCAGGCCCGCGGGAACAGGCAGTGAGGACTCGCTCGACACAACGAGGCGCAGGTGCAGCTCGCAGCTGACCGTGGTGTTCATAAGCGCCAGGGCCTTTCGCTCAGTGTGCGCTCGGGGATTCGCACGTCGGCGAAATCGACATGCCACCTACGGTGCCGTTGTAAACCCCTCTGACCGTTTTGTGGCTCTCTGGGTCCCTCGGACGGCGGATTCAAACCACCATTCACGTGTGCTCCCCGCTCCGGTAGATTCGTCGCCATGAATACGGGGAGTGACCGCGTTACCCATGAGTCCACAGCCGGTGAAACCCTCGGTGAGCCCGTCGGCGGGCCCGCCGCGGAGGCCGCGGAAGAGAAGCCGTACGTCTCGAAGGCACCCGCCTTCGTCCAGGCCCGCCGGACCCTGCACCTGAGCTGGCAGGTCGGCGTCTTCGTCGTCGGCCTGGCGGTGGTCGCCGCCGGTGTCGCCATGCTCGTCCTGCCCGGACCGGGCTGGGTCGCGATCTTCGCGGGCCTGTTCATCTGGGGCACCGAGTTCGCCTGGGCCCAGGTCGTGCTCCGCTGGACCAGGCGGAAGGTGGCCGAGGCGGCGCAGAAGGCGCTCGATCCCAAGGTCCGGCGCCGCAACATCATCCTGACCGCGACCGGGCTGGTCATCGCGGGCGCGCTGTGCGGCTTCTACCTGTGGAAGTACGGGCTGGTCCTGCCCTGGGCGATCAAGGACCAGTGACCGGCCGACGGCCGGCGCGGGCCCGTGCCCGGGGCGGCCGGAGGTGGTGTGGAACCACCGCTGACATGCGGTAATGTTTGCGGTGCGTCCGGGCGATTAGCTCAGTGGGAGAGCACTTCGTTCACACCGAAGGGGTCACTGGTTCGAACCCAGTATCGCCCACCCGGACCAGAGGCCCGGAGACTTCACCGTCTCCGGGCCTCTGGCGTTCCCCCGCAACCCGACGCTCCCGGCGGGGCCGCGCGGGCCGGGGCGGGGGCCCGTGGAAGGCCCCGGGGGAAGCGGTTTGAACCAGACCCCGTGCCCCCTGTATGGTTCATTTCGTTCCCGGGCGATTAGCTCAGCGGGAGAGCACTTCGTTCACACCGAAGGGGTCACTGGTTCGATCCCAGTATCGCCCACCGGGACAGGCCGGTCCGTCACAGACGGACCGGCCTTCCGCATCTCCGGGCGCCCCGCGCCGCGTTCCCCGCACGGGCGGTGCGCGCGGGCCGTGCGCGTGGGGGAGCGGACCGCCCGCGCTACGCCGCCTCCGTCAGGTCCGGGCGCAGCGGCCAGTGCGGATCGACCGGCTCCGGCGTCCCCTGCCGCGCGAACCACGCCTGCAGCCCGCGCGCCTGGGCCGCGTGCCACACCTGCTGGAGCGTGTGCAGCTCGGCCGGGGTCAGCCGCTCCAGCCGCCCCGCGAACCGGCGCCCCACCGCCCGGACGAGCTCCAGCGAGGCCAGCGCGTCCGCCGCCGCGTCGTGCGCGGCCTCCAGCTCTATCCCGTAGTGCGCGCACAGGTCCGTCAGCGTCCGGCGGCCCTTGCGGTACCGGTCCAGGTGCTTGTCCAGCACCCGCGGGTCCAGCACCGTCAGCGGCCGGTCGTCCAGGTACCGCGACAGCGAGGACGCCCGGTGGCGGCGCAACTCCCGGTCCAGCAGCGTCAGATCGAACGGCGCGTTCATCACCACCACCGGACGGCCCGCCATCCGCTGCTCCCCGAGCGCGCGGGCTATCTCCTCCACCACCGGCGCCGGCCAGCGCCCGTTGCGCTGGAGGTGGTCGTCGGTCAGGCCGTGCACCTCCGTGGCCCCCGCGGGCACCGGAATCCCCGGATTGACCAGCCAGCGCGTCGAACGGACCCGGCCGCCCGCACACTCCTGCACGATCAGCGCGGCGGACACGATGCGGTCCTGCTCCACGTCCACCCCGGTCGTCTCCGTGTCGAAAGCGGCCAGCGGGCCCTCGTACCACCGTGTCATGGCGAACTCCTCGTCCCCGGTCGGCAGACGGGCGCACCCCGAACACGTCACCCCTGCCCGTTATCGGTGATACCCGGACCGTTTGCCCCGTACGCCGTTTGCGGACCCCCGGCTGCGGAGACAACTCACCCGGGGGCCCGCGCGGATGACCGGCCGTCAGCCTTCCCGGACACCACCTCGCGCACCACCTCCCGTACACCACCTCCCGTACACCACCTTCCGCACACCACCGACGGCAGAGCCCGCAAGGCAGGGGGAGCCGGCCATGGCGCTCGCACAGCCCGCACCGGGCGGGGTGCCGGCGGGGCGGACCGGGCCGCGTACCGCCGCGCCGGGCGACACGCGCACCGGGCCGCTGCGCGGCACACTCGCCACCACCGCCTGCATGGAGACCCTTCAGGTGGGATACCTGCACGCCGTCGTCGCCGCGGCCGGCTGCTCGCTCTCCCAGCCCTTCCCGGACAACGGCATCGACTGGCACGTCAGCCACGGCGCGCCCGAACACCTCGTCGACGACGAGATCACGGTCAAGGTGCAGCTGAAGGCCACCACCCAGATACCCCCCGGACCGGCCGGGCCCACCTTCCCCTTCATCCTCGACAACGCGCACCTGGTGAAACTGGCCCGCACACCGGTCGCCGTCCACAAGATCCTCGTGGTGATGCTCGTCCCGAGGGAGCGCGACCAGTGGCTGGCCGCCGGGCCCGACCTGCTCGGCCTGCGGCACTGCTGCTACTGGACCAACCTCGCCGGACACCCCGTGACCGGCCGGCACCGCACCACCGTACGGATTCCGACCGCACGGATCTTCGACGACCGGGCGCTGTGCGAGATCATGACCCGGGTCGGGTCGGGAGGGACACCCTGATGCACCGGAACTCACCCCACCTCGAACCGCTGCCGCCCCCCGACCGCACCCGGTTCCCGGACCCCGCGACGCCCGACCCCGCGCGGGTCGACCCGGCCGTGCTCGGCGCGCTGCTGCACCGGCACGGCTGGCTGCGCCGCGGCGGGGCCGCCGGACGGTACGGCCGCTGGACACCGCCCGGCCCCGCCGGGACCAGCCTCCTCGTCCCCGAGAACCGCGCCTTCCCCGACTGCGCCGACCTGCTGGAGGAGGCGCTGACGGCCCTCGCGCGCAGCGCCCTGCCGTCCGCCCGGGAGGTGCTCTACGGGCTCAGCGTGCCCAGCGACGAGATCCGCTGGGACCGGGAGGTCCCGGAGGGGCCGTACGCGCTCCGGGGCGAGGCCGACTGGAACGTGCAGGAACAACTGCGCTCGGCCGCCCGGCAACTGCTGCTGGCCGGGGCGCTGGCCGAACGGGCGCGGGTCGGCTACCACGGGGCACGCCACCGCGCACAGGCCGAACGGGCGCTGGACGGGGTCCTGGTGGGGCCGGCGCCCGGGGGCCGGCGGCTCACCGCGTACCTCCCGGTAGCCGGGG
Source organism: Streptomyces sp. NPDC051567 (assembly GCF_044454165.1). Classification (NCBI taxonomy): domain Bacteria; kingdom Bacillati; phylum Actinomycetota; class Actinomycetes; order Kitasatosporales; family Streptomycetaceae; genus Streptomyces; species Streptomyces sp. NPDC051567. Next base: position 26,049 of record NZ_JBITDK010000021.1, on the reverse strand, counting down.
GGCGGTCCGTCGCGACGCGGCTCCACCAGGCCCTGGCCGCCGCCCGGGAGGCGGTGGACTACCAGCGGGCCACCGGCTCCCCGGAGGTGTTCGGCGCGGCCGTGGAGGCGGGCGTCGGCCGGGAACTCGCCGACGCGCTGATCGCCCTGGTCCGGGGGTCGGAAGGGGCCCGGATCGCGCTGGCCTGGGCCCCGGCGGCCGGGGCCCCGGCGGGGTGCGCTGCCCGGCCGGAGCCGGTGGAGTTCTCGCCGGGGGACCTGCCGGCGCTCCGGGAGGCGGCGGCCCGCTACACCCGGGACGAGCCGGCCGTACGGGTCCGGATCACGGGCGCGGTGGTCCGGATGCGCCGCTCGGCCCCGGGAGGCGGGGGAGCGGTCCGGCTGCGGGTCCTGGCCGGGGCGGAGGTCCCGTACGTCCGGGCCGCGCTGGACGAGGAGGCGTACCGGGTGGCGGGCCACGCGCACCTGGCGGGGCTGCCGGTGCGGATCGGCGGCCGGCTCCAGCGCCGGGGCGGGTTCCGGCGGCTGACGGAGGTCTCGGACGTGCGGCCGGTCCCGCTGGACGAGGTCGAGCGCGACCGGCTGATGAAGGCGCTGGACGACGCCTTCGACCCGGCGGACGCCCTGCCCCCGCAGGCCCCGGACACCCCGGGCGACTGACGGCCGGGCGCTCACCCGGCGCTCACCCGGCGGGGGCGCGGGTGGGCGTCCGGGTGAAGGAGGCCATCCGCAGACCCGGGGCCGGGGAGAAGTCCGCGCCCCGGACGAAGCCCAGCCGCTCGTACAGGGTCACGGCGGGCGCGTTCGCCGCTCCCGTGGTCACCGTCACCGTGCGGTGGGGCGCCGCCTCGGACAGCAGGTGGCCGAGGAGCAGCGAGGCCACCCCGCGCCGGAACCAGGACGGGTCCACGCACAGCCGGTCGAGGCGGACACCGCCGTCGGCCTCCTCCTCCCAGGCCGCGAACCCGGCGAGCGCCCCGTCCCCGGCGAGCGCCCCGAGCCAGCGCAGTGGCCGCTGCCGCAGCCGGTCGAGGCTCTCGCGCAGGGCGGGGATGCCGTCGAAGCCGATCAGCTCCGCCTCCACCGCGTACGAGGCCCGCCCGATCCTGTGCACGGCGAGCGCGGTGGCGTCGTCGGCCAGGTCCAGTTCCCGGAGGCGGACGGGGGGCGTGCTCGGCATCGGGTCTCCTCGCGCGGGGGTCATCGGGGGCCACGCCAGCCGGCTGGTGCGGTGACCGGAAAGGTTCACCGGCCCGCGACGCCCGGCACGGTACCTCGCGGTGTTGTCGGGGCGCCCGAGTATGTCCAGTACTACGGGCGCCCCTCCGCCTTGCGAGGCGCCGCACCGGACGCCGCGGGCCCACCGGCAAACCTCTCCGGTCACAGCACCGGGGCCCGCGGGCCGTAACCGTTGAGCGGCGGGGCCGCCGGGCTCGGTACGATTCAGGCGCGCAGTGTTCGCTCGCGCACCCCCTGAGTCAGGAGAGACCGGTGTCAGACGTCCGTGTGATCATCCAACGCGATTCCGAGCGGGACGAGCGCGTGGTGGCCACGGGCACTACGGCGGCGGAGCTCTTCGCCGGCGAGCGCACCGTCGTCGCCGCCCGTGTCGCCGGGGAACTGAAGGACCTCGCGTACGAGGTGAAGGACGGCGAGAGCGTCGAGCCGGTGGAGATCTCCTCCGAGGACGGCCTGAACATCCTGCGCCACTCGGCCGCCCACGTCATGGCCCAGGCCGTGCAGGAGCTGTTCCCCGAGGCCAAGCTGGGGATCGGCCCGCCGGTCCGGGACGGCTTCTACTACGACTTCGACGTCGCCCGCCCCTTCACTCCCGAGGACCTCAAGGCCGTCGAGAAGAAGATGCAGGAGATCCAGAAGCGCGGGCAGCGGTTCTCCCGCCGCGTGGTCACCGACGAGGCGGCCCGCGAGGAGCTCGCCGACGAGCCGTACAAGCTGGAGCTCATCGGCATCAAGGGCGCCGCGTCGACCGACGACGGCGCCGACGTCGAGGTGGGCGGCGCCGAGCTGACCATCTACGACAACCTGGACGCGAAGACCGGCGAGCTGTGCTGGAAGGACCTCTGCCGCGGTCCCCACCTGCCCACCACCCGCAACATCCCGGCGTTCAAGCTGATGCGCAACGCCGCCGCCTACTGGCGCGGCAGCGAGAAGAACCCGATGCTCCAGCGCATCTACGGCACCGCCTGGCCGTCCAAGGACGAGCTCAAGGCCCACCTCGACTTCCTCGCCGAGGCGGAGAAGCGCGACCACCGCAAGCTCGGCACCGAGCTGGACCTGTTCTCCGTCCAGGACGAGATCGGCTCCGGCCTGGCCGTCTTCCACCCGCGGGGCGGCGTCATCCGCCGCACCATGGAGGACTACTCGCGCAAGCGGCACGAGGAGGAGGGGTACGAGTTCGTCTACACCCCGCACGCCACCAAGGGCGCGCTCTTCGAGAAGAGCGGCCACCTGGACTGGTACGCGGAGGGCATGTACCCCCCCATGCAGCTCGACGGTGGTACCGACTACTACCTCAAGCCCATGAACTGTCCGATGCACAACCTGATCTTCGACGCGCGCGGCCGTTCCTACCGCGAACTGCCGCTGCGCCTCTTCGAGTTCGGCACCGTGTACCGGTACGAGAAGTCCGGTGTCGTGCACGGGCTGACCCGCTCGCGCGGCTTCACCCAGGACGACGCGCACATCTACTGCACCAAGGAGCAGATGGCGGAGGAACTCGACCGCACCCTGACCTTCGTGCTGAACCTGCTCCGCGACTACGGTCTGACCGACTTCTACCTGGAGCTGTCGACCAAGGACCCGGAGAAGTTCGTCGGCTCGGACGAGGTCTGGGAGGAGGCCACCGCCGTCCTGCAGTCGGTCGCCGAGAAGCAGGGCCTCCCGCTGGTCCCGGACCCGGGCGGCGCCGCGTTCTACGGCCCGAAGATCTCGGTCCAGTGCCGGGACGCCATCGGCCGCACCTGGCAGATGTCGACGGTGCAGCTCGACTTCAACCTGCCGGAGCGCTTCAACCTGGAGTACACCGGCCCGGACGGCTCCCGCCAGCGCCCGGTCATGATCCACCGTGCGCTGTTCGGTTCCATCGAGCGGTTCTTCGCGGTGCTGCTGGAGCACTACGCGGGCGCCATGCCGCCGTGGCTGGCCCCGGTCCAGGCGGTCGGCATCCCGATCGGCGACGGGCACGTGGAGTACCTCCAGGAGTTCGCCGCCGAGGCGAAGAAGCAGGGCCTGCGGGTCGAGGTGGACGCCTCCTCCGACCGGATGCAGAAGAAGATCCGCAACCACCAGAAGCTCAAGGTCCCGTTCATGATCATCGTCGGTGACGAGGACATGGCCGCGGGCACGGTCTCCTTCCGCTACCGCGACGGTTCGCAGGAGAACGGCATCGCGAAGGACAAGGCGCTGGCCAAGCTGGCCAAGGTCGTCGCCGACCGCGTCCAGGTCTGACCCGCGGCAGGTCACAGCGGTGCGGCCCCCGGAAAGTGATCACTTTCCGGGGGCCTTCCGCGTCCACGCGGGCAAGGTCATATGCTGCATGCCATGACGACTGAGCCGGAGCAGCAGATCGGTGTGGGCACGCAGGACGCGTTCCAGCGTCTGTGGACGCCCCACCGGATGGCCTACATCCAGGGGGAGAACAAGCCGACCGGTCCGGAGGCCGGGGACGGCTGTCCCTTCTGCGGGATTCCGGAGCTGTCCGACCAGGACGGGCTGATCGTGGCCCGGGGCGAGCACGTGTACGCCGTGCTGAACCTCTACCCCTACAACGGTGGCCACCTGATGGTCGTCCCGTACCGGCACGTCGCCGACTACACGGACCTGGACCCCACCGAGACGGCCGAGCTCGCCGATCTCACCCAGCGGGCCATGACCGCCCTGCGCAAGGCGTCCGGGGCGCACGGCTTCAACATCGGCATGAACCAGGGCGAGGCCGCCGGCGCGGGGATCGCCGCCCACCTGCACCAGCACATCGTGCCCCGCTGGGGCGGGGACACGAACTTCATGCCGATCGTCGGGCACACGCGCGTACTGCCCCAGCTCCTCGCCGACACCCGGAAGATGCTCGCCGACGCCTGGCCCACGGACTGACCCGACGTCCGATCCCCTGTGCCCGGCCCACGGGCCACCCCGGCCCTGGCCGCCCTCCGGCGCCCGGCCGGTCCGGCCGGGCGCCGGAGGGCGGCCGGTCAGGCGTCGTAGGCGTCCGCCTTGCGCGGCGCGGGCTCCTGGACCGCGCCGCTCACGATCATGGAGCGGTTGACGAAACGCTCGGTGTCGCAGCCGTTCTCCTCCAGGACCTTCATCGCGGCGGCGTGGACCGAGCGCAGCACCGGGGCCACCGTGCGCAGGGCGTCGTCCGCCATGAAGCGGTGGCGCCACATCGAGCCCGCCCAGACGTGCCGCAGACCGAAGGGCTCGGGCAGCACCAGTTTGCCGCCGAGGAAGTCGAGGACCGGCGGGTACCAGGTCAGCGGGGCCCGCACGGCGAGGCGCACCACCTCCTGGGCGTCGACCAGGGGCAGGTTGCGCGAGGTGGTCTCCCAGAAGCGGAGCGCCTTGGCCGACGAGACCGTCCTGCGCGAGGACTTGGTGGTGAAGAGACCGTGCACGGGGCCCAGGGCGTGCGCGGTGACGTCGACGCGCAGGGTCTTGTAGAGCACGGTGACGGTGACCAGCATGGTGATGACCAGCTGGCCGTCCCAGAGCGGGTACTGGATGCCGAGGTAGTGCCGGTTGCCCGCGCTGAACTGCTGCTCGTTGCAGATCCGGGTGACCTCGTGCGGCTTGACGAGGAAGGTGTCGGTGTTCTCGCCGGAGGGGCGGGACACCTCCGAGGCGCCCTCCCCGACCGGGGTGACGATCCAGTGCTGGACGGAGGCGGGCGGGAAACCGCCGGTGTGCAGGGGGCCGCGCTCCAGCTTCCGCAACTGGGTGTCGATCGCCCGTATCACGTCCCAGCTGCGGAAGGGGTGGATCTCGGCCCCCTCGTTCTTCGGGGCGAGCTCCTCGGCCATCTGCCAGCTGCCCCAGCGGGTGCCCATGCCGAGGATGCCCTTGGTGCCCGCGTAGAAGGCCGAGTTGCTGCGGCTCTCCGCGGTGAGCTTGGCAAGCTGGTGGCGGAGGTCCTCGCGGGCCTTCTCGTCGGGGTTGCCGGGCACCGCGTCCGGGATCTTGGCCGGTATGCCGTCACCGGCCAGCAGCCCGTCCCAGCGGGCGCGCAGATCGGCGGCGGTGGACTCGCAGATCCGGCGGGCGAGGAACCAGCCCACCACCGGGGCGATGATCATCGCGCGTGCGTAGAGGCCGGGGAAACCGGTGAACGGCAGCCGGAACATCAGCACCGCCACCACGGCGGCGACGCCGACCAGCAGCGCGGTGCCCATCCAGGAGGCGCGCTTGCCGTCGCCGGAGGCCAGGGTCTTGCGGAGCTGGAAGAGCCCCAGCCACAGCAGCAGACCGGGCAGGAAGAGCACCCCGCAGACCAGCATGATCACGCGGAGCCGGCGGTCGCGCTCCTTGCGGATGCGGGACGCGGACAGGGAGTGCTCGACGACGGTCTGCGGATCGGCGCCGAAGGAGTGGATGAGCGGCTTGCGGCCGGGGGCGAGGGTGCGGGCCTCGACGGCGCGGCAGAACGCCTCGCCGAAGTCGGGCTCGAAGAGGGAGAGCTTCCCGGGCGTGACCTGGGCGGCGTGGTGGTCGTTGTTCGCGTCGAGGATCTGGGTCGCCTTGCCGTCACGGTACGCGGCGGAGGCGAGGGCGTTGGTCGCCGCCGTCTGGCCGCCGCCGCCCGGGAGCGGGACCTGCGCCCCCGGCCTGAAATCGAATCCGTCGTCCGCCACCGCTGCCCCCATCGCTGTGCCCCGGTACTCCTCCGGCGCGCCGACGAGCCTATCGGCGGCCGGGTCCTCATGGTCATGGGACAGGTAAATGCCGCCCACCGCAAGCAGGTCGGGAGGGCGGTTCCCGTATGACTATGTCAATCAGCTTCCCTTATGCCCTTGTTCGCGCCATCTATCCACGATCGGCGGAGGTACGGGCTCGTGACGCAGGTACGCCCGGCCGAACCGGCCCGTGCCGTGCGAGACGGACCGCAGCTCGACGGCGTAGCGGCCGATCTCCGACTCGGGGACCTCGGCGCGGACCCGGCTGAGCCCCGGGCCCGCCGGCTCGCTCCCGGTGACCCGGCCCCGCCGCCCCGCGAGATCGCTCATCACGGGGCCCACGTACTCCTCGGGGACCACGACGGCCACTTCGGCGACCGGTTCGAGGAGATGGACCCGGGCCCCGGCGGCGGCCTCGCGCAGGGCCAGGGCCCCGGCGGTCTGGAAGGCGGCGTCGCAGGAGTCCACCGGGTGCGCCTTGCCGTCGACCAGGGTGACCCGTACGTCGACCAGCGGATGGCCCGAGCCGGTCCCGCGGGCGGCCTGCGCGCGGACGCCCTTCTCGACGGAGGCGACGAACGGGCGGGGCACCGCGCCGCCGACGACCTCGTCCACGAACTCGACGCCGCTGCCGGGCGGGAGCGGCTCGACCTCGATCTCGCAGACCGCGAACTGGCCGTGCCCGCCGGACTGCTTGACGTGCCGGCCCCTCCCGGTGGCCCGGGCCCCGAAGGTCTCCCGCAGGCTCACCCGGTACGGCACGGCGTCGACCCGGACGCCGTGCCGGGTGCGCAGCCGCTCCAGGGCCACCTCCTGATGGGCCTCGCCCAGACACCACAGGACGACCTGGTGCGTCTGCGGGTTCAGCTCCAGCCGCAGTGTGGGGTCCTCGGCGGCGAGCCGGGCCAGGCCCTGGGAGAGCTTGTCCTCGTCCGCCGTGCCGTGCGCCTCGACGGCGAGCGGCAGCAACGGGTCCGGCAGCGGCCAGGGCTCCATCAGGAGCGGGTCCCGCGGGTCGGAGAGGGTGTCCCCGGTACCCGCCCCGGCGAGCCGCGCCACGCAGACGAGGTCACCGGCCGCACACCGGTCGGCCGGGCGCTGCTGCCCGCCGAAGGGGAAGCTCAGGGCCCCGGCCCGTTCGTCGGCCTCGTGCGACTCCTCCCCGGACCCTTCCCCGGGCCCTTCCCCCGGCCCCTCCCACCCGCTCCGGCCGTGGCCGCAGACGTGGACGGGCCGCTCGGGCCGCAGGGTGCCGGAGAAGACCCGGACGAGACAGACCCGGCCCACGTACGGGTCCGAGGAGGTCCTGACCACCTCCGCGACGAGGGGCCCGTCCGGGTCGCACACCAGGGCGGGCCGGGCGGCGCCGTCGGGAGCGGTGACGGCGACGGGCGGCCGTTCGAGCGGGGAGGGGAAGCCGCGGGTGACCAGTTCGAGGAGTTCCACGGTCCCGAGCCCCTGCCGGGAGTCCCCGACGGCCGGCGCGGCCATCAGGACGGGATGCAGGGCGCCCCGGGCGACGGCGCGCTCCAGATCCCCGACGAGGGTCCCGGCGTCGATGTCCGCGCCGCCGAGGTAGCGCTCCATGAGCCCCTCGTCCTCGCTGCCCGCGATGACCGCCTCGATCAGACGGGCCCGGGCGCGGGCGACGGTCTCCCGCTCGGCGGGGTCCGCGTCGCGCTCCACGCGCTCCCCGGAGGAATAGTCGTGGACCCGCCCGGAGAGCAGGCCCAGGAGCCCGGTGACGGGGGCGTGGCCGTCCGGACCCGCGGGCCCGTACCGGGGCAGGTGGAGCGGGACGACGGCGTTCGGGTCCTCCCCGCCGAAGACCTCCCCGCAGACGTCGGCCGTCCGCGCGTAGTCCGCCCGGGCGGCCTCCAGATGGGTGACGACGACGGCACGCGGCATCCCGACGGCCGCGCACTCGTCCCACACCGCCCGGGTGGGCCCGTCGATCCCGTCCGAGGCCGCGACGACGAAGAGCGCCGCGTCCGCCGCGCGCAGCCCGGCCCTCAGCTCGCCGACGAAGTCGGCGTACCCGGGCGTGTCCAGCAGATTGACCTTGATCCCGTCCCAGGACAGGGGGACGAGGGAGAGCTGGACGGAACCCCCGCGGCGGTGCTCGGCCCCGTCGTGGTCGGAGACGGTCGAGCCGTCCTCGACCCGGCCCGCCCGGGGGACCGCCCCGGCGGCCAGCGCCAGCGCCTCGACCAGGGTGGTCTTGCCGGAACCGCTGTGGCCGACCAGCGCGACGTTCCGTACGGACGCGGGCCCGTCGGCCACCGGCGCCCGGCCGGCGGCCCCGGACCGGTGTGATGTGGCTCCCATGATGCTGGCACCTCCCGGTCGCGGGGCCCGGCCGAGCGGAACGGGTCCTTCGAGCTTTGCACCGGCGCCGCACCGCGTCCATCCGTGGCGTCCGCCCCGCACCAGGGCCGTTCCACGAGGTGACGTACGTCTTACCCGGACCGCGCCGGTGGGTGTGCGGCGTCGGCGGGGCGGTGCGCTGGCTACGATGGGCCAGCCGGTGGCCGTGGTGGCCGTGCGGCCCAGCGACCCTCCGGGAAGGCCATGCTGAACAAGTACGCGCGTGCATTCTTCACGCGTGTTCTCACGCCATTCGCCGCTTTTCTGCTCCGGCGGGGGGTGAGCCCGGACGCGGTCACCCTGATCGGCACGGCCGGAGTGGTGGCGGGAGCGCTGGTCTTCTTCCCCCAGGGGGAGTTCTTCTGGGGCACCATCACCATCACCCTCTTCGTCTTCTCCGACCTGGTGGACGGGAACATGGCCCGCCAGGCCGGCCTCTCCAGCCGGTGGGGCGCCTTCCTCGACTCCACCCTCGACCGGGTGGCGGACGCGGCGATCTTCGGCGGCCTCGCCCTCTGGTACGCGGGCTCGGGCAACGACAACGCGCTGTGCGCGGTGGCGATCTTCTGCCTGGCCAGCGGCCAGGTGGTCTCCTACACCAAGGCGCGCGGCGAGTCGATCGGGCTGCCGGTGGCCGTCAACGGGCTCGTGGAACGCGCCGAACGGCTGGTGATCTCGCTGGTCGCGGCCGGTCTCTCCGGACTCCAGACCTTCGGGGCGCCCTCCTGGACCGGGGTGCTGCTGCCGGTCGCGCTCTGGGCCGTGGCCGCGGGCTCGCTGGTCACCCTGGTCCAGCGGGTGGTCACCGTACGCCGTGAGTCCGCGGAGGCCGACGCCGCCTCCGCGGCGGCCGAAGGGGGAGCGGCCTGATGGGCGCGGCACGCGACAGACTGGTCGACGGCCTCTACGGGCTCGGCTGGGCCGGGGTCAAGAAGCTCCCCGAGCCCGCCGCCGCGGCCCTCGGCCGCCGGATCGCCGACACGGCCTGGAAGCGGCGCGGCAAGAGCGTGCTGCGGCTGGAGTCCAACCTCGCCCGGGTGGTGCCGGACGCCGGCCCCGACCGGCTGCGCGAGCTGTCACGGGCGGGCATGCGCTCCTACCTGCGGTACTGGATGGAATCCTTCCGGCTGCCCACCATGGACCCGCGGCGGTTCGGCACGGACGTCGAGTTCCAGGACGAACACCTGCTGCGCGAGGCCCTCGCCTCCGGACGCGGGGTCATCGTCGCCCTGCCCCACCTGGCCAACTGGGACCTCGCCGGGGCCTGGGCCGTCGGCCACATCGGCGTCCCGTTCACCACCGTCGCCGAGCGGCTCAAGCCCGAGACCCTCTACGACCGCTTCGTGGCCTACCGGGAGAGCCTGGGCATGGAGGTGCTGCCGCACAACGGCGGCGCCGCCTTCGGCACCCTCGCCCGCCGGCTCCGCGCGGGCGGGCTGGTCTGCCTGGTCGCCGACCGCGACCTGTCGGCCTCCGGGGTCGAGGTGGACTTCTTCGGCTCGGCGGCGCGCATGCCGGCCGGGCCCGCGCTGCTGGCCCAGCAGACGGGCGCGGTCCTCCTCCCGGCGACCCTGCACTACGGGTCGCCGCCGAAGATGTACGGCCGCATCCACCCCGCGGTGGAGGTGCCCGGCAGCGGGACCCGGACCGAGAAGACCAAGGCCATGACCCAGGCGGTGGCCGACGCCTTCGCCCAGGGCATCGCCGCGCACCCCGAGGACTGGCACATGCTCCAGCGGCTCTGGCTGGACGACCTGGAGGAGCGCCCGTAGTGAAGATCGGCATCGTGTGCCCGTACTCGTGGGACGTGCCCGGGGGCGTCCAGTTCCACATCCGGGACCTGGCGGAACACCTGATCCGCCTCGGCCACCAGGTGTCGGTCCTGGCCCCGGCGGACGACGAGACCCCGCTGCCGCCCTACGTGGTCCCGGCCGGCCGGGCGGTGCCGGTGCCGTACAACGGGTCGGTCGCCCGGCTGAACTTCGGCTTCCTGTCGGCGGCCCGGGTACGGCGCTGGCTGCACGAGGGCACCTTCGACGTCATCCACATCCACGAGCCCGCCTCACCCTCGCTGGGGCTGCTCTCCTGCTGGGCGGCGCAGGGGCCGATCGTGGCGACCTTCCACACCTCGAACCCGCGCTCGCGGGCGATGATCGCGGCGTACCCGATCCTCCAGCCGGCGCTGGAGAAGATCAGCGCGCGCATCGCGGTCAGCGAGTACGCCCGCCGCACCCTGGTGGAGCACCTGGGCGGGGACGCGGTCGTGATCCCCAACGGGGTCGACGTGGACTTCTTCGCCTCCGCCGAACCGAAGGCGCAGTGGTCCGGGCAGACCCTGGGCTTCATCGGCCGCATCGACGAGCCGCGCAAGGGCCTGCCCGTGCTGATGGCGGCCTTCCCCCGGATCGCCGAGGAGTGCCCGCAGGCCCGGCTGCTGGTGGCGGGCCGCGGCGACGAGGAGGAGGCGGTCGCCTCGCTGCCCGCCGCCCTGCGCTCCCGGGTGGAGTTCCTCGGCATGGTCTCGGACGAGGACAAGGCACGGCTGCTGCGCAGCGTGGACGTGTACGTCGCCCCCAACACGGGCGGCGAGAGCTTCGGGATCATCCTGGTCGAGGCCCTGTCGGCGGGCGCGCCGGTACTCGCCTCCGACCTGGACGCCTTCGCCCAGGTCCTGGACCGGGGCAGGGCGGGCGACCTCTTCGCCAACGAGGACGCCGACGCGCTGGCCACGGCGGCCGTCACCCTCCTGCGCGACCCCGCCCGCCGCGCCGGCCTGAGCACCCGTGGCCTCGCGCACGTGCGCCGCTTCGACTGGTCGACGGTGGGCGCGGACATCCTGGCCGTCTACGAAACGGTCACGGACGGCGCGGCGGCGGTCGCCACGGACGAACGCGTCTCCCTCCGCACCCGCCTGGGCCTCTCCCGCGACGCGTCCTGACGAGGTGGGGCAACCACGGGCAGGGGCCCGGCGGCTTGGGTAACCTCGCTTCGCAAGTGCCGGGCCATCGGGGGGAGTCGTATGTCCATCAGGCCGCGTTATCGACGTGTTTCCGCGTTACAGAGGCAGTTCTTCAACCGTGAAGACCTGCTCGACATGTACGACGAGGAACTGGCGTCCATGTCCGACGGGCCGCGGATTCTCAACGTGGTCGGCATCGGGGGGATCGGCAAGTCACGTCTCCTCCAGGAACTACGTGGTCGCACCTCCGACACCTCCCGTACCGCCCGGCTGGACCTGCAACTTCCGGTGCTCCGGCAACAGGAGGACGCTCTGGCCGTGCTGCGCACGGAGTACGGCGCCCAGGACGTGAGATTCGACCGTTTCGACATCGCCTACGCGGTTCTCTGGCAGCGGGTGCACCCCCAGCTCCAGATGGACCGGGGGAACACCCCGTTCGCCGAGGAGAGCGAGGTACTGTCGAAGATCCTGGACGAGGCCATGGGCCTGCCGGTGTTCGGGACCGCGGCCGGACTGGTGCGGATCACCGGACGTGCGGTGGCCAACCGCCAGCGTCGGCGCCGGATCGAGGAGGACCCGACACTAAGGGAACTCGACAGCCTGTCCAACGCCGAGCTGGGTCACGCCGTCACCTACCTGTTCGCCGAGGAGATGCGCCAGTCGGCCGAGGAACGCCCGTACGTGCTCTTCGTGGACGCCTACGAGGCCATGGTGCCCACCCCTCTGCCGGGCGGCCGGAGCTTCGCCTCCGATGCCTGGCTGCGCGATCTGCTGGGCCAGCTGCACGGCGGCCTGACCGTACTGGCCAGTCGCGAGGCGGTGCCCTGGGCGGCGTACGACCGGGACTGGGCGAGTGTGATCCGCAAGGCGAGGGTCGGCGGCCTGCCCATGGCGGCCCGGCTGGACCTGCTCGCCCAGGCGGGGATCGTGGAGATCCCGAGGCAGCGGTCGATCGCCGAGGCCAGTGCGGGGGTTCCGTTCTACCTCCACCTGGCCGTGGACACCCACTTGCAGAATCCTGTACCGGTGGAGGAGGCGGCGACCTCGGAGGAGATCGTCCAGCGGTTCCTCCAGCACGTAGCGCCGGACGAGGTCAGGATTCTCGAACTTCTCAGCGTCGCGAGGACCTTCGACCTGGAGGTGTTCCGCGCGGTGGGCCGCAGTTTCGACCTTCCCACGAATGTGCTGACCTGGGAGTCGCTCACCGCCTACTCCTTCGCTTACCCACTGCCCCAGGGCTGGTACCGGCTGCACCAGCTGATGATCGCTGCCCTGCAGCACCACCTCTCCGACAGGGTGAAGCGTCATGTGCACGCCGTGCTGCGGCAGCACTGGGAGGACCTGGCCGACCGGATGGGGACGGGGGCGGAGAATTCCGGCGTACCCAGGTCCTCCCCTCTGCGCGAGGCGGTCTACCACGGGATTCACGGGGAGAACCTGTCGCCCGAAGAGATCCTCAGGCACGCCGACCGGGCTCTTGGCATGAGCAGTCGTCAGGCGGTCGACGGGATGGTCAAGGACCTGAGGGACCGCCTGGGCCCGTCGGCCGGAGTCCGCCCGGCGGCCCCGGTGCCCGCAGGCATCCGGGACGCCGCGGACTGCCTCGAAGCCGAGTCCAAACTCGAACTGGGTGACGCGGGCGGGGCGATAGCGCTGACTCCCGTGCTGGAGACACCGGTCCGGTCGCTCGTCTCCGCCAGGCTGGCACTGGCCGGAGCGAACGCGCGCAGGATCGCGGGGGAGAGCAGCCTGGCCGCGAGGATCTTCGAACGGGTCTGGGAAGGCCACGACGGCGAGGCCAGGGCCTCCGCCGGTTTCTGCGTCGCGGACATCAGGATGTGGCAGGGCGACTTCGCCGGGGCGTTCGCGCTTGCCGAGGAGGTCCAGGGGATCTGTGCGCCCGGCGAAGGGGTCATCCGGGGGGACCTGAAACGCCTGATGCATCTGGGGTACCGGTTCCTGATGGACTTCAGCCGGGCCGAGGAGCTGCTGGAGGAAGCGGAGGCGGAGTACCACGCGGTGGGAGCCGCCATCGGGCTCGCCAACATCCGGACGAACCGCGCCGAGCTCCTGGCCTTCACAGACCCCGGAGCGGCAGTGGCCGAAGCGGGCGCGGCCCTGGAGATCCAGCGGGACCTCGGCGCCCAGCACGAGATCGGCAAGGTGTACACCGCGATGGCCATCGCACAGACGCGGCTCGGCCTGCTCGACAGGGCGGTCCTCTCGTTCGGCAACGCCAACACCGCGCTCGACCGGGCCGGCTACCGGTCGGGCCGGGCCCGTGCCGACATGTTCCGTGCCTTCCTGCTCCTTCGGCGCGGGGATCGCGGGACAGCACGGGAACTGCTGCTGCACGCGGCTCGGGAGTTCGAGATCTGCCAGGTCTATCCTTCGCTGATCGTGGCCATCCACCGCGCGGCCGAGCGCACCGGCCTGACCCATCCGGAGCTGACCGCGATGGCCGGCCGCGCCCGGCCGGCCGTACGGCCGCTGGGCGAGGCGGAAGACCTACGACGGCGTACGGAGGCCGTCCTGTCGATGTTCATCGAGGTGACCTCGTGATGTGGCGGGAACTCTACGAACGGGCCGTGGGATCGGACGAGGCAGCTGCCGGGTACTACAACCGCAATGTGGGGGTGCCGACGCCCGAAGGCAAGGTCAACGTGCGTATCCCGCTCACGGCGGCGGACACCATGGACGTCCGGCTGTGGCGGGAGGAGGACGTACTCACCTGCATCCGTCCTTATGTCGTCCGGGCACCGCAGTTGCGCCATGTCTGTGAGGCGCCCCGTTTCCAGGTCCACCACTTCATCGAGGGGCGGGTGCTGGACAGCTTCTTCCCACGGGGTTCCGCCGTTCCCCGGCACGTGCTGGACGACGTGGTCACGCTGATGGAGCAGCTGACGCGAATCCCCCAGGAGAAGATTCCGGCCCTGCCGGGGCACTGGCCGGCTCCGGGTGACAGCGGCGGCTTCGGGCACCTGCTGGCCGACCTCACCCAGCGGGTCCACGCGGCACATGTCGAGGAGTACCACGAGGCGTTCGCCCGCCTCGGTGTCCCCGCCGACCCCTTGGCCGTGGTCCGGCCGCTGTGGGACACGCTCACCGCCCGGCCGTTCGCGGTGCTCCATGCCGATCTCCACCGCAAGAACATGATCGTCACCGATGACACCACGTGGTTCCTCGACTGGGAGCTGGCGTTGTGGGGAGACCCGATGTACGAGATCGGGATTCATTTCCACAAAATGGACTATCCGGATGAACAGCGTGCGGCGGTCTTCCGGCAGTGGCGGGAGAGACTTCCGCAAGGGTCGACCTTCGGCCCGCCCGCCGACCTCGACCTCTACATGGCGCACGAGAAGATCAAGTCGGCGATCGTCGACACGGTCCGTTACTCGAAACAGCTCGTGACGGCCTCCCAGCCGGGACGCGAGTTTCTCGTCGGGCGCCTGTCGAAGAAGGTCAACGCCGCCCGCCGGGTGTGGGGCCTGCCACCGGACCTGACCCCCGGGCAGGTCACCTCGGCCCTCACCCCCTGGTGGAAAGGTTAGACGTGGACGCTTCCACTCTCTACGAAAAGGCCCGCGGGCTGGATACCGGCCAGTCGGGTCACTACAACAGGAACGTCCGGCTGGAGACGGCGGACGGCCCGGTGATCGTCCGTATGCGTACCGGCGGGGCCGAGGTCATGGACCTTGCCCTGTGGCCGGAGGCCGAGGTGCTCGCGGCCATCGGCGGCTACGTCACCGCGGCCCCGCGCCTGCTGCACGCCGGCAGGGACCCGGACTTCCAGATCCACGGATTCGTCGAGGGGCGCCGGGTCGACGGGCTCGTCCCGGCCGGAACCCGGCTGCCCGACGCCGTCCTGAAAGGCGTGGAGGGGCTCTTCGGAGATCTGCTGCGCGTACCGGAGTCCGCCCTGCCCGCACTCCCCCCGGACTGGCCTCAGGACGGTGACACAGCGGAGTTCGCGGCCCGCCTGACCGGGCTCGTCCATGAGATCCGGCACCGGGGCGGTGAAGGCATCGACGGCCTGTACGAGGCGCTGGGCGTTCCCGAGGACCCGTGCGGCCCACTCAGGGAGCGGGCACGGAACATGGCCGGACGCAGGTTCGGACTGCTGCACGCCGACATCCACCGGCAGAACATGATGCTGACCGACGGGGGGCTCGTGGTCTTCCTGGACTGGGAGCTCGCACTGTGGGGCGACCCGGTCTACGACCTGGCCGACCATCTCCACAAGATGTCCTACTCGCCGGAGGAGCGCCATGAGGTCACCGAGGGCTGGGAGCGGGCGGCACCGGACGAGTGCCGGGCCGGATGGCGGGACGGCCTTGACCACTACCTCGCCTACGAGGCGGTGAAGTCCGCGGTCGTCGACACGGTCCGCTGGGGGCAGCGCATCGCGCGTACCGAGGACGGAAGCGAACGGGCCTTACTCGCACGGGAACTCACCGACAAGCTCAAGGCGGCGCGCCCGTACTGGACGGTGGGCGCGCCGGATGTACCGGAGCCGCAGGAGGTCGAGGAGGCCGTGGCGCGCTGGGTCGTCCCGGCCCGCCCTTCGAGTCCTCACGGGCGGTAGAGTCGCCGCCCGTGATCGAAACCCTTGTCTGGACCGCCCTGGCGCTCGGCGTCATCGGGGTGTACCTGAGCTGGACCGCCGGGCGGCTGGACCGGCTGCACACGCGGATGGACGCGGCGCGGGCCGCGCTCGACGCGCAGCTCGTGCGGCGGGCCTCCGTGGTGCTGGAGGTGGCCACCTCCGGTGTGCTCGACCCCGCGTCCTCCCTGGTCCTGTACGAGGCCGCGCACGCCGCCCGGCAGGCCGAGGAGGAGCAGCGCGAGGTGGCCGAGAGCGAGCTCAGCCAGGCACTGCGCGCGGTCTTCGCCGACGTGGGCCAGGTGGAGGCCGTCAAGGCGGCCCCCGGCGGGAAGGAGGCCACGGAGGACCTCGCGGCGGCCGTCCGCCGGGTGCCCATGGCGCGCAGGTTCCTCAACGACTCCGTACGGGCCGCCCGCGCCCTGCGCAGGCACCGCAAGGTGCGCTGGTTCCGGCTGGCCGGGCACGCCCCGTTCCCCCTCGCGTTCGAGATGGACGACGAGCCGCCGGCGGACCTCGCCGACCGGCCGGTCTAGGGCTGTGACCGGAAGGCCGTCCGGCCAGGTCCGCCCCGCGTGCCCGCCCGGGGCCGGAAGTGGACCGGGCCGGGGCGGGACCGGAGTGGATCAGGCGTGGATCAGGTGCGGAAGCGGCCGGAAATAACCGCTCCGGGGCCGGTTTCCGGCCACGGGTGAGCCGCAGGCGGACCGCGACGGGGCGCGGGAAGGAGCCACCGGCTGGGCATTGGCCCTTGCGGTGGACCGGTCGGCGGCGGTTTCCTCGGCCCAGTACCACCTGTGTCTTCCTTTCGAGTGAGGTCAATCCCGTGAGCACGCTTCCCACCACCGCGCAGTCCGCCGAATCGGCGATCGGCACCTCCCGCGTCAAGCGGGGCATGGCCGAGCAGCTCAAGGGCGGCGTGATCATGGACGTGGTCAACGCCGAGCAGGCGAAGATCGCCGAGGACGCCGGCGCCGTCGCCGTCATGGCCCTGGAGCGGGTCCCGGCCGACATCCGCAAGGACGGCGGGGTCGCCCGCATGTCCGACCCGAACATGATCGAAGAGATCATCGAGGCCGTCTCGATCCCGGTCATGGCCAAGTCCCGCATCGGCCACTTCGTCGAGGCCCAGGTCCTGCAGTCCCTCGGCGTCGACTACATCGACGAGTCCGAGGTCCTGACCCCGGCCGACGAGGTCAACCACTCCGACAAGTGGGCCTTCACCACCCCCTTCGTCTGCGGCGCCACCAACCTGGGCGAGGCCCTGCGCCGCATCGCCGAGGGCGCGGCCATGATCCGCTCCAAGGGCGAGGCCGGCACCGGCAACGTCGTCGAGGCCGTCCGCCACCTGCGCCAGATCAAGAACGAGATCGCCCGCCTGCGCGGCTACGACAACAACGAGCTGTTCGCCGCCGCCAAGGAGCTGCGCGCCCCGTACGAGCTGGTCAAGGAGGTCGCCGAGCTGGGCAAGCTCCCGGTCGTGCTCTTCTCCGCCGGTGGCGTCGCCACCCCCGCCGACGCCGCCCTGATGCGCCAGCTCGGCGCCGAGGGCGTCTTCGTCGGCTCCGGCATCTTCAAGTCGGGCGACCCGGCCAAGCGCGCCGCGGCCATCGTGAAGGCCACCACCTTCTACGACGACCCGAAGATCATCGCGGACGCCTCCCGCAACCTGGGCGAAGCCATGGTCGGCATCAACTGCGACACCCTCCCCGAGTCCGAGCGCTACGCCAACCGCGGCTGGTAGCCCGGACATGACGAACACCCCCGGCACCCCCGGCACCCCCGTTGTCGGGGTGCTCGCCCTGCAGGGCGACGTACGGGAACACCTGATCGCCCTGGCCTCGGCGGACGCCGTGGCCAGGCCGGTCCGGCGCCCCGAGGAACTCGCCGGGGTCGACGCCCTGGTCATCCCCGGCGGCGAGTCCACGACCATGTCCAAGCTCGCCGTCCTCTTCGGCATGCTGGAGCCGCTGCGCGCCCGCGTACGGGCCGGCATGCCGGTCTACGGCACCTGCGCCGGCATGATCATGCTGGCCGACAAGCTGCTCGACGGCCGTGACGACCAGGAGACCCTCGGCGGCATCGACATGATCGTCCGCCGCAACGCCTTCGGCCGTCAGAACGAGTCCTTCGAGGCGAGGATCGACTTCGCGGGCATACCGGGCGGCCCGGTCGAGGGCGTGTTCATCCGCGCCCCGTGGGTCGAGTCCACCGGCGCCGCGGCCGAGGTGCTCGCCACGTACGACGGCCACACGGTCGCCGTCCGCCAGGGAAACGTCCTCGCGACCTCGTTCCACCCCGAGCTGACCGGCGACGACCGCGTACACGCGTACTTCGTCGACATGGTGCGCGCGGGGCTGTGACGGGGTCCCGGTAGGATTCCCGACGAACACTGAAGGTTGACGCGAAGGAGACAGGCGGATGTCCGGCCACTCTAAATGGGCTACGACGAAGCACAAGAAGGCCGTGATCGATGCCAAGCGCGGCAAGCTCTTCGCGAAGCTGATCAAGAACATCGAGGTCGCGGTCCGGACCGGCGGCGCCGATCTGGAGGGCAACCCGACGCTCTTCGACGCCGTCCAGAAGGCCAAGAAGCAGTCGGTCCCCAACAAGAACATCGACTCCGCGCTCAAGCGCGGAGCGGGTCTTGAGGCCGGCGGCGCCGACTACGAGACGATCATGTATGAGGGGTACGGCCCGAACGGCGTCGCGGTGCTCATCGAGTGCCTCACCGACAACCGCAACCGCGCCGCGTCCGACGTCCGGGTCGCCATGACCCGCAACGGCGGCTCGATGGCCGACCCGGGCTCGGTCTCGTACCTGTTCCACCGCAAGGGCGTCATCGTGCTGCCCAAGGGCGAACTCTCCGAGGACGACGTCCTGGACGCGGTGCTCGAAGCGGGCGCGGAAGAGGTCAACGACCTCGGTGACAGCTTCGAGATCCTCAGCGAGGCCACCGACCTGGTCGCCGTCCGCACGGCGCTCCAGGAGGCCGGCATCGACTACGACTCGGCCGACTCCAACTTCGTCCCGACCATGCAGGTCGAACTGGACGAAGAGGGCGCGCGCAAGATCTTCAAGCTGATCGACGCGCTGGAGGACAGCGACGACGTGCAGAACGTCTTCGCCAACTTCGACGTCTCGGACGAGGTCATGGAGAAGGTCGACGCCTGACCCGGAGCCTCACCGCTCACGGCCGGTGCGGCGGGGGGGCGGGGCCCCCCCCCCGGCCCCCCCCCCCGCGCGGGGCCCCCCCCCGCCCCCCCCGCCCGGTGTCCGAAGGAGGGGGGGGGGGGGGGGGTGTGGGGGGGGTCCCG
>NZ_JBITDK010000021.1:0-6888 GCF_044454165.1 Streptomyces sp. NPDC051567 | reverse complement strand
CGCGGGCGGGGGGGCCGCGCCCGCCCCCCCCCCCCCCCCCCCCCCCCCCCCCCCCCCCCCCCCCCCCCCCCCCCCCCCCCCCCCCCCCCCCCCCCCCCCCCCCCCCCCCCCGCCGCTCTGTCGGTGCCACCCGGTAGCCTGCACGGACAGGTGACCGAAGGAGGGGGCGGGGTGCGAGTTCTCGGCGTGGACCCGGGGCTGACGCGGTGCGGTGTCGGCGTGGTCGAGGGTGTCGCGGGCCGTGCCCTGACCATGCTCGGCGTGGGGGTCGTGCGCACGCCCGCCGATGCCGAACTGGGCCTGCGGCTCGTCGCCGTCGAGCGCGGCATCGAGGAGTGGCTCGACGAGTACCGGCCCGAAGTCCTCGCCGTGGAGCGGGTGTTCAGCCAGCACAACGTCAGCACGGTCATGGGCACCGCCCAGGCGAGCGCCGTCGCCATGCTCTGCGCCGCCCGCCGCGGGATACCGGTCGCCCTGCACACCCCGAGCGAGGTCAAGGCCGCCGTCACCGGCAGCGGCCGGGCCGACAAGGCACAGGTCGGGGCCATGGTCACCCGGCTGCTGCGGCTGTCCGCGCCACCGAGACCCGCCGACGCCGCCGACGCCCTCGCCCTCGCCATCTGCCACATCTGGCGGGCCCCCGCCCAGAACCGTCTCCAGCGGGCGGTGGCCCTGCACGCCCCGAAAGGCCGTACCCGATGATCGCCTTCGTCAGCGGCCCCGTCGCCGCGCTCACCCCCACCCTCGCCGTCGTCGAGGTCGGCGGGGTGGGCATGGCCGTCCAGTGCACCCCCAGGACCATCGCCGGCCTGCGGACGGGGGAACCGGCCCGGCTGGCGACCTCGCTGGTCGTCCGGGAGGACTCCCTGACCCTGTACGGCTTCGCCGACGACGACGAGCGGCAGGTCTTCGAGCTGCTCCAGGGCGCCAGCGGGGTCGGCCCGAGACTGGCGCAGGCGATGCTCGGGGCGCACAGCCCCGACGCGCTGCGCCTCGCGGTCTCCACGGGCGACGAGAAGGCGCTGACGGCGGTGCCGGGCATCGGCAAGAAGGGCGCGCAGAAACTGCTGCTGGAGCTGAAGGGCAAGCTGGGCACCCCGCTCGGCACGGGCGCGCAGGCGGGCCCCGGGCGGGCCGTGGCCGCCGCCGGCCCGGCGCCGTGGACCGAGCAGCTCCAGGCCGCCCTGATCGGCCTGGGATACGCCTCCAGGGAAGCGGAGGAAGCGGTCTCCGCCGTGACCCCGCAGGCCGAGGCCGCCCTCGCCGCAGGCGGCCCGGCGCCCGTGCCGCAACTGCTGCGCGCCGCCCTCCAGTCCCTCAACCGGGCCCGCTGACCGGGCGCCCGGCCCGGGACCCCGGGCCACGAGCCCCGGCCCGTCCCCGCGCCCCGGTGGGCAAGACCACCGGAAACCCGACCGGTCCGGCCCGTCCCCGCCCGCGGCCCCCGCGCCCCGGGTCCGGCGCGGCCCCGGGCGCCGGGCGCGCGGGCGGGCCCGTACCCGACCGACCACCGCACGACCGAGAAGGCAGACTGAGACCGTGAACTGGGACGACGAGACCGACGCCACCGCCGAGGGCGACCGCGTCGTCGCCGCCGCCGCGGACGGGGAGGACACCGCGGTCGAGGCGGCGCTGCGTCCCAAGGACCTCGGCGAGTTCGTCGGCCAGGAGAAGGTCCGCCAGCAGCTCGACCTCGTCCTCAAGGCGGCCCGCAGGCGCGGGGCCACCGCCGACCACGTGCTGCTCTCCGGCGCGCCCGGCCTCGGCAAGACCACCCTCTCGATGATCATCGCGGCCGAGATGGGCGCGCCGATCCGGATCACCTCCGGCCCCGCCATCCAGCACGCCGGAGACCTCGCCGCGATCCTCTCCTCCCTCCAGGAGGGCGAGGTCCTCTTCCTCGACGAGATCCACCGCATGTCCCGGCCCGCCGAGGAGATGCTCTACATGGCCATGGAGGACTTCCGCGTCGACGTGATCGTCGGCAAGGGCCCCGGGGCCACCGCGATCCCGCTGGAGCTGCCGCCGTTCACCCTGGTCGGGGCCACCACCCGGGCCGGGCTGCTGCCCCCGCCGCTGCGCGACCGCTTCGGCTTCACCGGGCACATGGAGTTCTACACCCCCCAGGAACTGGAGCGCGTGCTCCACCGCTCCGCCCGCCTCCTCGACGTGGAGATCGACACCGCGGGCGCCGCCGAGATCGCCGGGCGCTCCCGGGGCACCCCGCGCATCGCCAACCGCCTGCTGCGCCGCGTCCGCGACTACGCCCAGGTCAGGGCCGACGGGGTGATCGACCGCGCGGTGGCCCGCACCGCCCTCCAGCTGTACGAGGTGGACGTGCGCGGGCTCGACCGGCTGGACCGGGCCGTCCTGGAGGCGCTGCTCAAGCTGTTCGGCGGCGGGCCCGTGGGCCTCTCCACGCTCGCCGTCGCGGTCGGCGAGGAACGGGAGACCGTGGAAGAGGTCGCCGAGCCCTTCCTCGTCCGTGAGGGCCTGCTCGCGCGCACCCCCCGGGGGCGCGTGGCGACCCCCGCCGCATGGGCCCACCTGGGCCTTGTGCCGCCCGTGCAGGGCGGGAGCGGATCACCGGCCCAGCGGGGTCTGTTCGGGGCCTGACGGCGCGGAGGTTCGCGCCCTCAGGAACTGCGGTGCCATGCTGGGCGTTGTTCCATCGGTACGGACTCGCCTAGACTCCGCCGATGCCGACCCTTCGGGTCGGTGTGCCCACCCCCGTAGAAGAAGGCCGCTCCCGTGCGGTCGTGCGAAGGATCTCCGTCCCGTGAATCTCGTGACACTCCTCCCGTTCATCGTGCTCATCGGGGCGATGTTCCTGATGACCCGCTCCGCGAAGAAGAAGCAGCAGGCGGCCGCGCAGATGCGCGACGACATGACGCCCGGCACCGGTGTCCGCACCATTGGCGGCATGTACGCCACGGTGAAGGAACTCGGTGACGACACGGTCACCCTCGAGGTGGCTCCCGGCGTCCACGCGATCTTCGCGAAGAACGCCATCGGCGCCGTCCTCGAGGACGCGGAGTACAACCGCATCGTCCACGGCGCCAACGACCGGACCGACGACGCGCCGGTCGTCCCCGACGACGCCTCCTCGCTGACGGAGGCGCCCGCGGCGGACCTCACGAAGGACGAGGACAAGGGCCCCAAGCTCGACCTCGGCAAGAAGGACGACCCCAAGGGCGACGAGCCCAAGGACGGCGAGGCCGGCGCGAAGTAGCGCGTGGCCGGGGACCGCGCGAGCGCCCGCAGGCGCCCGCCGCGGTCCCCGTCAGTGACACTTCTGCGGGGGGCAGGGGTCCCCACCACACATTTCGTGGCCGTCCGCGCGCTGACCCGGCGCGGGGCGGTTGGACAGGGAGAAACGACAAGGTGGCAGCACCGAAGAAGGGCCGGCGGCCCACGGGGGCTCAGGGGAGGCCGGGGCGATCCCTGGCGATCATCCTGATCGCGCTGGTGGCGCTCACCGCGGGGATGTTCCTCTCGAAGCAGACGACTCCCCGGCTGGGCATCGACCTCGCCGGCGGTACGAGCATCACGCTCAAGGCCAAGAGCGAGCCCGGCAAGCCGGACGCGATCAACGAGACCAACATGAACACGGCGGTCGGCATCATCGAGCGCCGCGTCAACGGTCTCGGTGTGTCGGAGGCGGAGGTCCAGACCCAGGGCCGCGACCACATCATCGTGAACATCCCCAAGGGGGCGAACGAGCAGCAGGCGCGAGACCAGGTCGGTACCACCGCCCAGCTCTTCTTCCGCCCGGTCCTGGCCTTCGCCGACGGTTCCCCGGTCGCCCCCGAGGCCGCCCAGAACCCCACCCCGAGCCCCTCCGCGAGCGGCTCCGGTGCCCCGAAGGCCCAGGACGGCAACAAGTCCGCCCCCCCGGCCGCCCCGTCGTCCAGCGCCACTTCACAGGGCCGCGCACTGAGTGAGGCCCTCAAGGCCCCGGTCACGGCCACTCCCTCGCCCTCGACGGGCGAGACGAAGAAGGCAGACGACACCACCGCTGCGGCGCCGGCCCCGACGGGCCCCGCCGAGGCCGCGGCGGCCGACCTCCAGGCGAAGTTCGCCGCGCTCGACTGCAGCGTCAAGGCGCAGCGGCTCGACGCGGGCAAGGACGCCAAGCCCGAGGACCCGACGCTCGCGTGCGGCAAGCGCGGCGACGTCTGGGGCAAGTGGATCCTGGGCCCGGCCCAGGTCGACGGCCAGGACGTGAAGGACGCCAAGGGCGTCGTCGACCCGCAGCGCGGCATGTGGATCGTCACGATGCAGTTCACCGACAAGGGCGCCGACAAGTTCGCCAAGATCACCGGTGAGCTGGCCACCAAGCAGATGCCGCAGAACCAGTTCGCGATCGTGCTCGACGGCGAGGTCATCTCCGACCCGTCCGTGAGCCAGGCGCTGACCGGCGGCAACGCCGAGATCTCCGGCGGCTTCACCCAGCAGTCCGCGCAGGACCTGGGCAACATGCTCTCGTACGGCGCCCTGCCGCTCTCCTTCAACGAGGACAGCGTCACCACCGTCACCGCCGCGCTCGGCGACGAGCAGCTGCGGGCCGGTCTGATCGCCGGCGCCATCGGCATGCTCCTCGTCGTGATCTACCTGCTGGTCTACTACCGGGGCCTGGCGTTCATCGCGATCGTCAGCCTCCTGGTCTCCGCGGCGCTCACCTACACGATCATGGTGCTGCTCGGGAAGGGCATCGGCTTCGCGCTGAACCTGCCCGCCGTCTGCGGCGCGATCGTCGCGATCGGCATCACGGCGGACTCGTTCATCGTCTACTTCGAACGCATCCGCGACGAGATCCGCGAGGGCCGCACCCTGCGTCCGGCCGTGGAGCGGGCCTGGCCGCGCGCCCGGCGCACCATCCTGGTCTCCGACTTCGTGTCGTTCCTGGCCGCCGCGGTGCTCTTCGTCGTCACCGTCGGCAAGGTGCAGGGCTTCGCCTTCACGCTGGGTCTGACCACCCTGCTCGACGTGGTCGTGGTGTTCCTCTTCACCAAGCCGATAATGACCCTGCTGGCCCGTACGAAGTTCTTCTCCAGCGGTCACCCGTGGTCCGGGCTGGACCCGAAGCGGCTCGGCGCCAAGCCTCCGCTGCGCCGGTCCCGAGGGACCGCCCCCGCACCCGCCCCCCTCGACGCAAAGGAGGCGTGAGAGATGTCGAAGCTGGGAGATCTCGGCGCCAAGCTGTACCGCGGTGAGGTCGGCTACGACTTCGTCGGCAAGCGCTTCCTCTGGTACGGCGTTTCCATCCTGATCACCATCACGGCGATCGTCGCCGTGGCCGTGCAGGGCCTCAACATGGGCATCGAGTTCAAGGGCGGTGCCGTCTTCACCACCCCGAAGACGTCGGTGTCGGAGACCCGGGCCCGGGAGTTCGCGCAGGAGGCGTCCGGCCACGACGCGATCGTCCAGAAGCTCGGCACCGGCGGCCTGCGCATCCAGATCACCAGCCTGGACACCGAGTCCGCGGCCGGTGTGAAGAAGCAGCTCGCCACCGACCTCAAGGTCGACCAGGCCGACATCAACGCCGACCTGGTCGGCCCCAGCTGGGGCTCGCAGATCGCCAACAAGGCGTGGACCGGGCTGGGGATCTTCATGATCCTCGTCGTGATCTACCTCGCCATCGCCTTCGAGTGGCGGATGGCGGTCGCGGCGCTGATCGCCCTGATCCACGACCTCACGATCACCGTCGGCGTGTACGCGCTCGTCGGCTTCGAGGTCACGCCGGGCACGGTCATCGGTCTGCTGACGATCCTCGGTTACTCCCTCTACGACACCGTCGTCGTCTTCGACGGTCTCAAGGAGGGCTCGAAGGACATCGCCAAGCAGACCCGCTTCACGTACAGCGAGGTCGCCAACCGCAGCATCAACGGCACCCTGGTCCGGTCGATCAACACCACCGTCGTGGCCCTGCTCCCGGTCGGCGCGCTGCTCTTCATCGGCGGCGGCTTCCTGGGCGCGGGCATGCTGAACGACATCTCGCTGTCGCTGTTCGTCGGCCTCGCGGCCGGTGCGTACTCCTCGATCTTCATCGCGACCCCGCTGGTCGTGGACCTCAAGGAGCGCGAGCCGGCGATGAAGGCCCTCAAGAAGCGGGTGCTCGCCAAGCGGGCCGCCGCCGAGGCCCGGGGCGACGCCCCGGACGAGGAGTCCGAGGCCGGGGACGCGCCGCAGGTCGTGGCGCAGGCCCGGCCGGGACGGCGCCGGTGACCGCGCTGTCGGCGGACGTACGCGATCTGCTGCTCAGCCGGATCAAGGACGTGGCGGACTACCCGAAGCCGGGGGTGGTCTTCAAGGACATCACCCCGCTGCTGGCGGACCCGAAGGCCTTCGCGGCGCTGACGGACGCACTGGTGGAGCTGGCCGGGCGGTACGGCGCGACGAAGATCGTCGGGCTGGAGGCGCGCGGTTTCATCCTGGCGGCCCCGGTGGCCGTCCAGGCCGGGATCGGCTTCGTGCCGGTCCGCAAGGCCGGAAAGCTGCCCGGCGCCACGCTCGCGCAGGCCTACGAGCTGGAGTACGGGACCGCGGAGATCGAGGTCCACGCCGAGGACCTGTCGGCGGGTGACCGGGTCATGGTCATCGACGACGTCCTGGCCACCGGAGGCACCGCGCGGGCGTCGCTGGAGCTGATCCGGCGGGCCGGCGCGGAGGTCGCCGGGGTGGCGGTGCTGATGGAGCTGTCGTTCCTGCCGGGCCGTACGAGGCTGGCCGGAGCGCTGGACGGCGCCCCGCTGGACGCGCTGATCGTGGTCTGACGGACCTGTCCGAGGAGCGGCGGGGGGGCCGGGGGCCCCCCGGGGGCCCCGCGGGGGGGGGGGGGGGGGGGGGGGGGCGGGGGGGGGGGGGGGGGGGGGGGGGGGGGGGGGC
>NZ_JBITDK010000020.1:0-130368 GCF_044454165.1 Streptomyces sp. NPDC051567 | reverse complement strand
CAGATGTGGAAGCCCGGTAACGGGTGGAGCTGACTGGTACTAATAGGCCGAGGGCTTGTCCTCAGTTGCTCGCGTCCACTGTGTTAGTTCTGAAGCAACGAACAGTTGCTGGTTTGAGTAGAACACAACTATAAAGTGTGCTTGTTCGCTCGAAACCGATAGGGTTTCGGTGGTCATAGCGTTAGGGAAACGCCCGGTTACATTTCGAACCCGGAAGCTAAGCCTTTCAGCGCCGATGGTACTGCAGGGGGGA
This sequence comes from Streptomyces sp. NPDC051567, assembly GCF_044454165.1. NCBI lineage: Bacteria > Bacillati > Actinomycetota > Actinomycetes > Kitasatosporales > Streptomycetaceae > Streptomyces > Streptomyces sp. NPDC051567. The sequence goes on along the minus strand of NZ_JBITDK010000020.1, from coordinate 130,115 downwards.
CCCTGTGGGAGAGTAGGACGCCGCCGAACAATCTTTCAAGGACCCTTGGTCCAGCGTTCAACGCTGGACCAAGGGTCTTTTTGTTTTTCATCTTTACTACGCCGGAGCGCGGCCATGGGCTGGTTGCGCGAGAATGACTAGCGGTACCCCGAAGACAGGAGTCACACCCATGTCCAACTCTCCCGACGATCGTCCGGAGCGCGAGCCTCGGCGCAACGACGGTGGTGACAGGGGCGGCTACCGCGGGGGCCGTGACGACCGTGGCGGTGACCGCGGTGGCGACCGTCCTCCGTTCCGTCGTGACGACCGTGGTGGCCGTCCGGCCGGTGCTGGTGCCGGTGGCGGCGGCGGTTTCCGTCGTGACGACCGTGGCGGGCGTCCCGCCGGGGCCGGCGGTGGCGGTGGCTTCCGTGGCCGCGATGACCGGGGTGGCGACCGTCCGTCGTACCCCCGTCGCGACGACGACCGCGGAGGACGTCCCACCGGTGGTGGTGGTGGCTTCCGTGGCCGCGACGACCGGGGTGGCGACCGTCCGTCGTACCCCCGTCGCGACGACGACCGCGGAGGACGTCCCACCGGTGGTGGTGGTGGCTTCCGTGGCCGCGACGACCGGGGTGGCGACCGTCCGTCCTTCCCGCGTCGTGATGACCGTGGTGGGGACCGTCCCAGCTACCCCCGCCGTGACGACCGGGGTGACCGCCCCACCGGCGGTGCCGGTGGCGGCTTCCGCCGTGACGACCGTGGTGGCGACCGTCCGTCCTACCCCCGCCGTGACGACGACCGTGGTGGGGACCGACCCTCTTTCCCGCGTCGTGATGACCGTGGTGGGGACCGTCCTCCGTTCCGTCGTGACGACCGTGGCGACCGTCCCACAGGCGGTGCCGGTGGCGGCTTCCGCCGTGACGACCGTGGTGGCGACCGTCCGTCGTACCCCCGTCGCGACGACGACCGCGGTGGGCGTCCGTCCTTCCCGCGTCGTGATGACGACCGTGGTGGGTTCCGTGGTGGGCGTGACGACCGTGGTGGGGACCGACCCTCTTTCCCGCGTCGTGATGACCGTGGTGGGGACCGTCCCAGCTACCCCCGTCGTGATGACCGGGGTGACCGCCCCACCGGTGGTGGCGGCGGTGGGTTCCGTCGCGATGACCGTGGTGGCGACCGTCCGTCGTACCCCCGTCGTGATGACGACCGCGGAGGACGCCCCACCGGTGGTGGTGGTGGCTTCCGTGGCCGTGATGACCGTGGTGGGGACCGTCCCAGCTACCCCCGTCGTGATGACCGGGGTGACCGCCCCACCGGCGGTGCCGGTGGCGGCTTCCGCCGTGACGACCGTGGTGGCGACCGTCCGTCGTACCCCCGCCGTGACGACGACCGCGGTGGGTTCCGTGGTGGGCGTGACGACCGTGGCGGGGACCGACCCTCTTTCCCGCGTCGTGACGACCGTGGTGGGGACCGTCCGTCCTTCCCGCGTCGTGACGACCGTGGCGACCGTCCCACCGGTGGTGCCGGTGGCGGTGGGTTCCGTCGTGACAACGACCGCCCGTCCTACCCCCGCCGTGACGACGACCGGGGTGGGGACCGTCCCAGCTACCCCCGCCGTGATGACCGGGGTGACCGCCCCTCCGGTGGTGACCGTGGTGGGTTCCGTGGTGGGCGTGACGATCGCGGTGGTGACCGTGGTGGCTTCCGTGGTCGCGATGACCGTGGTGGCGACCGCGACTTCCGTGCGGACCGCGACCGTGACCCGGTCAAGCGGCTTCCGATCGACGAGGACGTCACCGGCCTGGAGATCGACGCCGATGTGCGGCAGGAGCTGCTGAGCCTGCCCAAGGGGCTGGCCGAGGAGGTCTCCCGCAACCTGGTCATGGTGGCGCGGCTGATCGACGAGGACCCGGAGCAGGCGTACGCGTACGCCCGCATCGCCCTGCGGCTGGCCTCCCGTGTCGCCGCCGTGCGCGAGGCCGCCGGCTTCGCCGCGTACGCGACGCAGAAGTACAGCGAGGCGCTGGCCGAGTTCCGTGCGGCCAAGCGCATGACCGGTTCGGTCGAGCTGTGGCCCGTCATGGCCGACTGCGAGCGCGGCCTCGGCCGTCCGGAGCGGGCCCTGGCCATGGCCGGTGAGCCCGAGGTGCAGAAGCTGGACAAGGCCGCGCAGGTCGAGATGCGTCTGGTCGCGGCCGGAGCGCGGCGGGACATGGGGCAGCTCGAAGCCGCCATCGTGACCCTGCAGAGCCCGGAGCTGGCCTCCAGCGCCGTTCAGCCGTGGACCGCGCGCCTGCGGTACGCCTACGCCGACGCCCTGCTGGCCGCCGGTCGTGAGGACGAGGCGCGGGAGTGGTTCGCCAAGACCGTCGAGGCGGACAAGGACGGGGCGATGGACGCCTCCGACCGGCTCGCCGAGCTGGACGGGGTCGAGTTCGTCGACGCCGCGGTCGAGGCCGACGCCGGTGACGCCGACGAGGACGAGGACGACGACGCTGACGACGCCGAGGTGGCGGCGGCAGAGCGTGCCTCCGACGTGGCCGAGTACTACGACGAGGACGACGAGGAGTACGAGCCCGTCGAGCCGTCCGCCGTGGACGACGCGGACGTGGACGTCACCGATGAGGTCGTCATCGACGAGGGCGACGAGCGCAAGGTCTGAGGACCGGTGAAGTGAGAAGGGCGGTACCCCGGTCGGGGTACCGCCCTTTCGCATGTCCGGAGCCGGGCCGGTCGGGTCAGGCCGGTCGGGTCAGGGCGTGCCGGGCCTGTCCAGGCCGCGCAGGACCAGGCCGGTGGCGGGCTTCGGGCCGAAGGAGGTCGACTTGCGGGGCATGGTGACGCCCTGGCGGGCCAGGTCCCGGACGATTTCCTCGCGTACGGGGTGCAGCAGGACGGCGGTGCCGCCGTGGCGTTCGGCCATGGCGACGGTCGACGGCGTGTCGTGGATGTACGTGATGTGCTCGGGGGTGTCGGGGAGGTGCCACAGGGCGTCGAGCAGGGTGGCGTGCAGGACGGTGGCGTCCAGCCGGCGCCATGCCTCGGGCCGGTCGTGGCGGACGGTGCGTTCCAGGAGGGCCGGGTCGGGGTCGGTGACCAGGTGGAAGGAGCCGTCTCCGGCGAGGAGGAAGGCGTTGCCCCGCTCCGAGGCGTCCGCGAGGCCCTCCAGCGCGAGCGGCAGCGGCCCCTCGACCTCGCGGACCCGGAAGTGGCCGTCGAGGGCGGCGAGGGCGTCCGCGACGGGGAGGCGGCGCAGCAGCCGGTGGATGGCGCGGACCTGGAGCGGGTAGCGGGCGGTGTCCACGAGGAGGACCAGGCCGAAGTCCCACGGGGTGGGGGACGGGTGTTCCTCCTGGAGGCGCAGGTACGTCGCCCAGCGGTGGTGGCCGTCGGCGATGAGGGCCTGGCGGCGGCCGAGGTCGTCGGTGAGGGCGGCCAGCTCGGCGGGGTCGGTGACGGCCCAGAGCCGGTGGCGGAAGCCGTCCTCGGTGGTGGTGGAGAAGAGGGGGGCGCGGGTGGCGGTGGCCTCGACGACCCCGGCCGCGCCCCCGCCGTCCCCGCCCCGGTAGGTGAGGAGGAGGGGTTCGAGGTTGGCGCAGGTGGCCCGCATCAGGCCCGCGCGGTCGGTGACGACGTCGGGCATGACGTCCTCGTGCGGGAGGACGATGCCGGCGTCGGCGGGGGAGAGGGCGAGGGCGCCTATGACACCGCGCTGGAGCAGCGGGCCCCGGCTCTGCTCGTAGACGTAGACGGCCGGCTCGGGGTCGGCGCCGAGGATGCCCGAGGCGAGCCAGTCGCGCAGGGTGCGGGCGGCCTGTTCGTTGCGGGCGGCCGGGGTGTCGGCCTGGGGCAGGATCAGGCGGACGATGTTGTGCGGGTCGGCGGATTCGAGGTAGTCGACTCCGTCGGGGCGTACGACCACGTCGTACGGCGGCGAGGTGACGGCGGCGAGGCTGCCGACACGCTCGGGGACGTAACGCAGGCCATGGAAGGGGAGCAGTCTCAGCCCATGGTCGGCGGTGTCAGGTGTGGTCATTGGTGCATGGTAAGACCCGTCTCGCCATGCGGGATGATCGGGGGGAGCACGGAATCGGACAAGATCGATCTCCCCCGGCGCTGCCGCTGGGAGGGACCCCCAGGAGGAGCGGACAGGATGACCCGGCTGAGCATGACCAGTCCCGCGGCGAGTGAGCGGAGTCTGCACCAGGCGTACGACACGGCTCTGCTGGACCTCGACGGGGTGGTGTACGCGGGCGGGGAGGCCATCGCGCACGCGGTGGAGTCCCTGGCGGCGGCGCGGGCGGACGGGATGCGGCTCGCGTACGTGACGAACAACGCGCTGCGGACGCCCGGCGCGGTGGCGGAGCACCTGAGCGAGCTGGGCATCCCGACCGAGGCGGCCGAGGTGATCACCTCGGCGCAGGCGGTGGCCCGGCTGATCGCGGATCAGGTGGAGCCGGGGTCGAAGGTGCTGGTGATCGGCGGCGAGGGGCTGCGGGTCGCGCTGCGCGAGCGCGGGCTGGTGCCGGTGGAGTCGGCCGACGAGGAGGGTCTCGCGGCGGTCGTCCAGGGGTACGGGGGCCCGGAGCTGGCGTGGGCGAGGTTCGCGGAGGCTTCGTACGCGATCAACCGCGGGGTGCCCTGGTACGCGTCCAACACCGACCTGACGATCCCGGGCGCGCGCGGGATCGCGCCGGGCAACGGGGCCGCGGTGGAGGTCGTGCGGATCGCCACGGGCGCCCGGCCGCAGGTGGCGGGGAAGCCGCTGCCCCCGATGCACCGGGAGACGGTGCTGCGGACCGGGGCGAAGCGGCCCCTGGTGGTGGGCGACCGGCTGGACACCGACATCGAGGGCGCCTTCAACGGGGAGGTGGACTCGCTGCTGGTGCTGACCGGGGTGACCGACGGGGCGCAACTGCTGCGGGCCGAGCCCCGGCACCGGCCGACGTACGTGGACCGGGACCTGCGGGGGCTGCTCACCGGTCAGCCGGAGGTCACCCCGGCCGGCGACGGCTTCGGCTGCGGCGGCTGGACCGCGTCCGCGCGGGACGGCGTCCTGGAACTGGGCGGGGAGGGCGGGGAGCCGCTCGACGGGCTGAGGGCGCTGTGCGCGGCGGCCTGGACGGCCGCCGGGGACGGGGCGTGCACGCTCGACGCGGGGAAAGCGCTGGCCAGGCTGGGGGTCTGAGCGGCGGTCCGGGCGGGGGCCGGGTCCGTCCGGGGAGCCGGTGAACGGCGGAAGGTAGGCTACCCTAACTTGAGTGTTGGTCGAGAGTCCCCCTGAACCCGAACAGAGCACGGCGACGGCTGTCGCCCCTGCCGTCGTCGCCCCTGCCGCCGTCGCCCGTCCGCGGCACGGCGCCCGCGCCGCCGGTCTGCCCGTCGCCGTGGCGGTGCTGGCGCTGATCGCGCTGGCGAGCATCGCGGTGGGGGCCCGGCAGATGCCTCTCGACCAGGTCTGGCACGGCCTGTTCGGCTCCACGGGAACCCCCTCCGACGTGGTGGTGCGGGACCTGCGGGTCCCGCGCACCCTCCTCGGGCTGATGGTCGGCCTCGGCCTCGGCCTCTCCGGCGCGGTGATGCAGGCGCTGACCCGCAACCCGCTGGCCGAACCCGGCATCCTCGGGGTCAACGCGGGCGCCGCCGCCGCGGTCGTCTCCGCGATCAGCTTCCTCGGCGCGAGCTCACTGAGCGAGTTCGTGTGGTGGGCCTTCCTCGGCGCCGCCGTCGTCTCCGTCCTGGTGTACGTCCTCGGGGGCAGCCGCGGCGCGACGCCGGTACGGCTGGCCCTCGCGGGGACGGCGGCCGGCGCGGCCCTGGTCGGCTACATCAACGCCGTGCAGCTGATGGACAGCACGGCGCTGGACAAGCTGCGGTTCTGGACGGTCGGATCGCTGGCCTCGGCCACCATGGACACCGTCCAGCAGGTCGCCCCCTTCCTGCTGGTTGGGGCGGTGCTCGCCCTGTCGCTGGGCCGGCCGCTCAACGCGATGGCCCTGGGCGACGACGCCGCGCGGGCCCTGGGCGTCCGGCTGACACGGACCCGGATCGCGGCCATGGCCGCGATCACCCTGCTCTGCGGCGCCGCGACCGCCGCCTGCGGGCCCATCGTCTTCGTCGGGCTGATGGTCCCGCACCTGGTGCGGGCCTTCACCGGGCCGGACATGCGCTGGGTGCTCGCGTACTCGGCGCTCCTGTCGCCCGCCCTGCTGCTCGGCGCCGACGTCATCGGCCGGGTCGTCACCCGGCCCGCCGAACTCCAGGTCGGCATCGTCACCGCGCTCCTGGGCGGCCCCGTCTTCATCCATCTGGTCCGGCGCAGGAGGATGGCCCAGCTGTGACCGTGAACCTCCGCGCGCCCCGGTCCGGGCCGCGCCCCCTGAACCTGCCCGGCGGGACCTGTCTGCGGGTGGAGCGCCGCGCCGTGGGCGTCGGGCTGCTGCTGGCCGTCCTCGCGGCGGCGCTGGCCGTCGTCCTCATCGGCACCGGTGACTTCCGGATCGCGCCCTGGGACGTGGTGCGGACCCTGCTGGGCCGGGGCACCCCGGCGGACGACTTCGTCGTCAACGACCTGAGGCTGCCCCGGGTGCTGGTCGCGCTGCTCGTCGGCGCCGCCCTCGGGATGGCGGGGGCCGTCTTCCAGTCCGTCTCCCGCAACCCGCTCGGCTCCCCGGACGTGCTCGGCTTCGGGTACGGCTCGGCGGTCGGCGCGCTCGTCGTCATCGTCCTCTTCAAGGGCGGCGCCACCGAAGTGGCGGTGGGCGCGCTGGTCGGCGGGCTGCTGGCCGGCGCCGTGGTCTACCTGCTCGCGTACAGGCGGGGCATCCAGGGCCACCGGCTGGTGCTCGTCGGCATCGGCGTCTGCGCGATGCTCGTCGCCGTCGTCCAGTACCTGCTGACGAAGGCGCAGCTGGTGGAGGCCACCCGGGCCATGGTCTGGCTGACCGGTTCGCTGGCGGGCCGGGACTGGGCGCAGGTGTGGCCGCTGCTGGCGGTCTGCGCGGTGGTCTTCCCGCTGGTCCTCGGGCAGGGCCGGGCGCTGCGGATCATGGAGATGGGGGACGACGCCGCGTCCGCGCTGGGGGTACGGGTGGAACGCACCCGGCTGCTCCTGATGGTGGCGGCGATCGTGCTCACCACCGCGGCGAGCGCCGCGGCCGGGCCCATCAGCTTCGTCGCGCTGGCCGCCCCGCAGCTGGCCCGGCGGCTGACCCGGTCGCCCGGCGGGAACCTGCTGGGCGCCGCGCTGATGGGCGCCGTCCTGCTGACGGCGTCCGACTGGGCCTCGCAGCGGGCCTTCGGCTCCGACCAGCTTCCGGTGGGTGTGGTGACCGGGCTGGTCGGCGGTGTCTATCTGCTCTGGCTGCTCGTCACCGAGCGCAAGGCGGGACGTATATGAACTCTAGGAGCGAGCAAGTGCAGCGGCTGACCGCGCAGAACGTGACCCTCGGCTACGACCGGCGGGTCATCGCAGAGAACCTGTCGGTGGAGATACCCGACCATTCCTTCACGGTGATCGTCGGGCCCAACGCCTGCGGCAAGTCCACGCTGCTGCGCGCCCTGTCGCGGATGCTGAAGCCGTCCGCCGGGCAGGTGCTGCTGGACGGGCAGGCCATCGGGTCGTTGCCCGCGAAGAAGGTGGCCAGGACGCTGGGCCTGCTGCCGCAGTCCTCGATCGCGCCGGACGGCATCACGGTGTCCGACCTGGTCGGGCGCGGCCGGTACCCGCACCAGGGGCTGCTGCGGCAGTGGTCGCCGCAGGACGAGCGGATCGTCGAGGAGTCGATGGCGGCGACCGGGGTCGCCGAACTCGCCGACCGGGCCGTGGACGAGCTGTCGGGCGGCCAGCGCCAGCGCGTGTGGATCGCGATGGCCCTGGCCCAGCAGACCCCGCTGCTGCTGCTGGACGAGCCGACCACCTACCTCGACATCCAGCACCAGATCGACGTCCTGGACCTCTGCGCCGAGCTGCACGAGGACCAGGGGCGGACCCTGGTCGCGGTCCTGCACGACCTCAACCACGCCGCCCGCTACGCCACGCACCTGATAGCGATGAAGGGCGGCCGGGTCGTCGCCGAGGGCCCGCCGGCCGAGGTGGTCACCGCCGCGCTGGTGGAGGAGGTGTTCGGGCTGCGCTGCCAGGTCATCGACGACCCGGAGACGGGGACGCCGCTGGTGATCCCGGCGGCCCGGCGGGCCCGTACGAAGGCCCCTGCCTGAGCCGCGTCCCCAGGCTGGTACCGGCGGCCGGCCGGGGGGCGTCGCGGGCCCCGGTGTCACAGGAGGCTCTTGAGCCTCAGCAGGTCGCGGAAGCCGGCCTCCAGCCGGATGCGGCCCGAAGCCCATGCCCTGGCGAACCTCAACTCGCCCGCGACCAGGGCGAGGAGGTCGTCGCCGGTCATCGCGAGCCGGATCTCGGCCTTGGCGGCGGGCGGGCCGGGGGTGACCGTCGCGACCCGGAGCCGGCCGCCGTCGAGGCGGCCGGTGAAGGTCTGGTCGAGGTCGGTGACATGACAGCTCAAGGAGCGGTCGAACCCGGCGGTGCCGCGTGCGCCGTCCCCGGACCGTGTGAGGTCGCCGGAGAGTCGGTCGAGTGCTTCGCGGCACTCCTGGATCGTAGCCATCGTGATCACGACCGTACCGCAGAGCCGTGCGTGGCCGCGGGGCGCTTCGCGGTAGCGTCGGGGCATGACCGACGAAGGGCCCGCCGTGGCGCGGGCGGCCACCGCCGAGACCGCCATCGCCGAGACCGCGACGGCGCCGGGGACCGGCGCCGGGCCGGTGGCTCCGGCGCTCGTACGGACCCCCACGGGGCACGCCGGGGTCGACGCGCACCTGGAGCGGCTGGCCGCCGTCGCGGACCTCACGGCGGACGGACACGTCCAGGTGTACGAGGATGTACACAAGGGGCTGCGCGAAGCGCTGAGCGCGCTGGACGCACCGCCCGTCCCCGGTCCGTACGAAAACAGGAGCTGAACCGAACGTGGCAGGAGTGGCACGCCGCCGCCTGGACGCCGAACTGGTGCGCCGCAGCATGGCCCGCTCGCGCGAGCACGCCGCGCAGTTGATCGCCGCGGGCCGGGTGACCGTGGGCGGGACCACCGCGACCAAGACCGCCACCCAGGTCGAGACCAGCGCGGCCCTGGTGGTCCGCAAGGACGACAGCGACCCCGAGTACGTCTCCCGCGGCGGCCACAAGCTCGCGGGCGCGCTGGCCGCCTTCCAGCCGCTGGGGCTGGCCGTCGAGGGCCGCCGGGCGCTGGACGCCGGCGCCTCGACCGGCGGGTTCACCGATGTGCTGCTGCGCGCGGGGGCGGCCCACGTCATGGCCGTGGACGTCGGTTACGGGCAGCTCGCCTGGTCCCTCCAGAGCGACGACCGGGTCACGGTCAAGGACCGGACCAACGTGCGTGAGCTGACGGTCGAGCAGCTCGACGGCGTCCCCGCGGACCTGGTCGTCGGTGACCTGTCCTTCATCTCGATCGGCCTGGTGCTGCCCGCGCTGGTGCGCTGCACGGCGCCGGACGCGGACCTCGTGCTGATGGTCAAGCCGCAGTTCGAGGTCGGCAAGGACCGGCTCGGCAGCGGCGGTGTGGTGCGCAGCCCGGAGCTCCGGGCGGAGGTCGTGCGGGGGGTCGCGGCGCAGGCGGCCACGCTGGGTCTGGGGGTTCTCGGGGTGACCGCGAGCCCGCTTCCGGGGCCGTCGGGCAACGTCGAGTACTTTCTGTGGCTGCGGGCGGGGGCACCGGCACTCGACCCGGCGGATGTCGACCGTGCAGTGGTGGAGGGGCCTCAGTGACAGATTCACCCGCTTCGTCAGGTTCAGGTTCATCGGGTTCGGGCGCGTCGGTTCCCGGCGCGTCAGGTTCGTCGGGTCCGACGGGTTCACCGGGGCCGACGGGTTCACCGGGGCCGACGGGGCCGACGGGGCCGATGGCCGGTCCGGCCGGGTCCCCGGGTACGGGCGGCCGTACGGTCTTCCTCCTCGCGCACACCGGGCGGCCGGCGGCCATCCGCAGTGCCGAGCTGGTCGTGCAGGGGCTGCTGCGGAGCGGGCTGGGGGTCCGGGTCCTGGAGTACGAGGCGGTGGACCTGCCGCTGCCGCCCGAGGTGGAGCTCGTCACCGAGTTCACCCCGGGCGTGCTCGACGGCTGCGAGCTGCTGATCGTGCTGGGCGGGGACGGGACCCTGCTGCGCGGCGCGGAGTTCGCGCGGGCCTCGGGGGTGCCGATGCTCGGCGTGAACCTGGGCCGCGTCGGGTTCCTCGCCGAGGCCGAGCGGGACGACCTGGACAAGGTCGTGGACCGGGTGGTGACCCGCGCGTACGAGGTCGAGGAGCGGATGACCCTCGACGTGCTGGTGCGGACCAACGGCGACGTCGTGCACCGGGACTGGGCGCTGAACGAGGCCGCCGTCCAGAAGATCTCCCCGGAGCGGATGCTGGAGGTGGTCCTGGAGATCGACGGCCGCCCGGTGTCCGGCTTCGGCTGTGACGGGATCGTCTGCGCGACCCCGACGGGCTCGACGGCATACGCGTTCTCCGCGGGCGGGCCGGTGGTCTGGCCGGAGGTGGAGGCGCTGCTGATGGTGCCGATCAGCGCGCACGCGCTGTTCGCGAAGCCGCTGGTGACCTCGCCGGACTCGGTGCTGGCGGTGGAGGTGCAGCCCGGGACCCCGCACGGGGTGCTGTGGTGCGACGGGCGGCGGATGCTGGAGCTGCCGGCCGGGGCCCGGGTGGAGGTGCGGCGGGGCACGGTGCCGGTGCGGCTCGCCCGGCTGCACCACGCGTCGTTCACCGACCGGCTCGTGGCCAAGTTCGCGCTGCCGGTGTCGGGATGGCGCGGGGCGCCCCACCGGTGACCGGACCGGTGACCGGCGGGTCTGCCGCACCCGTGACGGGCGGGTGCGGTGCCGGGCGGGCGGCGCACGTCCGGCCCACGCCTTAATAGCACACTCGTTCGGAACACTCCGGGCGGGTGACGTCACATGGCACCCGTGAAACCTCGGTATCGTCGTCCCGTGCTTGAGGAGATGCGGATACGGTCGCTCGGGGTCATCGACGACGCGGTGGTCGAGCTGTCGCCCGGTTTCACCGCGGTGACCGGCGAGACCGGCGCGGGCAAGACGATGGTCGTCACCAGCCTCGGGCTGCTGCTCGGCGGTCGCGCCGACCCCGCCCTGGTACGGATCGGCGCCAAGGCGGCGGTCGTCGAGGGCCGCATCCTCGTGCGCCCCGGCAGCCCCGCCGCCCTGCGCGCCGAGGAGGCCGGGGCCGAGCTGGAGGACGGCGCCCTGCTGATCAGCCGGACCGTCTCCGCCGAGGGCCGCTCCCGCGCCCACCTCGGCGGACGCTCCGTCCCCGTCGGGCTGCTCGCCGAACTCGCCGACGACCTGGTCGCCGTGCACGGACAGACCGACCAGCAGGGCCTGCTGCGCCCCGCCCGGCAGCGCCAGGCCCTCGACCGGTACGCCGGGGACGCGGTCGCCGCCCCCCTGGAGAAGTACACCGCCTCCTACCGGCGGCTGCGCGCGGTCGCCGCCGAACTCGACACCCTCACCACCCGCGCCCGGGAACGGTCCCAGGAGGCCGACCTGCTGCGCTTCGGACTGGACGAGATCGCGGCCGTGGCACCGGCCCCCGGCGAGGACACCGAGCTGGCGGCGGAGGCCGAGCGGCTCGGCCACGCCGAATCACTGGCCTCGGCGGCCCAGACGGCCCACGCCGGGCTCGCGGGCAACCCCGAGGACCCGGAGGCCGTCGACGCGGGCACCCTCGTCGCGGGCGCCCACCGGGCCCTGGAGTCCGTCCGCTCGCACGACCCGGCGCTCGGCACGCTCGCCGAGCGGATCGGCGAGCTGGGCATCCTGCTGGCCGACGTGGCCGGGGAGCTGGCGGGATACGCCGACGACCTCGACGCCGACCCGCGGCGGCTGGCCGCCGTGGAGGAACGGCGCGCGGCCCTGACCCAGCTGACACGGAAGTACGGCTTCGCCGAAGGCACCGTGAACTCGGTGCTGGAATGGGCCGAACAGGGCTCCGTACGGCTGCTGGAGCTGGACGGCGACGACGGCCGGATCGCGGAACTGACCGCCGAACGGGACGGACTGCGCGACGGACTGTCCCTGCTCGCACAGGCGTTGACGGACGCGCGGGAGGAGGCGGCCACCCGGTTCGCCTCCGCGGTCACCCAGGAACTCGCCTCCCTGGCGATGCCGCACGCACGGGTCACGATCGACGTCCGGCAGACGGAGGAGCCCTCCGGCGACTCGGTGGAGGTCGGCGGACGCCCGGTCGCGTACGGGCCCTCGGGCGCGGACGAGGTCGAACTGCTCCTCGCCCCGCACCCCGGGGCCCCGCCCCGGCCGATCGCCAAGGGCGCCTCGGGCGGTGAGCTCTCCCGGGTGATGCTGGCGGTGGAAGTGGTCTTCGCGGGCTCCGACCCCGTACCGACCTACCTCTTCGACGAGGTCGACGCGGGCGTCGGCGGCAAGGCGGCGGTGGAGGTGGGCCGCCGGCTCGCCAAACTGGCCCGGTCGGCGCAGGTCGTCGTCGTCACCCACCTGCCCCAGGTGGCGGCCTTCGCGGACCGGCAGCTGCTCGTCGAGAAGACCCACGACGGTTCGGTCACCCGCAGCGGCGTCACCGTGCTGGAGGGCGAGGCCCGCGTCCGGGAGCTGTCCCGGATGCTGGCCGGCCACGAGGACTCGGCCTCGGCGCGGGCCCACGCCGAGGAACTCCTGGCGGCGGCCCGCGCGGACGCGTGAGGTGACGGATGCGCGGGCCCCGGCGCCCGCGAACCCGGGGTACGGGCCCGGGACCCGCCCCGCCCCGCAGGAGCCGCGACGAGGCCGGTCCACGGCGGACCGGGAGACAGTGGACTCACCCATGTGGGTGAGGAAGAGGGCCCCGGAAGCCCTCTCCTGCCGCATCCGCACCCGTATGGTCCCGGAACGCGCGTACGGACTGGCATCCTGGGCCACGTCTCTGACCCCCTCACCCTGGAGCTTCGGCCCGTGAGCAGCTCCCCGGTCCTCGCCCCCGCCCCGGCCTACGGGCGGCCCCCGCTCCGCACCGTCCACGTCCTCGGCGACGCGGGCGCGGGCAGCGGCGCGCACGTGCGCTCCCTCACGACCGGACTGGCCGCGCGCGGGGTCAAGGTCACCGTGTGCGGGCCCGTCGAGGCCGAGGGGGAACACGACTTCACCGGAGCCGGGGCGCTGTTCGCGCCCGACGCGTCGAGCGCCCTGCGGGCCGTCTGCGCGGGAGCGGACGTGGTGCACGCGCACGGGGTGCGCGCCGGGATGCGGGCCGCGCTGGCGCTGCGGGGCCGCCGGGTCCCGCTGGTGGTGAGCTGGCACAGCGCCGACGGCCCCGGGGCCGTCGGCCCGCTGGAGCGGCTGGGACGGCTGCTGGAACGCCGGGTGGCCCGCGCCGCGGCGGTGGTGCTCGGCTCCTCCCCGGCCCTGGTCGACCTCGCCCGGCTGCGCGGCGCCCGGGACGCGCGGCTGGCCCCGGTGGCCCTGCCGGTGCCCGCGGACCCGGCCGCGGACCCCGGCAAGGTGCGGGCGGAACTCGGCGCGGTGGAACGGCCGTTGCTGATCGCGGTCGGGAGCCTGGCGCCGTGGCGGGGGTACTCCGTCCTGCTCGACGCGGCCCGGCAGTGGCGGGCGCTGGACCCCGTGCCGCTGCTGGTGATCGCGGGGGAGGGCCCGATGCGGGCCGAACTGTCCCGGCGGATCGAGGCCGAGTCGCTGCCGGTCCGGCTGCTCGGGCCGCGCCGGGACGCCGTGCGGCTGCTGGCCGCGGCCGACGTCGCGGTGGCGGCGAGCCGCTGGGAGACCCGGGCGCTGCCCGCCCGGGAGGCGCTGCGGCTGGGCGTGCCGCTGGTGGCCACGGCGGTCGGCGGGGTCCCGGAACTCGTGGGCGCCGGCGCGGTGCTCGTGCCGTACGGGGACGCGGGGGCCCTGGCCGCCGCGGTGACCGGGCTGCTGGCCGACCCGGCCCGGCGGGCGGCGCTCGCCGACGCCGGGCGCGCCCAGGCGGCGGCCTGGCCCTCCGAGGACGACACGGTGACCCAGGTCCTGTCGGTGTACGACGAGCTGATGGAGCGGCGGCGCTGACCTCCGTGCCCGGCACCGTCCGGGTGGGCGGGGCCGGGGGGAGCCGGGTCAGGGGGCGGTGGTGTGGCGCCGGGCGCGCAGGGCCAGGCTCAGGGAGAGCACCGTCTCGGGGTCGTCCAGGTCCGTGCCCAGGAGCTCCGAGATCCGGGCCAGCCGGTTGTACAGCGTCTGGCGGTTGAGGTGGAGCTCACGGGCCGTCTCCGCCTTGCGGCCCGCGTGGGCCAGGTAGCTCTCCAGGGTGGGCAGCAGCGGCGGACGCGAGGAGACGTCGTGCGCGCGCAGCGGGCCGATCGCGCGGTCCACGAACGCCGCCAGGTCGGGGTGTTCCCGCAGCCGCCACAGCAGCAGGTCGATGTCCAGGCGTCGGGCGTCGTACCAGGGGCGGGCCGGGAGCCCGTGGGCCGCCGTGGCCGTCTCGGCCGCGTGGCGCAGGCCCGCCGAGGCCGCCGCCCAGCCGCCCGCGACCCCGACGACCACGGCCGGCGGGGCGGTGGCGCGGTCGAGCCCCGCGCGCTCGACGCCCGCCCGCAGCGCCTGCGCGACCCGGTCCGCCACCGCCGTGCGCTCCGACTCGGCGCGCAGCGAGACCAGCAGCGGCACCCGGCCCTCGACCGGGCGGACGCCCAGGAGGACCGGGGCCCCCACGGACGCCAGCTCCTCCAGGACCGCGCGGGCCAGGACGGCCCACCCGCCCGCCGGGGCCGGTCCCGGGGAGAGCCGCATGACCACCGGCAGCAGCGGCCCCGGGCCCGGCCTGAAACCCAGGACCCGGGCCTGCGCGGGGGCGTTCCCGGCCGGGACGCGGCCCTCCGCCAGGTCCGTCAGGAAGTCGCCGCGGCCCCGGGCCGCCAGCTCCTCCTCCTGCCGGGCCTGCATCAGCACCACCGCCAGTACGCCCGCCGTCCGCTCGGCCGCCATCCGGTGCACCGGCAGCAGCGGCCCCAGGACCCCGAGCAGGACCACCCGGGCCCGGACCGAGCCCGTGCCGTGGCCCCCGCCCGGCACGTCGACCACCACCGCGTTCGCCGGTGGACCGGCCTCGCGGCGGCCCCGCAGCCCCTCCCAGACCTGGAGCGGATCGGTGTCCGCGTCCCCGGAGGAGTCCCCGGCCGCGTCGGTGACCGGCCCGGCCGCGTACAGGAGCTGCCCGTCCGGGGTCTCCAGGAAGACCGGGTTCCCGGTGAAGCCGGCCAGGATGCGCAGCACCTGCGGGATGCCGCCGCCGTCCAGCAGGGCCCGCGTACAGCGCCGGTGGACCTCCTCGGCGCGCTGGAGCAGGGCGTAGTGGCCGTTGACGATCTCGGTGTGCACCTCCTCCGTGACGGCGACGAAGGGCACCTCCCGGTGGAGCTGGACCAGGGGAAGGCCCGCCGCCCGCGCGGTGTCCACGAGCGTCGCCGGGAGGCGGGTGAGGCGCGGCCCCAGCTCGACGACCAGCGCGGCGATGCCCCGGTCCGCGAGACGCCGGACGAAGGCCCGCTGTTCGGCCGGGCGGGTGCCCAGGCCGAGACCCGTGGTCAGCAGCAGCTCCCCGCCCTTGAGCAGGGACGCGATGTTCGGCACCTCACCGGCGTGCACCCAGCGCACCGTCCGGCCCAGGCGGTCGGCGCAGGCCACCACTTCCGGCAGCCCGCCGCGCAGCCCCGGCAGCTCCAGCGCCCGCTGAACCGTGATCCCGCCCTGGTTGTCCATGCCGCCGGACGCTACCAGGGCCCAGGACGGCCCCGGCGGGGGTCCCGGGGCCGTGCTCCCGGGACCCCCGCCGGGGCCGATGAGGTACGGGCGGGACCTACCCCCCGTACGCCCCGCTGGCCGTCAGCCGCAGCGCGGTGTCGATCAGGGGGACGTGACTGAACGCCTGCGGGAAGTTGCCGACCTGGCGCTGGAGGTGCGGGTCCCACTCCTCCGCGAGCAGCCCCAGGTCGTTGCGGAGCGCGAGCAGCCGCTCGAAGAGCCGGCGGGCCTCGTCGACGCGGCCGATCATCGCCAGGTCGTCGGCCATCCAGAAGGAACAGGCGAGGAAGGCCCCCTCGTCGCCCGACAGCCCGTCCACACCGGCCTCCTCGCCGGAGGTCGGGTAGCGCAGGATGAAACCGTCCGACGTCGACAGCTCGCGCTGGATCGCCTCGATGGTCCCGATGACCCGCTTGTCGTCCGGCGGCAGGAAGCCCATCTGCGGGATCAGCAGCAGGGAGGCGTCCAGCTCCTTCGACCCGTACGACTGGGTGAAGGTGTTGCGCTCCTTGTCGTAGCCCTTCTCGCACACGTCCGCGTGGATCTCGTCGCGCAGCTCGCGCCACCGCTCCAGCGGGCCGTCCGCGTCCCCGCTCTCGATCAGCTTGATCGTGCGGTCGACCGCGACCCAGGCCATCACCTTGGAGTGCACGAAGTGGCGGCGCGGGCCGCGCACCTCCCAGATGCCCTCGTCCGGCTCGTTCCAGTGGGTCTCCAGGTAGCGGATCAGCTTGAGCTGGAGCAGCGAGGCGTAGTCGCTGCGGGCCAGCCCGGTCATGTGGCCCAGGTGCAGGGCCTCGGTGACCTCGCCGTACACGTCGAGCTGGAGCTGGCCCGCCGCGCCGTTGCCGACCCGGACCGGGCGCGAGTTCTCGTACCCGGGGAGCCAGTCCAGCTCGGTCTCGCCGAGTTCCCGTTCGCCCGCGATCCCGTACATGATCTGGAGGTTCTCCGGGTCCCCGGCCACCGCGCGCAGCAGCCATTCCCGCCAGGCGCGGGCCTCCTCGCGGTAGCCGGTGCGCAGCAGCGAGGAGAGGGTGATGGCGGCGTCCCGCAGCCAGGTGTAGCGGTAGTCCCAGTTGCGGACCCCGCCGATCTCCTCCGGGAGGGAGGTGGTCGGCGCGGCGACGATCCCGCCCGTGGGGCCGTAGGTGAGGGCCTTGAGGGTGATCAGCGAGCGGACCACCGCCTCCCGGTAGGGCCCGTGGTACGTGCACTGCGCGACCCACTCGCGCCAGAACTCGGTGGTGGACTCCAGCGCCGCCTCGGGGTCGGGGGCCTGTGGCGCGCCCCGGTGCGAGCGCTGCCAGCTGATGCTGAAAGCCACCCGGTCGCCGGGTCCGACGGTGAAGTCGGAGTACGTCGTCAGGTCCTTGCCGTAGGTCTGCGCCTCGGTGTCGAGCCAGACCGAGTCGGGCCCGGCGACGGCGACGGTACGGCCGTCCACCTTGTGGACCCAGGGCACGACGCGCCCGTAGCTGAACCGCATCCGCAGGGCGGAGCGCATCGGGACACGCCCGCTCACGCCCTCCACGATCCGGATCAGCTGCGGCGCGTGGTCCTCACGTGGCGGCATGAAGTCGATCACTCGGACGGTGCCGCGTGGGGTGTCCCACTCCGACTCCAGTACCAGCGAGTCGCCGCGGTAGCGGCGGCGGTCGGCGCGCGGGGCCGCGGAGCCGGCCGGGAACGCCGGGCCGATCCGCCAGAACCCGTGATCCTCGGTGCCGAGGATGCTCGCGAAGACGGCATGGGAGTCGAAGCGGGGCAGACACAACCAATCCACAGCCCCGTCCCGGCAGACCAACGCCGCGGTCTGCATGTCCCCGATCAGTGCGTAATCCTCGATGCGCCCGGACACGTTGCATCTCCAGTCGAACGGCCACGTCCGCCCCGAAGGGCGCTTGCATTGCGCGGTTGCGCGGTCTCCTGCGTGTAGGGATCACCGCGACGAGCCCATGATTTCCGTATGCCGGCTTGGTGAGGCCGTCTGCCGGACTGCTCGGCGGCGATGTGCGCAATATCCGAGCAGGATATGACGGCACCCTAGTGATCCCCTTAAGCGTAGGAAGAATGCGGCTAGGCCGAATGGGTGAACAGCGCGTATGTCACGTCAGAGCCCTTCCGGTATCACGTAGGGGGCGGCCCGGGACCGCCCGCGCCGCGTGGCCGGAGGCGGACCGGCCCGGGCGCTGATAGGCTGGTACCCCGTGGACCGGTGGTCTGCCTGTGCGAATCAGGAGCCCCGAAACCGCAGCTTCGGCGCCCCCAGAGACCCTTCCGGATCGACGGTGGCCGGCGCCGGACTCACCTCACCTCGCGACCACGGGAGCCCCCTCTTGGCGACGCCGCCCGCTGCTTTTCGAAACAGCACAGCCATGACGACCAAGCACATCTTCGTCACCGGGGGTGTCGCTTCCTCCCTCGGCAAGGGTCTGACGGCCTCCAGCCTGGGTGCGCTGCTGAAGGCGCGCGGGCTGCGGGTCACGATGCAGAAGCTCGACCCCTACCTGAACGTCGACCCCGGCACGATGAACCCCTTCCAGCACGGCGAGGTGTTCGTCACCAACGACGGCGCCGAGACCGACCTGGACATCGGCCACTACGAGCGCTTCCTCGACGTCGACCTCGACGGCTCGGCCAACGTCACCACCGGCCAGGTCTACTCGCAGGTCATCGCCAAGGAGCGGCGCGGCGAGTACCTCGGTGACACCGTGCAGGTCATCCCGCACATCACCAACGAGATCAAGCACCGCATCCGGCGCATGGCGACCGACGACGTCGACGTCGTCATCACCGAGGTCGGCGGCACGGTCGGCGACATCGAGTCGCTGCCGTTCCTGGAGACCGTCCGCCAGGTCCGCCACGAGGTCGGCCGCGACAACGTCTTCGTCGTGCACATCTCGCTGCTGCCCTACATCGGCCCCTCCGGCGAGCTGAAGACCAAGCCGACCCAGCACTCGGTCGCGGCCCTGCGCAACATCGGCATCCAGCCCGACGCCATCGTGCTGCGCGCCGACCGTGACGTCCCCACCTCCATCAAGCGCAAGATCTCGCTGATGTGCGACGTGGACGAGGCGGCCGTGGTGGCGGCGATCGATGCGAAGTCGATCTACGACATCCCGAAGGTGCTGCACACCGAGGGCCTGGACGCCTACGTCGTGCGCAAGCTCGACCTGCCCTTCCGCGACGTGGACTGGACGGTCTGGGAGGACCTGCTCGACCGGGTCCACAACCCCGACCACGAGGTCAAGGTCGCGCTCGTCGGCAAGTACATCGACCTGCCCGACGCCTACCTGTCGGTGACCGAGGCGCTGCGCGCCGGCGGCTTCGCCAACCGGGCCCGCGTCCAGATCAAGTGGGTCACCTCCGACGACTGCACCACCCCGGCGGGCGCCGCGGCGCAGCTGGGCGACGTGGACGCGATCTGCGTGCCCGGCGGGTTCGGCGACCGCGGGGTCAACGGCAAGGTGGGCGCGATCACCTACGCCCGCGAGAACAAGATCCCGCTGCTCGGCCTCTGCCTGGGCCTCCAGTGCGTGGTCATCGAGGCCGCGCGCAACCTGGCGGGCATCGAGGACGCGAACTCCACCGAGTTCGACGCCTCCACCCCGCACCCGGTCATCTCGACCATGGAGGAGCAGCTCGCCTTCGTCGAGGGCGCGGGCGACCTGGGCGGCACCATGCGCCTGGGCATGTACCCGGCGAAGCTCGCCGAGGGCTCCATCGTGCGCGAGGTCTACGGCGACCAGGCGTACGTGGACGAGCGCCACCGGCACCGCTACGAGGTGAACAACGCCTACCGCGGCGAGCTGGAGAAGAAGGCGGGCCTCGTCTTCTCCGGCACCTCCCCGGACAACAAGCTGGTCGAGTACGTCGAGTACCCGCGCGAGGTGCACCCCTACCTGGTGGCCACCCAGGCCCACCCGGAGCTGCGCTCGCGCCCGACGCGCCCGCACCCGCTCTTCGCGGGCCTGGTCAAGGCCGCCGTGGAGCGCCAGCAGGCCGGTAAGTGAGGGTCCGGCCGGACCGCACCGCATAACGTAGACAGCCGGGGCACGGATCGTGCCCCGGCTGGCGTGTTCTCGGGAAGGTACTGGCCATGGCCATGGGCAACGACATCGACGGCAGCGGCGGCAGGACCGGAACCGGGACCGGGCTCGCGGACACACCGGAGTCGTGGGAGGTCATCGCCTCGCGGACCCCGTTCCAGGGCGCGAAGACGGCGGTCCGCTCGGACCAGGTGCGGATGCCGGACCGTTCGGTGGCCCGCCGCGACTACCAGGCGCACCCGGGCTCGGTCTGCGTGCTCGCCCTCGACGAGCGGGGCCGGGTCCTGGTCCTGCACCAGTTCCGCCACCCCGTACGGCACCGGCTGTGGGAGCTTCCGGCCGGGCTGCTGGACGTCCCGGGGGAGAACCCGCTCCACGCGGCCCAGCGCGAACTGTACGAGGAGGCGCACGTCAAGGCGGCGGACTGGCGGGTGCTGGTCGACTTCTTCTCCTCGCCGGGCGGGTCGGACGAGGCCGTCCGGATCTTCCTGGCCCGGGAGCTCACGGAGGCGGAGGGCGAGCGGTTCGAGGGGTCCGGGGAGGAGGCCGACATGGAACTCGCCCGGGTCCCGCTCGACGAGCTGGTCCGCGGGGTGCTCGCGGGCGACCTGGGCAACCCGGGCCTGATCACGGGCGTCCTGGCCCTGGCGGCCGCCCTCGCCGCGGACGGCCTCGACGCCCTGCGCCCGGCCCTGTCCCCCTGGCCGGCCCGCCCGTACGAGGCGTAGCGGCCCGTCAGTGACCGGCGGCGGCCCGCTGACGGGTGTCGGTGTGACCATCGGCTGATCCGATCGGGGGATGTGCCCGCCGCGCTCCACCCGGGTCGTCGCTCTGCGTGAACTACGCTCGCAACCCGAGGCAGCGAGAGGAGCGGATCCGTGACGGATTTCGTCGGGCGGCGGCGTGAGCTCAAGGAGCTGCGCGAGGACATCGCACGGACCGGGCTCGACACCCTCTCGGGCCGGAAGGCCAAGGCACCCAGGGCGCGGGTGCTGCTCGTCGCCGGGCGGCCGGGGTCCGGCCGGACCGCCCTCGCCGAGGCGTTCGTGGCCGAGGTCGCCGACCAGTACCCCGGCGGAGTCCTGCGGACCCGGCTCACCGTGCCCGGCGGCGGGCCCGTCGCCACCGAGCAGGCCGTCCGGGGCCTGCTGGAGGCGCTGGGGGAGCCCACCCCGCCCGGGGCCGGGGAGGACGAGCTGAGCTCCGCCCTGCGCACCGCGCTCGCCGGCCGCCGCGTGGTCGTCCTGGTGGACGACGCCGCCGACCCGCAACAGGTCGACGCCCTGCTGCCGGACAACCCCGAGTGCCTGGTCGTGGTCACCGCGCGGGGGCCGCTCACCGGCATCCCGGACGTGCGGCCCTGCACCCTCGGGGGGCTGGACACCCCCTCCGCCGTGGAGCTGCTCGGGCGGCGCATCGGCGACATCCGCGTCACCGTCGATCCCCGCGCCGCCGAGACCCTCGCCGAGGCGTGCGGGGGCCAGCCCGCCGCGCTGGCCCTCGTCGGCGGCTGGCTCGCCGCCCACCCCAAGGCCGCCGTCGCCGACGTGGCCAAGCAGCTCCACGACATGCCGCCCGGCGCCGGCGGACCGCTCGCCCGCGCCCTCCGGCTCGTCTACGAGTCCCTGCCCCAGCCCGCCCAGCGGACCCTGCGGCTGCTGCCGCTCGCCCCCGCCGGCCTGGTCGACTCCCACACCGCCTCCGCCCTGGCCGGCTGCTCCGTGGCCGCCGCCCAGTCGACCCTGGAGGACTTCGCCGGGCTGGGCCTGGTCCGCCCCGCCGAGGACGGCCTCTTCCAGCTGCCCGGCTGCCTCGCGCCGCTGCTGCGGGCCCTGCTGGAGGCCAAGGAACGGCCCGCCGAGGTCCAGCTGGCCCGCGCCAGGATGCTGGAGCGCACGGTACGGCTGCTGCGCTCCTGCGAGGCCATGGCCACCGACGTCGAGGAGGACGTGCGGGAGCGGATGGACGGGCTGCCGCGCGCGCTGCGCTTCGCCGACCGGCGGGCCGCCGCGGCCTGGCTCGACACCCGGCTGCCCGCGCTGTCCGCCGCCGCGGCGGCGGCCGTGGCCGACGGCGAGCTGGACACGCTGGCCCGCCGGCTGGTCGCGGCCCTGGTCCGGGCCCTCGCCGGACACCGAGGCACCGCCGGGGCCGCCCCGGAGCTGTACGGGCTGCACCGGCTGGTCCTGGACGTGGCCGAGCGCCGGGAGCTGCACCGGGAACAGGCCGCCGCGCTGCTGAACCTGGCCGACCTGGACGCCGGGACAGGCCGGACCCAGGAGGCGCTGGAACGGTACCGGGCCGCGCTGGACGCCGGCCGGGCGGCGAACGACCCGTACGCGACGGGCCGCGCGATGGAATCCGTGGGTGGCGCCTACCAGGAGCTCGCGGACTGGCACCGGGCCTCCGACTGGTTCGGCCGGGCGCTCGCCCAGGCCCAGGCGCGGGGGGAGCGGGCGGACGAGGCGCGACTGTACGGACGCCTGGGCAACGTGCACACCTACGCCGGGCGGTACGGGGACGCGCTGCGCAGCTGGCGGGCGGCCGGCGCGGGCTACCGCAGGCTCACCGACGTGCCCGGCCAGGCGAAGGCGCTGAGCGAGATGGCGCGGGTCCAGGAGTACGCGGGGCGCCCCGCGGACTCCCTGCACACCTGCCGGGAGGCGGTGGAGCTGGCCCGCCGGGCGGGGGACCTGCGGCTCCAGGCGGCGCTCCAGGTGCGGCTGGCGGACACGCTGGACCGGCTGGGAGACCCCGCCGCCGCGCGGCTGCACCGCTCCGCAGCTGACAGATTGCTGGGAGATGACCCCGCTGCCTGCGAAATCCGTAGTGGTTCCGACTGAGGTTATTGGTTTGCAAGGCTAGACAGGGCCTCATCCTTCATTAGACTGGCTCCACCACGTCATCCCGTGGTGCATCCCGTTGCGCACTCTTGTGGGCGGGTATGTAGGTAAGTGCCCCTGAACATCCCCTGAGCCAAGGACCGTGATCGACGATGAAGGTCGGCATCCCCCGCGAGGTCAAGAACAACGAGTTCCGGGTTGCCATCACGCCCGCCGGCGTGCATGAGCTGGTCCGCAACGGCCACCAGGTCTTCATCGAGCAGGACGCCGGTGCGGGTTCCTCCATCGCCGACGCCGAGTACGTGGCCGCGGGCGCCGAGATCCTGGGCACCGCCGACGAGGTCTGGGCCACCGCCGACCTCCTGCTGAAGGTCAAGGAGCCCATCGCCGAGGAGTACCACCGCCTCCGCAAGGACCAGACCCTCTTCACCTACCTGCACCTGGCGGCCTCCCGCGAGTGCACGGACGCCCTGCTGGCCTCCGGCACCACCGCCATCGCGTACGAGACGGTCGAGCTGGCCTCCCGCGCGCTCCCGCTGCTCGCCCCGATGTCCGAGGTCGCGGGCCGGCTGGCCCCGCAGGTCGGCGCCTACCACCTGATGCGCTCGGCCGGCGGCCGCGGCGTGCTCCCGGGCGGCGTGCCCGGCACCTCGGCGGCCAGGGCCGTCGTCATCGGCGGCGGCGTCTCCGGCTGGAACGCCGCGCAGATCGCCATCGGCATGGGCTTCCACGTGACCCTGCTCGACCGCGACATCAACAAGCTCCGCGAGGCCGACAAGATCTTCGGCACGAAGATCCAGACGATCGTCTCCAACGCCTACGAGCTGGAGAAGGCGGTCCTGGAGGCCGACCTCGTCATCGGCGCGGTGCTGATCCCGGGTGCGAAGGCCCCGAAGCTGGTCACCAACGAGCTGGTCTCCCGGATGAAGCCCGGAAGTGTCCTTGTCGACATTGCGATCGACCAGGGCGGCTGCTTCGAGGACTCCCGTCCGACCACCCACGCCGAGCCGACCTTCCCGGTCCACCGGTCGGTCTTCTACTGCGTCGCCAACATGCCGGGCGCGGTGCCGAACACCTCCACCTACGCGCTGACCAACGCCACGCTGCCCTACATCGTGCAGCTCGCGAATCTCGGCTGGGTGGAGGCGCTGCGGCGTGACCCGGCGCTCGCGCTGGGCCTCAACACCCATGACGGCCAGGTCGTTTACGGCCCGGTCGCCGAGGCCCACGGCCTGCCCACGCTGCCGCTGGACACGCTGCTCGGCTGAACCGTCAACGACTGACGTCAATCTCACGTATCCGGCCGGACCTTGCCCCGAGGTCCGGCCGGACGTGTTCGCGGGTACGCGCGCGGGCCGCTCAACTCGCCGCGAACGTAACCCTTTAACCCTTTCGCACACCTGTGGAACTTCTCGGTGGCGGCTCGTACACCCTTGACAGAGTGGTGTTCGGTTGCCGACACAACGTGCCGCGTCCGGCGGATTGTGTTGCCGCTGGGTGGTGACACGCCATAGAGTCGCCAACCGTCGGCATGGCGCCACGCTGACCTATCGATAAGTGTCCTGGTCACATCCGAGGAGGTAAGACGACTTGTGAATGAGTCGACATTTACTCCTGGAGGTGGTCGAGCAGGGGTGCCTGCGGGGGGCCAGAGCCCTGCCGGGCTCGAAGCGGTCGGCTCCGTCGCGGTCCGCACCTTCGCAAACCACCAGCACATGACGACGCCCCGAAAGAGCATGGACGGCCTAGACGTGAACTCCAGGGCCGGCGACCCCAGCGGCGAAAAGCCCACCGGTTTCGCCGACTACGACAACGTGCCCGAGGGGCACTTCTACGACCCCGACGCGGAGTACGAACCGGACCCCGAGTACGCGGCCACCCTCGCCCCCGACGCTGCCCGCCAGCGCCGCGAGCGGATCGGCCCGACCGGACGCCCGCTGCCGTACTTCCCCATCCCGGGCCCGCTGACCGGCCACGGTCCCGCGAAGATCATCGCGATGTGCAACCAGAAGGGCGGCGTGGGCAAGACCACGTCGACCATCAACCTCGGCGCCGCGCTCGCCGAGTACGGACGCCGCGTGCTGCTCGTCGACTTCGACCCGCAGGGCGCGCTCTCCGTGGGCCTCGGCGTGAACCCGATGGAACTCGACCTGACGGTCTACAACCTGCTCATGGAGCGGGGCATGTCGGCGGACGACGTGCTGCTCAAGACGGCGGTCCCCAACATGGACCTGCTGCCGAGCAACATCGACCTCTCCGCCGCCGAGGTCCAGCTGGTCAGCGAGGTCGCGCGCGAGTCGACGCTCCAGCGGGCGCTCAAGCCCCTGCTGCCCGACTACGACTACATCGTGATCGACTGTCAGCCCTCGCTCGGCCTGCTGACCGTCAACGCCCTGACGGCGGCCCACAAGGTCATCGTCCCGCTGGAGTGCGAGTTCTTCGCGCTGCGCGGGGTGGCCCTGCTCACCGAGACCATCGAGAAGGTCCAGGAGCGGCTCAACCCCGAGCTGGAGCTCGACGGCATCCTCGCCACGATGTACGACTCCCGTACGGTGCACAGCCGGGAGGTGCTGGCGCGGGTGGTCGAGGCGTTCGACGAGCACGTCTACCACACGGTCATCGGCCGTACGGTGCGCTTCCCGGAGACCACGGTCGCCGGTGAGCCGATCACCACGTACGCCTCCAACTCCGTCGGCGCCGCCGCCTACCGCCAGCTGGCCAGGGAGGTGCTCGCCCGGTGTCACGCCGAGTGAGTCTGCCCGGAGCCGACGAACTGTTCCGCACGACCGGGGGGATGGCCCTCCAGTCGTCCTCGCCGCGGCGCGGGGGCGAGGAGCCGCCGGCCGCGGAACAGCCGGGCGGCCCGGCCGAGGACGCCCCGGGCGAGGGCCGCGGCCGGGAGACCGGGCCCGGCGCCGAGCCGGGCGCGCCCGGTGTCGGGAGCCCCCGGCGCCCGCAGGAAGGTTCTGTCAGCAGCGTCGCCCCCGCGGGAGCGGGCCGGCGGGGCAAGGGACAGGGCCGGGGCGCCAACCGGCGGCCCAGCGGGCGCGAGCGCCACGACGAGAAGATCACGGTCTACGTCTCCGCCGAGGAACTGATGGACCTGGAACACGCGCGGCTGGTGCTGCGCGGGGAACACGGGCTGGCGGTCGACCGCGGCCGGATCGTCCGCGAGGCGGTGGCGGTCGTCCTCGCCGATCTCGAATCCCGGGGGGACGCGAGCATCCTCGTACGGCGCCTGCGGGGCCGCTGAACCGGCCGTACGCGCACCCTCCCCTCCGCACCACCTGGACCACGATGCCCCTGCCAGCCGAAACCGGCCCTCCCGCCCGCCGCCTCCCGGGGCACGGCCCCGCAGGCCCCGAGGAGCCCCCTGGACGCCGCCCGTCTCCCGGGGGCGGGCCCGGGAGCGGCGCGGTGCCCGGGCCCGCAGCCGGGGCCGTCGAGGGGCGGGAGCGGACTTCCGGGCCGGGTGGTGCCCCCGAGGACCCGGCCTCCTCGGACCCGGCCTGCCCGGCCCCGGTCCCGCCGGGCGCGCCCCCGGAACCCGCGGCGGCCGGTGGCGGCGGCGGCCGGTTCACGCTGCGGCTCGACAATTTCGAGGGCCCCTTCGACCTGCTGCTCCAGCTGATCTCCCGGCACCGGCTCGACATCACCGAGGTCGCCCTCTCCCGGGTCACCGACGAGTTCATGGCGCACATCCGGGCCATGGGGCCCGAGGGGGACCTCGACCAGACCACCGAGTTCCTCGTCGTGGCCGCCACCCTGCTCGACCTGAAGACCGCCCGGCTGCTGCCCGTCGCCGAGGTCGAGGACGAGGCCGACCTCGCCCTGCTGGAGGCCCGGGACCTGCTCTTCGCGCGCCTGCTCCAGTACCGGGCGTACCGGCGGATCGCCGAGATCTTCGCGCGGCGGGCCGAGGCCGAGGAACTGCGCCACCCGCGCACGGCCGGACTGGAACCCCACCACGCCGCGCTCCTGCCCGACGTCGTCATCAGCATCGGCCCCGAGGGGCTCGCCCGGCTGGCGGCGCGGGCCATGCGGCCCCGGGCCGCACCCCAGGTGTACGTCGACCACGTGCACGCGCCGCTCGTCAGCGTGCGGGAACAGGCCGGGATCGTCGTGCGGATGCTGAGGGCGCACGGCGAGGCCACCTTCCGGGAACTCACCGAGGACGCGGCCGACCCCCTCACCGTCGTCGCGCGGTTCCTCGCCCTGCTGGAGCTCTACCGGGAGAGGGCGGTGGTCCTGGACCAGGAGGAGGCCCTGGGGACCCTCACCGTGCGCTGGAGCGGCGGGGACGGGGACGTGGTGCCGGCCGTGACCGACGAGTTCGACCGGAGTGACCGGAGTGACCGGAGCGGGCAGAGCGGCCAGAGGGACCGGATCGTGGAGGCGAGGCAATGAGCGACGGGAGCGGGGCGGGCCGGGTGACGGAGAAAAACGAGGCGGCCGAGGTGCACAGGGGGCACGAGGCGGCGGGGCGGGCCGGGGCCACCGGTTCCACCGGAGCCGGGCAGGGGCTCGCGCTGAAGCCCGCCCTGGAGGCCGTCCTGATGGTCGTGGACGAGCCCGCGACCGAGATCCACCTCGCCAAGGTCCTCGGACGTGCCCCGCGCGAGGTCGCCACGGCCCTGGGCGAGCTGGCCGACGAGTACACGGCCTCGGGCCGGGGGTTCGAGCTGCGGCTCGTCGCCGGCGGGTGGCGTTTCTCCACCCGGGCGCGGTACGCCCCGGCCGTCGAGAGCTTCGTCCTGGACGGCCGGCAGGCCCGGCTCACCCAGGCGGCGCTGGAGACCCTCGCGGTCGTCGCGTACCGCCAGCCGGTGAGCCGGTCACGGGTCTCGGCGGTCCGCGGAGTCAACTGTGACGGGGTCATGCGGACCCTCCTCCAGCGGGGTCTGGCGGAGGAGGCGGGGACGGAACCCGAAACAGGTGCGATCCTGTACAGGACGACGAACTACTTTCTGGAGCGTATGGGCCTGTACGGCCTGGACGAGCTCCCGGAGCTCGCGCCCTTCCTCCCCGAGGCGGACGCGATCGAAGCCGAGACGCAAGAAGGTGTGCCGTCGTTCGATCTGGAGGCACCGTACGCCCCAGAAATGTGAATGACGACGACAAGACGACGGAACTTTGATGCGAAGCAGCGGCAACGGCAACGGCGGCAACAGGAACAGCGGCGGCGGTGGTGGCGCCGGACGTGGCGGCAACTCCTCCCGCGGCGGCGGCTCCGGCACGGGCGGTGGCTACCGCGGTGGCGGCTCCGGCGGTAGCGGCGGCGGTGGCGGTCACCGCGGTGGGTCCAGCGGTGGCAGCTCCGGCGGTGGCTACCGCGGCGGGGCAGGCGGTGGGTCCGGCTCCGGTGGTTACCGCGGCGGGTCCAGCGGTGGCAGCTCCGGCGGCGGTTACCGCGGCGGCTCCAGTGGCGGCTCCGGCTCCGGTGGCGGTTACCGCGGCGGCCCGTCCCCCGCGGGCGGCTCGCGCGACCGTGACCAGGACCGCGACCAGGCGCCCCAGCGCCCCCGCAACCCGCGCCCCGAGGAGCGCCGCTACGACGTGGGCCCCGAGGGCGAGCGCAACGGCCGCGGCGGACCCCGCGCCGGTGGCGGCGGTGCCCGTGGCGCGGCCGACGGCAACCGTGGCGGTGCCCGTGGTGACGCGGCGCGCGGCGGTGCCAAGGGCGGCCCGAAGACCTCCCGCACCCCCGGCATCGGCGGGGCGGGCGGCCCGCGCCGCGGTCCCGGCAGCCGCAGCGGCCAGTCCCGCCCGCGCGAGCTGGACGCGCGGATCGAGGAGCGCGTGCGCGACCGGTACGCCGACAAGCCCGTGATCAACACCCCCAAGACCTTCCCGGGCGCCGAGCAGGAGGGCGAGCGCCTGCAGAAGGTGCTCGCCCGGGCCGGCATGGGCTCGCGCCGCGCCTGCGAGGAGCTCATCGAGCAGGCCCGCGTCGAGGTCAACGGCGAGATCGTGCTGGAGCAGGGCAAGCGCGTCCAGCCGAAGGACGAGATCAAGGTGGACGGCCTGACCGTCGCCACCCAGTCGCACCTGTTCTTCGCGCTGAACAAGCCCGCCGGCGTCGTCTCCACGATGGAGGACCCCGACGGCCGCCAGTGCCTCGGCGACTACGTCACCAACCGTGAGACGCGTCTCTTCCACGTCGGCCGGCTCGACACCGAGACCGAGGGCATCATCCTCCTCACCAACCACGGTGAGCTGGCCCACCGCCTCACGCACCCGAAGTACGGCGTGAAGAAGACCTACGTGGCCGCGATCACCGGCCCGCTGCCGCGCGACATCGGCAAGCGCCTCAAGGACGGCATCGAGCTGGAGGACGGCTACGCCCGCGCCGACCACTTCCGCGTCGTCGACCAGGTCGGCAAGAACTACCTGGTCGAGGTCACCCTCCACGAGGGCCGCAAGCACATCGTCCGCCGCATGATGGCGGAGGCCGGCTTCCCGGTCGAGAAGCTCGTACGGACCTCCTTCGGGCCGATCGAGCTGGGCGACCAGAAGTCCGGCTGGCTGCGCCGCCTGACCAACACCGAGGTCGGCATGCTGATGCGCGAGGTCGGCCTGTAACACCGGCGGCCCCCGGGCCGCCATCCGGAACACGAAGAGCCCGCGACGCCCCACGGCGCCGCGGGCTCTTCGCTCGCCAGGAAAGGGCGCCGGGCCGACGGCGGCAGGGCCGGCCGGCCGGGCGGGGGAGGGCCGTGCTGTACTCGGACCCGCGACCACGCTCCGGCCGCCCCCTGTCCCGTTCCCCAGGAGGACCCCGCACGATGACGACGCAGACGACGACCGCGGCGGCCACGGAGGCCGCGGCGAAGCGGCCCGCGACGGGCGCCCTGATCGGCCTGGCCCTGGGCGACGCCCTCGGCTTCCCGACGGAGTTCAACGACGTGCCGTCGATCCTGGCCAAGACGGGCCCGTGGCGCGAGATGCGGCTTCCCCGGCCCGCGTTCGTCACGGACGACACCCAGATGACGCTGGCCCTGGCGCGCGGCATACGGACGGCCCTGGAGCGGGGCCCGATCGGCCCGCTGACGCTGACCCGGCCGGTGCGGGAGGAGTACGTCGACTGGTTCCACTCCCCGGAGAACAACCGCGCCCCGGGCCGCACCTGCATGACCGCCTGCGCACTGCTGGACCGGCCGGAGCGGGACTGGCGGGACGCCAGCCTGACCGGCTCCAAGGGCTGCGGGGCGAACATGCGGGTGGCGCCGGTGGGGCTGGTCCCCGGCTGGACCGAGGAGGAACGGGCGGGCGCCGCCCAGCTCCAGTCGGCCCTCACCCACGGCCACCCCACGGCGCTCGCGGCCTCCGACCTGACGGCGCGGGCCGTGCACCTGCTGGCCCGGGGCACGCGGGTGCGCGGCCTGGTCGCGGAGTTGCGCGCGTACGCCCTGGAGAACCGGACCCGCTACCCCGAGCGCTGGCTCGGCGACCTGTGGATGCGCACGGCCGGTGACGCCTCGCCGGAGTCCTTCGCCGCACGCGGCTGGGACGACTGCCTCGCCGCCCTGGACCGGCTGGCGGCGGCGCTGCGCGACCCGTCCCCGGAGACGGACCCCTGCCTGACCACGGGCGACGGCTGGATCGCCGAGGAAGCCCTGGCCACGGCCCTGCAGTGCTTCCTGCTGTTCCCGGACGAGCCGCTCCTGGCACTGCGCCGCGCGGCCTGCACGGCGGGCGACTCGGACTCGATCGCCTGCCTCGCCGGGGCCTTCGCGGGCGCCCACCTCGGCGCGGACGCCTGGCCCCGGGAGTGGCGGGACCGCATCGAGTACCGCGACGAGCTGCTGGCCTTCGGCGCGCTCTGGGACGCGTGACCCGCACCGCCCCGTCCTCGTCCCCGCCGGTCCGGCAAGGGCGGGGTCAGGCGGCCGATGCCCGGCGGGTGCGCAGGAGGAAGTCCGCCACCCGGGCGTGGTCCGCGTCCGGGGGGGAGACGGGTGGAGGCGAGGGCCGCGTCGGCCTCCTCCGTGAGACGGGCCATCCACGCACCGGCCTCGTCCCAGGTCAGCTCCCCGCGCCGGACCGAGAGGAGCCGGTCGCGGTAGGGGCTCGCGTCGATGTCCAGACGGCCGGTGCGCAGCAGGTCGCGGCAGGACAGGAGCAGGCGCAGCAGGTGCATGGCGTGCTTCCAGCGCGGGGCGCCGTGGACCCGCAGGTCCGCGAGGAGCCGGGCGCGCTGGGCGACCGCGTACCGGGTGAAGGTGGTGTGGGTCCGGCGCGAGAGGAAGGCGTCGCGGAGGGAGAGCAGCTCCTCGCCGACCGGACCGGTGTCCTGGACCAGCGGGGAGTGCAGGCACTCCAGGATGTTCGGGTTGGCGCGCAGGGCGAGTTCGCAGAAACGTTCCAGCTCCCAGGAGAACTCCTCGTCCCGAGGGCCTTCCACATGCGTCGGCGGCTTCTCGAAGCGCCAGAACAGCGGCGTCGGGGCGAGGTAGACACCCCGCAGGTCGGTATCGCTGGCCTCCGTCGCCAGGCCGAAGGCCCGGGAACCCGTCACGCAGCGGTAGACCGTGTGGTCCCGTACCAGAGTCAGTCCGTCCATTCCGGGAGACTAGGTGCTTGACCTGCGGTGACGCGAGCGAGATACGGGTGGCCGGGCCGGGCCGGGGCCGCCGCGCCGGGTCAGGCGGCCGGTGGCCAGGGGGCCAGTACGGGCGGGGTGCCGGGGGAGCGGACGACCTCCCAGAGGCGGACCACGGCCTTCCGCTCCAGCGGGCCGTGGACGTGCGGGTGACGGCCGCCGGGCCCGTCCGCCCGGCGGACCTCGGCGGTCAGGGCGCCCTCGTCGAGCTCCACGGCGAGCAGGGTCCCCGGCAGGCCGCCGTAGTGCGCGTCCACGACGGCGAGGACGGTGGGGCGGTCGGCCGAGCAGTGCGCGAACCCCTCGGAGCCGAGCGAGGACGGGGCGTACGGGAGACCGGGCGCGGCGGCCCGGTCGGCGAGCGGGACGAGGTGGAAGATCATGCCGACCGTTCTACCGCAGCGCCGGCCACGGCGGCGGCGCCCGGACCCGGTCCCCGGTGGCCCGCTCCGCGACGGCCCGGCGGGCCCTCGGGGCGTGCGGGCTGGCTACCCTGGGCCGGGGGCCGCCGTCGCCCCGCCGCCACGTACCCCTGGAGCGCCCGTTGAGAACCGCCGTCGTCATCGGAACCGGACTGATCGGCACCTCCGCGGCGCTCGCCCTGACCGCCCGCGGGATCACCGTCCACCTCGTCGACCACGACCCCACCCAGGCCCGGACGGCCGCCGCCCTCGGCGCCGGCACGGACGACCCCCCCGAGGGGCGCGTGGACCTCGCGATCGTGGCCGTCCCGCCGGCCCACGTGGCCACGACCCTCGCCGGAGCCATCGCACGGGGCACGGCACGGGCGTACGTGGACGTGGCCAGCGTCAAGGGCGGGCCCCGCCGGGAGCTGACGGCGCTGGGAGCGGACCTCACCGCGTACATCGGCACCCACCCGATGGCCGGCAAGGAGCGCTCGGGGCCGCTGGCGGCGACCGCGGACCTCTTCGAGGGCCGGCCCTGGGTGCTGACCCCGACCCGGGACACCGGCCACGAGGTGCTCAACCTCGCGCTGGAGCTGGTCGCCCTGTGCCGGGCCGTACCCGTGGTCATGGACGCCGACGCGCACGACCGGGCGGTGGCGCTGGTCTCGCACACCCCGCAGCTCGTGTCGAGCATGGTCGCGGCCCGGCTGGAGGAGGCCGACGAGACGGCGGTGCGGCTCTGCGGCCAGGGCATCCGGGACGTGACCCGGATCGCGGCCTCCGACCCGCGGATGTGGGTGGAGATCCTGTCGGCGAACCCGGGACCGGTGGCCGACGTCCTGGCCGGGATCGCCCAGGACCTGGAGGAGACCGTCGAGGCACTGCGCGGCCTCCAGTCCGCCGACGAGGAGAAGCGGCGCGGCGGCGCGGCGGGCATCGAGGACGTGCTGCGGCGCGGGAACGCGGGCCGGGTCCGGGTACCGGGCAAGCACGGCGCCGCGCCCACGGTGTACGAGACGGTGGCCGTGCTCATCAGCGACCAGCCGGGCGAGCTGGCCCGGATCTTCGCCGACGCGGGCCGGGCCGGGGTCAACATCGAGGACGTCCGGATCGAGCACGCCACGGGCCAGCAGGCCGGCCTGGTCCAGCTCATGGTGGAGCCGAGGGCTGTGGCGGGTCTCACGGCCCAGCTGCGCGAACGCGGCTGGGCGCTGCGCCAGCAGTAGCCCGCGACGGATGCGGCCCGGCGGCCCGCAGGGCCCCGCCGGGCCGGACACCCCGCCGGTCCGCCGTGCGCGGCGGGCCCCCGCCGGGGCCGGTCCGCCCCGCGCCGGGGCCCTCGGCGAGGACCCCGGCCTCAGGGTCCACGGGCCCCGGCGGCGGCCGTCACGCCCCCCGGCCCGGACCGGTGCCCGCGGCGGCGGGAGCACCGGGTGCCGGGGGCCGGTAACCTTGAAGAGGGGCGCTTTGGCGCGCCCGGACACGTACGCGCAACCAGGAAGGTGCCCGCACCGTGGAAACCGCAGCTCCGTCCACCGTGATCGTCGCCATCGACGGTCCCTCCGGCACGGGCAAGTCCAGCACCTCCAAGGCCGTTGCCGCCAAGCTCGGGCTGCGCTACCTGGACACCGGCGCCCAGTACCGGGCCATCACCTGGTGGATGATCACCAACGGTGTCGACACCGACGACCCGCAGGCCGTCGCGGTCGCCGCGGGCAAGCCCGCCATCGTCTCCGGGACCGACCCGGCCGCCCCCACGATCACCGTGGACGGCCTGGACGCCGCCGGGCCCATCCGGACCCAGGAGGTCACCTCCAAGGTCAGCGCCGTCAGCGCCGTCCCCGAGGTGCGCACCCGGATCACCGGGCTCCAGCGCGCCATCGCCGCCGCCGCGGGCGGCATCGTCGTCGAGGGGCGGGACATCGGCACCACCGTCCTGCCCGGCGCCGACCTCAAGATCTTCCTGACCGCCTCGCCCGAGGCGCGCGCCGCCCGGCGCAGCGGGGAACTGCGCGGCGCCGACGCCGCGGGCCTCGCGGCCACCAGGGAAGCCCTGGTCAAGCGGGACGCGGCCGACTCCGGCCGGAAGACCTCCCCGCTGGCCAAGGCGGCCGACGCCGTCGAGGTGGACACCACCGAGCTGAGCCTGGACCAGGTCATCGAGTGCGTCGTGACCCTCGTCGCGGAACGGCAGGGCGCATGAGCCGGACGCCCTCCGCCAAGGGCGCGGCGGTCGGCAGGCGCATCGGCATCGGGCTCATGTACGGGCTGTGGAAGCCGCGCGTGCTGGGAGCCTGGAAGGTGCCCGCCACGGGCCCGGTGATCCTCGCCGTGAACCACTCCCACAACATCGACGGCCCGATGGTGATGGGCACCGCCCCGCGCCCGCTGCACTTCCTGATCAAGAAGGAAGCGTATGTGGGGCCCCTCGGCCCCTTCCTCGAAGGGATCGGGCAGGTCAAGGTGGACCGCGGCGTGGCCGACCGGACCGCGATCGGCAACGCCCTGGGCGTGCTGGAGCAGGGCGGGGCCCTGGGGATCTTCCCCGAGGGCACCCGGGGCGAGGGCGACTTCGCCTCGCTGCGCGCGGGGCTCGCGTACTTCGCGGTCCGCAGCGGCGCGCCCGTCGTGCCCGTCGCCGTCCTGGGCAGCACCGAGAGCCGGGGCCGGCTGGTGGGCGGGCTGCCGCCCTTCCGCAGCCGCGTCGACGTCGTCTTCGGCTCGGCCTTCGACGCCGGGGACGGCACCGGACGCCGGACGCGGACCGCGCTGGACCAGGCCACCGAACGCATTCAGGACCGGCTGACGGCCCACCTGGCCGATGCCAAGCGCCTCACCGGGCGCTGAGTCAAACTTGAAACAGTAGTGGAACCGCGCTGCGCGGGGACCACCGATCACCACGAACGACGAGGAACGGACTTCATGAACGACCAGCACGACCACGGAGCACTTGGCGACGCCGAGTACGCGGAGTTCATGGAGCTCGCCGCGGAAGAGGGCTTCGACATCGAGGAGGTCGAAGGCGCCCTCGGAGAGGCGGGCGCGGGCCCGCTGCCCGTCCTCGCCGTCGTCGGCCGCCCCAATGTCGGCAAGTCGACCCTGGTGAACCGGATCATCGGCCGCCGGGAGGCGGTCGTCGAGGACAAGCCCGGCGTCACCCGCGACCGTGTCACGTACGAGGCCGAATGGGCCGGGCGCCGCTTCAAGGTCGTCGACACCGGCGGCTGGGAGCAGGACGTCCTCGGCATCGACGCCTCCGTCGCCGCCCAGGCCGAGTACGCCATCGAGGCCGCCGACGCGGTCGTCTTCGTCGTCGACGCCAAGGTCGGCGCCACCGACACCGACGAGGCCGTCGTCCGGCTGCTGCGCCGGGCCGGCAAGCCCGTCGTCCTGTGCGCCAACAAGGTCGACGGCCAGAGCGGCGAGTCCGACGCGGCCTCCCTGTGGTCGCTGGGCCTCGGCATGCCGCACCCGGTCTCCTCGCTCCACGGCCGCGGCACCGGCGACATGCTCGACGCGGTGCTCGAAGCCCTGCCGGAGGCGCCCGAGCAGACCTTCGGCACCGCCGTGGGCGGTCCGCGCCGGATCGCGCTCATCGGCCGCCCGAACGTCGGCAAGTCCTCGCTGCTCAACAAGGTCGCGAAGGAGGACCGTGTCGTCGTCAACGAGATGGCCGGCACCACCCGCGACCCGGTCGACGAGCTGATCGAGCTCGGCGGAGTCACCTGGAAGTTCGTCGACACCGCGGGCATCCGCAAGCGCGTCCACCTCCAGCAGGGCGCCGACTACTACGCCTCCCTGCGCACGGCCGCCGCCGTCGAGAAGGCGGAGGTCGCGGTCATCCTGATCGACTCGACCGAGAACATCAGCGTCCAGGACCAGCGCATCATCACCATGGCCGTCGAGGCGGGCCGTGCGATCGTGATCGCGTACAACAAGTGGGACGAGCTCGACGAGGAGCGCCGTTACTACCTGGAACGCGAGATCGAGACCGAGATGCAGCAGGTCGCCTGGGCGCCCCGGGTGAACGTCTCGGCGCTCACCGGCCGCCACATGGAGAAGCTGGTCCCGGCCATCGAGGCGGCTCTGGACGGCTGGGAGACCCGTGTCCCCACCGGCCGGCTGAACGCCTTCCTCGGCGAGGTCGTCGCCGCCCACCCGCACCCGGTCCGTGGCGGCAAGCAGCCCCGCATCCTCTTCGGCACCCAGGCCGGCAGCAAGCCGCCGCGGTTCGTCCTCTTCGCCTCCGGCTTCCTGGAGCACGGCTACCGGCGCTTCATCGAGCGCCGGCTGCGCGAGGAGTTCGGCTTCGAGGGCACCCCGATCCACATCTCGGTGCGGGTGCGCGAGAAGCGCGGTTCCCAGCACAAGAAGAAGTAGGGCGCTCCGGGGTCAGGCGGCCCCGGCACACGCTCCGGGGTCAGTAGCCCCGGCGCGGAGCGGGCGGCAGGGCCGGCGGGACGTGGTGCGTCCCGTTCTGGTGCTGCCGCCCGTCGCCATGTCCGGGGCCGCCCGGAACCTGCCGGGGCTGCGCGTACGAGGGCTGCGGGAGCGGGGTGTACGAGGGCTGCCAGGGCTCGGGCTGCTGCCACGCGGAACCGCTCCGGCCGCCGTACCCGTACCCGCCGACGCCGTACGCGTGTCCGTACCCGCCACCGGCGTACGGGCTGCCGTACGAGAACCCCGCGAAGCCGAGGTCCTCCTCGCCGGTCCGGTCGCCCGGCAGGGTCCGGAAGGCGCGCAGGTACTCCGCGTACAGCTTGTCGAAGATGGGGGTGTGCGAGACGGCCGGGGCGCTGTCCCGGTCCCGTGCGGGGCGCATCGGGGTGAGGGAGCGCGGAGAGGACGGGGCGCGGGAGGAGTCGTATGCGTGCACGTATCAGCCAACGACACCAGGGCCCTGCGGATGCGGGGTGACGCGGGGAGAAAACGCAGATCGCCGGGGGTGCGCGGGACGGGCCGCGCACCCCCGGCGCATGCCCGCGGGGCCTCCTCGGCGGAGACCCGGCGGTCGCTTCGGCGGTGGTGGAGGGGATCAGGCGTTCGGCGTGCCCGCCAGGGGCATCGAGGCGGCCACGAGCTGGCCGCCCGCCGCCGCCTTGTCCAGCGCGTCGCGCAGCAGGTCCTCGCGGGGCTGCTGGCCGATGGAGCCGACGGGCGCGGCGTAGACCAGGACGCGCTGGGTCTTGTTGACGGCGGTCCGCCAGCCGTCGGTCACCGACAGCGCCTGGTGCGCCTGCCACCAGGCGACCGGTCCGCCGCCCTCGGCGCCCGGCTGGAGCACGGCGTGGAGCTGGCCGCCGGCGAGCAGCACCGACCAGCCGGACAGCGCGGAGGGCAG
Organism: Streptomyces sp. NPDC051567; assembly: GCF_044454165.1. Classification (NCBI taxonomy): domain Bacteria; kingdom Bacillati; phylum Actinomycetota; class Actinomycetes; order Kitasatosporales; family Streptomycetaceae; genus Streptomyces; species Streptomyces sp. NPDC051567. The sequence goes on along the minus strand of NZ_JBITDK010000020.1, from coordinate 93,033 downwards.
CTGGGCCGTGTCGGTGACCGGGACGAAGCCCTGCTCGATGAGGAGCGGCAGGAAGTCGTCACCGGGGCCGTCGCTGCCGGGGCGGGCGATGGGCGCGGTCGGCTCGACGACCAGGGCCGGGTGCAGATCGCCGCCGATCAGGACGAGGCCGCTGGTGATGCCGAGGACGGCCTGCCCGCCGGGGGTGTTCGGGCCGGGGGCGGCCTGCGGCACCGCGCCGGAGGCCGGGGCGGGGACGACGGCGGGGGCCGGGCCGTCGCCGGTGATGGTGCGGACGGCGCCCTGGAGCTGCTCCTCGGAGACGGTGACGACCTGCGAGGGGATGCAGCCCGCATGGGCGAAGGCGAGGACGGCGGTCTCCTCCCCGACGAACAGCACGGTGCTGGTGCGGTCCTTCTCGGGGTCGCCCGGGGTGCGGCAGGAGGTGCAGTCGTAACTGCGCGGCGCGTCGTCGCCGACGAGCAGCCTGTCGGCTTCTTCGTCACCGATCTCGGCACGTACCTCATCACTGACGTCGAGCATGCGCGGCACGGTGTGGCTCCTCGGACTAGACGACGGGCGGCCGGTGGACCGGTCCGTCTCGGCATACGGGCGGGGCCGGGCGGCTCCCGGCTCTCCGGGCTCAACGGGTGAGCGGCGGCCGGGGTCACGCCGTTTGAGGGAACGAAATCGAACCGGGCCCCCGCAGGGGTGAAACACGCGGCCGGAGCTTCGCTTTCGTGTCAACAACGCTCCGGTCCTGACCAGTTGATGTCTGTGGATGGCCGTTCGGTGCCCGGCTCCGCAGGTCGGCCGGCCGGGTGCGGAACGGAACGGAACGGGCCGGGCCGCGTGGCGGGCCGGGAGGCGCGGCGGGGCGCCGCGTACCGTGACCCGGTGCCCAACCTCCGGAACCGGCGGGCCGCACCGGCGGTCGCCGTGGCCGCACTGGTCCTCGTCCTCCCGCCGGGCGCGTCCGCCGCGCCGCCCCCGCCCGCGCCCGGTCCCGCGGGGGCCGCGCACCACCCCGGCTCGCCCGGTGTGCTGGGGAGCGGGCCCGGGGACTGCGGGCCGGGCGGGGAGTGGCCCTGGGACTGCGTGGCCGACTGCGAGAGCAGCGGACGGTGGTCGGTCAACACGGGCAACGGGTTCTACGGCGGGCTGCAGTTCTGGCAGCCGACCTGGGAGGAGTACGGCGGGCTGCGCTTCGCGCCCCGGGCCGACCTCGCGGCCCGCGAACAGCAGATCCGGGTCGCCGAGGACATCCTGCCCGTCCAGGGCTGGGACGCGTGGCCGGTGTGCTCGAAGCGGTACGGGCTGGCGGGGCGGATGCACGTGGTGCGGGAGGGCGACACGCTGGTCTCCGTCGCGGCCGGGCGCCGGGTGCGGGGCGGCCCGCGGGCGCTGTACGAGGCGAACCGGGCGCTGGTCGGACCGGACCCGGAGGCGCCGCTCAGGCCCGGCACGATGCTGACCCTCCCGCCCGCCTCCCCGGCACCTCAGGCCCCTCAGATCCCTTTGGCGCCTCAGTCCCCGACTCCGGCCGTCACCTCCCCGGCCCCGGCGACCGTCACTCCGGCCCCGGCCGTCACCTCCCCGGCTCCCTCCGGCACGCCTGCCGTCCCGGTCCCGGAGGTTCCGGCACCGGCGACCGCCACCCCGGTCCCGGCCGGCACCTCTCCGGCCGCTCGGCTGTGAGTTCGAAGTCGTGGAACCGGCCGGGCCCACCGAACGGATCGGGGCCGCGCGGGATCTCCTGGCACGTGCCGCGCGGTCCGCGGCAGTGAAGAAGACGTAAGGGAATCGAGGGGGTTCAGCGGGTCCGGCCGGTCCGTACCGACGGTCCCGGTCGGAAAGTCCGGCCGGAATTCACGGAAATCCGGCGGAAAATCGGCAGAATTCGCGCACGAGTTCTGCCGGTTCGGAAAGTAATTCCCCGTACCGCCTTCGGGGCCGGACGGCTGTCGACAATCCGTGACACAAGCGTGACCCGGGATGGACGAATGTCCGGGCGCGCCGCTGACGGCCGTCCGGGCGGGGGCCGGGGAACGCGCCGCGGCGGGCCCGGCCGGTGACCGGGCCCGCCGCGAGGCGTACGGGGTGAGGCGGTGCGGGGGTGGGGTGTGCGTACCGCCCCCGCGAGGGTGCGCCGGGTCAGCCGCCGCCGGCCGGGCGGGCCGCGGTGCCCCGCCCGGCGGCCCGCTCGGCGTGGGCCGGGCGGCGGCTGCCGTTCGGGGTGACCGGGGTCCGCTCGGAGCGGATCAGGTGCGGCCGGGCGGCGAGGTGCGCGGCCGGCCGGGGCGCCGGGGAGTGCGGGGCCGGGGCGCCGGGGCAGCCGGGGGCGCCGAGGCCCGGGACGGCGGGCGCGGCGGCGGGCTCCGGAGCGGCCTCACGGGCCGGCCGGAGCTGCCACTTGCCGCCCGCCGAGAGCAGCGGGGTGAGCACGGAGACGACCGGCGCGGGCATCCGCCCGGTCTCCGCGGCGCGGCGCAGCAGCGCGCGCAGGTCGAAGACGTACGCCTCGGCGCGGGCGATGAGCGGCTCGAACCAGGGCAGCGCCAGCAGGATCAGCAGCCCCGCGGACCAGCCGAGCAGCACATCGCTGACCCAGTGCGTCCCGAGGTACACCGTGGTGGCGCCGACGCTCAGCGAGACGACGGCGGAGACCACGGACAGCACCCGCCGGGTGACCACGGTGGAGGCCAGATAGGCCAGGATTCCCCAGGTCACGACGGCGTTGGCGGTGTGGCCGGAGGGAAATATATCGCCGCCCGCGAAGAGTTCGGCCGAGCCGATCTCGGTCGCGTAGTGCGGGCCGAGCCGGCCGAGGCCGAGCTTGACGGAACCGACGGTGACGTTGAGCAGCAGCAGCGCCACACCGAGGGTGATCAGCGGGCGCAGGGTGTGCTGCCGCCAGGAGCGCCAGCCGAGCCAGGCAGCCACCATGACCGCGGTGGGGCCGCGCTGGCCCAGGACGACGAGGTAGTCGAGGAAGGCGTGCAGCTGCGGCCACTGCTCGTAGGGGCGGAAGAACATGACCTGCCAGTCCAGCCGGACGAGCCAGGACGTGGTCAGGACGGCCACCACGATCGCGAGGTAGAAGGCGAGGGTCGACGCCAGGAGCACGACGCGGTGCCGGCTCATCCGCGGGGTCTGCAGATGGGCCGGTCGCTCTGGTTCCCGGTCCAGCCGGGCGAACACCCGCTCCAGACGGGTCAGGATTCGGTCGGTACGCACTCAATCGACGTTACCGCGCGTCGATGGCCGACCCGGGCGAATCACGGGCTTTGTGATGACCATGTGATGTGGAGTTGGTCTCACGCAGGACGTGGTTCCCGCTATTCCGGCAGTATTCCGGCGGCGGTCGAAGCGGACCCGATCCGGCGACCTGCCAATGATTTCGCATCCTTACCTTTATTTTATTGCCGCAGTCCAATTCTTTTTTCCGGAAGGAGAAAGGGAGTGGTGCATTCCGTTTTCCGGTGCCGGTCACCCGCCCCGGACCGGCGCCGCGGGAAGCCCTGCCGAGCCCTACGGCGGCCCCGAGCCGCCCAGCCAGAACGCCCCGTAGACCGCCGAGGCCAGCGCCACCGCGCCCAGCGTCAGCGCCGCCCGGCCGGTGCGCCACCGGGCCAGCCCCACCGCCACGGGCAGCATCAGCGGGAAGGCCGGCAGCAGCAGCCGGGGCTTGGAGCCGAAGTACCCCGAGGCGCACAGCGCCAGCGCCACCACGATCCCGGCGTACACGAGCAGCACGGCCGGCTGCCGCTGCCGTACGCAGAGCGCGTACAGCCACAGCACCAGGGCGACGCCCACGACCAGCCCGACCCCGGCCAGGAAGGCGGAGGAGGCCAGCTTCGCCCCGACGAAACGGGCGAAGGCCCAGCCGCCGTCGAAGCCGTTGCCCCAGCCGGCCTGCACGTCCAGGTAGCCGAACAGCCCGCCGCCCGTCCGCGCACCGACCCACAGCACGTACGCCCCGGCCCCCAGCGGAGCCAGCAGCGCGCCCGCCACCGCCCGCCACGACCGCTCCCCGCGCCGCAGCGCCAGTGCCACGGCCACCCACACCGCCACCACCACCGCGGCCCCGACCGGGCGGGTCAGCCCGGCTCCGGCCGCGAGCAGACCCGCCGTCAGCCACCGGCCGCGCAGGGCCCCGTGGAGCGCCCAGGCGGCCAGCGCCGTGAAGAGGGACTCGCTGTACGCCATGGACTGCACGATCCCGACGGGCAGCGCCGCCCAGGCCGCCACCGCCAGCACCCCCACCCGGCGGCCGTACAGGGAGTCCGCCACCGCGAAGATCCCCCAGGCCGCGGCGAGCCCCGCCACCGCCGAGACCACCAGCCCCGCCGAGCCGTGCGAGAGCCCGCTCCCCGCCGCCACCAGCCGCTCCAGCCAGGGCAGCAGCGGGAAGAAGGCCAGGTTCGAGTGGACGTCACCGTTGGGGAGGACCACCTCGTACCCGTACCCCCGCGCGGCGATCCGGGCGTACCAGAGGGAGTCCCAGCGGGCCGACAGCAGCGTGTGCGCGCTGGTCCCGGCCACCGCCGTCCACACCGCGAGCACGGTCAGCCCGAGCAGCCGGACCGCGGCGAAGACGGCCAGCGCGGGCGCGGCCCGGCGAAATCCAAGATCTTTCACAGGCATGATTATCGGTGGCGCGGGCCCACGGCCACGGCGGGAACCACGGGGTGTGAGCGCACGCGCACGCGGGGGAACCGGGAGGCGGGCCGAGTGGCGCACACCACACCGCGGGCGGCGCCGGGATGAGAGCTTGGCCACGTGTGGGACAGACGAACTCGCGTACGCTGACCGTCCACTCGCGTGTCGATGCCGGACCCCGTAGGACGCCGCACAGCACATCACCCCCGTGGCTCCACAAGACGCTGGTCCGCCGGGTGCGAGGGATCATCTGGGAGGTACATGCATGTCGGGGAAGAACGTGGCCGACGCCAGGACCCCTTCCCTCCGGCAGCGGATCGGCGCGGCCTCCGGCGGGGCCAACCGCTGGGTCGTCCTGGCGGTCCTCTGCGTCAGTCTGGTCCTCGTCGCGCTCGACGCGACGATCCTGCACGTCGCCGTCCCCGCCGTCACCGAGGACCTGCGCCCCGGCTCGATCGAACTCCTCTGGATCGTCGACGCCTACCCGCTGGTCTGCGCCGCGCTGCTGATCCTCTTCGGCACCCTCGGCGACCGGGTGGGCCGCCGCCGGATCCTCCTCCTCGGCTACGGGCTCTTCGGCGTCGCCTCGGCCATAGCGGCCTTCGCCGACGACGCCCAGCTCCTCATCGCCGCCCGCGCCCTGCTCGGCATCGGCGGCGCGATGATCATGCCCGCCACCCTGTCGATCCTGCGCCAGGTCTTCCCCGACCGGCGGGAACGGGCCCTGGCCATCGGCATCTGGACCGCTGTCGCCGCCATCGGCGCGGCCAGTGGACCCGTCCTCGGCGGCTTCCTCGTCCAGCACTACTGGTGGGGCTCGGTCTTCCTCATCAACATCCCGCTGATGGCCCTGATCCTGCCGCTGGGACGCTGGCTGCTGCCCGAGTCCAAGGGCTCCTCGGACGGCCCGTGGGACGTGCTCGGCGCGCTGATGGCCGCGGCCGGCGTGCTGGGCTCCGTGCTCGGCATCAAGCGGCTGGGCGCCGAACGGGACTTCCTCGACCCCCAGGCGCTGGCCCCGCTGGCGATCGGCGCGGCCCTGCTGATCCTCTTCGTCCGGCGGCAGAAACGCCGCGAGCACCCGCTGATCGACATGCGGATGTTCTCGCGGGCCGCCTTCTCCACCTCGGTCGGCTGCATCGTGCTGGCCATGCTGGCCCTGGTCGGCCTGGAGCTGATCGCCGTCCAGTACCTCCAGCTGGTGCTGCACCTGAGCCCGCTGGAGACCGGCCTGCGGCTGCTGCCGCTCACCTTCGCCGCGATGGCCGCGGGCGCCACCGGCTCCTACACGCTGTCCCGGACCGGGCCGCGCACGATGGTCTCGCTGGGCTTCCTGCTCACCGCCTTCGCCGTGCTGCTGCTGACGTTCATGGGTCTGGAGGACCGGCCCGTCCTGCTCACCGTCGGCTTCGTCCTGCTCGGCTTCGGACTCCAGACGACGCTGTTCGCCGCGTACGAGTCCATGCTCAGCGAGGCCCCGGCGGCCACCGCGGGTGGCGCCGCCTCGATCGGCGAGACCTCCTACCAGCTCGGCGCGGGCATGGGCATCGCCCTGCTCGGCAGCGTGATGAACGCGGCGTACGCGCCGGGGCTCGCGGGGGTGCCGGGGGTCTCGGAGGCGGAGTCCGCGGGCGCCGCCAACTCCCTCGGCGAGGCGTACCAGATCGCCGCCCGGCTCGGCGGTCCGGCGGGTGAGGCCCTGCACGCCGCGGCCCGCCACTCCTTCGTCCACGGGCTGCACGTCACGCTCGTGGTCAGCGCCGGGCTGCTGCTGGCCGGCGCCGTGATGGCACTGAAGCTGCCGAGGGCCATGGAGTGCGGCGACCCGGCCAAGGGCGACCCCGCCAACGGCGAGGCCGGGACCGAGGGCGAGGCCGAGATCCCGGGCCGGGGCACCGTACGGGTTCCCGCGCAGCCGGGCACGGCGACCGGCCCGTACCCCGCCGACGGGCCGTCCGCCCAGGGCCCCGGCGGGGCCGCCGCCCCGTGCGCCGCGACGTTCGCCTCCCCGGCCCAGGCGGACCCGTCCGCCGTCGGCCTTTCGCACCGCCCCCGCTGACCCCGCGCCCGCCCGCCGCCCGTACCCGTCGTGACGGCCGGTCCGTCGGGGCTCCGGCCCCCTTCCGCCCCGGTGGCGGTCCGTCAGGACGGGTCCTGGCGCCCGGACTCCGGCCGGGCGGGCCGGGTGTGGCCGGTGGGGAGGGGTGGACGCGGGGGGAGCCTGGCGTCTAGCGTCGGCGCGGCGGCGCACGCGACGCGCTGCCGGGTTCCGCCGGCCGGGCAGGCCGGGGACCCCGACCGTCCCAGGCCGCCGGGAGGCCCCGTGTCCGCGTTCCTGCCCCACGACCCGCTCGGCCTCGACGAGCTGCTCGGCCCCGAGGACCTCGCGATCCGCGACACCGTCCGGGACTGGGCCGCCGACCGGGTGCTCCCGTACGTCGCCGGGTGGTACGAGAGCGGCGAACTCCCCGGCATCCGCGAGCTGGCCCGCGAACTCGGCTCCCTCGGCGCGCTCGGCATGTCCCTGACGGGCTACGGGTGCGCGGGCGCCAGCGCCGTGCAGTACGGCCTCACCTGCCTGGAACTGGAGGCCGCCGACTCCGGCATCCGCTCGCTGGTCTCCGTACAGGGCTCCCTCGCCATGTACGCGATCTGGAAGTACGGCTCCGAGGAGCAGAAACGGCGCTGGCTGCCCGGCATGGCCGCCGGTGAGCTGATCGGCTGCTTCGGGCTGACCGAGCCCGACGCCGGCTCCGACCCCGCCGCGATGCGCACGTACGCGAAGCGCGAGGGCACCGACTGGGTGATCAACGGGCGCAAGATGTGGATCACCAACGGCTCGGTGGCGGCCGTCGCCGTGGTGTGGGCCCGGACCGACGAGGGGATCAGGGGCTTCGTCGTCCCCACCGGCAGTCCCGGTTTCAGCGCCCCCGAGATCACGCACAAGTGGTCGCTGCGCGCCTCGGTGACCAGCGAACTCGTGCTGGACGGCGTACGGCTGCCCGCGGACGCCGTCCTCCCGGGCGTCACCGGGCTCAAGGGGCCGCTCGGCTGTCTCAGCCACGCGCGGTACGGGATCATCTGGGGGTCGATGGGCGCGGCGCGCGCCAGTTTCGAGTCCGCGCTCGGGTACGCGAGGACGCGGGAGCAGTTCGGGAAGCCGATCGGCGGTTTCCAGCTCACCCAGGCCAAGCTCGCGGACATGGCGCTGGAGCTCCACAAGGGCCTCCTGCTCGCCCACCACCTGGGCCGGCGGATGGACGCGGGCACCCTGCGGCCGGAACAGATCAGCTTCGGCAAACTCAACAACGTCCGCGAGGCCATCGAGATCTGCCGGACCGCGCGGACCATCCTGGGCGCGAACGGGATCTCGCTCGAATACCCCGTCATGCGGCACGCCACCAACCTCGAATCGGTCCTCACCTACGAGGGCACCGTCGAGATGCACCAGCTGGTCCTGGGCAAGGCGCTCACCGGTCTGGACGCCTTCCGGTGAGGGTCCCCCAGCTACCGCTGGGAGGTGCCCCCGGACTCAGCTCTGGTTGAAGAAGTCACGGGAACGGCCGCCGGCCTCGCCGCTCACGATCTGGGTGTCGGCCGGGGTCAGCAGGAAGACCCTGGTGGCCACCCGCTCGATCGAGCCGTGCAGTCCGAAGGTCAGCCCGGCCGCGAAGTCGACCACGCGCTTCGCGTCGCCCGGGTCCATCGACGACAGGTTGACGATCACCGGGACGCCCTCGCGGAACAGCTCGCCGATGCCCCGCGCGTCACGGAAGCCGTCCGGGGTCACCGTCGCGATCCGCCGGCCCTGCTCGACGGCCGACTCGGAGGCCACCTTGACCCGCGCGTCGGTGACCCACTGCTCACCGCGGCCGGCCACCGAACCCTGGGCCGCCTCCGCGTAGTCGTCGTCGTAGTAACGCTCGTCGTTGTCCTCCACGAGACCCAGCCAGGCACTCGCCTTGCGTACCGAACCCATGGACGCCTCCTTTCACCGAGGTCAGTTGTCTTCGTATCCGCTGCCCCTATGGTCGTTCATCATGCTGACAACGCGCCAAGTGGATAGTCGCCGTGCAGGGGTTTCGTGACGGTACTGGTGCAGAACATCCGGTGCGCGGCCAAGGATTTCGGCGGCTACCGCTGCTGACTGAGTGAAAATACGACCACTGCTTCCGTACGGGTGACTGATTCAGCCGTACGAGTGAAGGGCATGGCTCGATGTGACGCCCGGGGGGTCCCTGTGCGGTGCACGGGGAGGGTGGGTCGTCATGGCTCATCCATTTTTGTCCGCATTGGTCGGAAGGGTGGGGGTGAGCCGGTGGCGCGGCCCGCTCCTGTGTACCCGGATGGGTGCTTCGGTCCGCCGTAACCCATTCGTGAGGGTTCGTCACCAATGGCGACAGGGTGAGCCGTAGCCGTGCTGACGCGGACCCGGTCCGGGCCCGTGCCGGCCTCCCGGCGGGCCACCGTCCGCCTCCGCCCGCCACGCGCCCGCCGCCCGTCCGCCGCGCGCGACGAGGGCCGCGGCCGGGGTGCCCGCACCCGCCGGGCGGGGCCGCACCGGTCCGCCCGCCACCCCCTACCGCGACCCCGGCCGGACGTCCACGCGGCGCCGCCGCGCCCGCCCCCTCCCCGGGGGCCGTGGCGGCCGAAGGCCCGTCGGACGGCGGCGGGACCGGACGGCGTACCGCGCGGTTCCCGCCCGGACCGGTGTGGAAGGGTTGACCGGCATGAGCGACGACCCCGCAGATCCCCTCGGCACCACAGCCCCCACCGGCCCCGAAGTCCCCGCCGGCCGCACGGCCTGGCAGGAGTGGCACGAGCACCGGGTGGCCATCGTGTCCGCCCCCGACGGCCCCCTCTCCCTCACCGGCACCCACTGGCTCGCCGACCACCCGGCAGGTCGAATTCCGGCCGTTCCGGGGCGCTGGCGCGCCACCGACGGCGGAGTGAGCCTGACCGCCGCCCCCGAGGACGGTCTGCGCCTCGACGACGAGCCCTTCACCGGGTCCGCCGTCCTCGCCGCCGACGAGGGCCCGCCCGCGCACTCCCGGCTCGCCGCGGGCGAGGTGAGGCTCGTCGTGATCCGGCGGGAAGGGGAGTGGGCGGTCCGCGTCTTCGACCCCGCCGCACCCGCCCGCCGCGCCTTCACCGGCATCGAGGCCACCCCGTACGACCCGGCCTTCGCCCTGCCGGGCCGCTTCCGGCCGTACGGCGGGGACCGGACCGTCCAGGTGGAGAACGCGGACGGGCGGGCGCGCGGGCTCGACCTCGGCGGCGAACTGGACTTCGCCTTCGAAGGCGTCGAGCACACCCTCCAGGTCGCCGTGGACGAGGTCGACGGCAGCCTCTGGGCCGTCTTCGGCGATGCCACCGGCGGGCGCACCAGCTACCGCTTCCGCTTCCTGCGGCCGGGCGTCCCGGCCCCGGACGGCTCGGTCACCGTCGACCTCAACCGGGCCCTGCTGCCGCCCTGCGCCTTCGCGGACCACTTCATCTGTCCCTTCCCACCCCCCGGGAACACCCTGCCGTTCGCGGTCGAGGCGGGTGAACGGAGGCTGAAAGGCGCCCTTGCTACCGGTATCTGACGCCAGCACACTCCCGTCAGTGCTTGTCAGGAGCACGGCGGGAATGCGTGCGCCCGCCATGCCCCCGACTGCGCCTCACGGGCCCGGGCACCCCACGAAGGCCGGGCCCCCCGACCCCTTCCTGGAGGACGAGAAGTGAGGATCAGAAGCATCACCCGTACCAGGCTGCTGGCCGTGACGACCGGGCTGGCCGCCATGGCCGCCCTCGCCGCGCCCACCGTGGCCACCGCAGACACCCCGAGCGGTGGCTTCAGCGCCGACCGGCTCGCCTCGGCCGGGGCATCCGTCCTGCGGGCCGACGTCGCCGGGACCGCCTGGCACACCGACCCCGTCAACGGGACCCTCGTGGTCACCGCGGACTCCACCGTCTCCGCCGCCGCCCTCGCGCGGATCACGCGCGAGGCCGGTCCCGACGCCGGGGCCCTGAGGATCGAGCGCACCCCGGGCAAGCTGACCAAACTGCTCACCGGCGGCGACGCCATCTACGCGACGAGCTGGCGCTGCTCGCTCGGCTTCAACGTCCGCAGCGGCAGTACGTACTACGTGCTCACCGCCGGGCACTGTACCGACGGCGCCGGCACCTGGTGGGCCAATTCCGCCCGCACCACCGTGATCGGCCCGACCGCCGGCACCAGCTTCCCGGTCAACGACTACGGCCTCGTCCGCTACGCCAGCAGCACCCCGGAGCCGCCGGGCACCGTCGGCGGCCAGGACATCACCAGCGCCGTCGACGCCACCAACGGCATGCAGGTCACCCGGCGCGGCTCGACCACCGGCACCCACAGCGGCCAGGTCACCGGCCTCAACGCCACCGTCAACTACGGCAACGGCGACGTCGTCTACGGCATGATCCGCACCAACGTCTGCGCCGAACCCGGTGACAGCGGCGGCCCGCTCTACTCGGGCTCCCGCGCGGTCGGCCTCACCTCCGGCGGCAGCGGCAACTGCTCCTCGGGCGGGACCACCTACTTCCAGCCCGTGGTCGAGGCCCTGAACGCCTACGGGGTCAGCGTCTACTGACCGTAGGCCCACGCGCCCCCGCCGCACCCCTGGACGTCCTCCCGCCTTCTGGGACGATGTCCAGGGGTGTTTCCCGGGGGAGGTTCCGCGTATGAAACGCATCGGCGTGACCGGACACCGGTCGATCCCCGGTGAGGCGCTCGGCCACGTGGAGAGGGGCCTGCGGGCCGTCCTGGCCGGGCAGGGCGGGCCGCTGGAGGCCTTCTCCAGCCTCGCCGAGGGAGCGGACCAGCTCTTCGCCGACATCGCCCTGGAGTGCGGCGCCGACCTCACCGCGGTGATCCCCAGCGGGGACTACGAGGACGGCTTCGCGGACGCCGGGGCCCTGGCCCACTACCGGTGGCTCAGGCACCGGGCCACCCAGGAGGTCCGGATGGACTTCGCCCGCTCCACCGACGAGGCGTACTACGCCGCCGGCACCTACATCGCCGACTCCTGCGACCGGCTCGTCGCCGTCTGGGACGGCCTGCCCGCCCGGGGACACGGCGGGACCGGCGAGATCGTCGCCTACGCGCGGGCGCTCGGGAAGCCCGTCACCGTCGTCTGGCGCGAGGGCGTGGCCCGCGACTGACCCGCGACCGGCCCGGCGCACGGCCGCGCCGCGACCGCCCCGCACGCGCCCCCGGCCCGCCCGCCGGGCCGCGCCACCCCGGCCGCCCGCCCGGCCCGCCGCGCACGGGCCCCCGTACGCGGCTCGTGCGCGGTCCGTGCGCGAGACCGTCCGTCAGCTGCTGTGCCGGGCCAGCCAGTCCGTGTGCTGCGGGGAGACGTACCGCTCGGTCTCGTAGACGGCGGACGGCCACTGGGCCTCGGTGACGGTCGTCTGCATCACCACCATCATCGCCGCCAGGTCCTGCTCGACCAGCGTGTGCGCCTCGATCAGCGGATGGTGGCGGCGCACCTCGTTCCAGGCGATCCCGGCCGCCGCCGCCGCGCTCAGCAGCCCCGTCAGCCCCGGTCCCGGACCCGACCCGAACGACCCCAGGAGCGCGAACAGCAGCGCCAGACAGGTCAGCGCCACGATCGTCCACGACCACAGCGCGGTCGCCCGCCGGGAGACCTCCGTCCGCCGCCGGTACCAGGTGCGCTGCTCGATCAGCCGGTCCCGGACGTACGTCTCCCGCCGGAGCCGGTAGCCCAGCCCGCGCAGCCGGCGCATCGCGGCGGTGATCTCACCGCCCGCCGGCACCGCCCCGCCGCGCGGGTCCTCCCAGCCCATCTTGCGCAGCTCGTCCAGACCCGCCTCCAGCCGCGCCCGGTACACCGCGTCCGGATCTGCGGCATCGCTGCCCAGCGGCGCCCCGTGCACCGCGTACCGCCAGGCCAGGGACTTGACGAACTCCGCCGCGCTGCGGTTGAGCTGCCACTGCGGACGGGCCCGGCGCCTGGTCGACCGCGCGCCCACGGCCAGCACCCCGGCGTACGCGGCCACGCTCACCAGCCCGAACAGGCGCGACGAGCCCAGCGCGGGCCCCGAGGGCAGGGCGGCGGCCCCGGCGGCCACCACCAGCAGCACCAGCTGCGCCCGCGTGGCCCGGGCCGACTCGCGCTGCCGGGAGATCGCCGCCCGGTCGGTGTGGTGGAAGAGCCCGGGCAGGTCCTCGTTGTGAAAGGTCATGCTGTCGGTCACAGCGCCCCCAGTCAGCTGTCGGGCCGCCCGTCGGCGGGCGGCCGGGGTGCGGACGGCCGGGCGGCGGGGAAACGCGCCCCACCGCCCGGTACGGATCACACCGCGAGCGGTTCCAGGTCCCGGTGGACCCGGCGCTCGTCGCGGGCGTAACGGGTCAGCCCGTGCTCCTCGCCGAGGAGCCTGGTCAGTTCGGCCACCGCCTCGGCGCGGACCCGGGCCGCCTCCTGCTCGTGGCCCAGCGCGTCCAGGCTGACCGCCATGTTCGAGGCGCTCGCCAGCGTCTCCGGGTGGTGCGCCCCCAGCGCCTCGCGCAGCCGCGCCACCGCGAGCCGCTCCAGTTCCAGGGCCCCCCGCGGATCACCCAGGGCGGCGAGGACGTTGGCCAGGTTGAGATCGGTGAAGACGGTGTGCGGGTGCTCGTCGCCGAGGACCTCCCGCATCAGGCGGACCGTTCGGCGCAGCATCGGCTCGGCCGCCCCCGCGTCCCCCGCGCCCCAGTGGAAGACCGCCAGGTTGTTGACCGCCGCCAGCGTGTACGGGTGCCGCTCGCCCGGCACCTTCACGTACTCGTCCACCACCTCCCGCGCCAGGTCCCGCGCCCCGTCCGGGTCACCGGTCGCGAACAGGTCCGAGGCCAGGTTCAGGTCGCAGGCCAGCAGGTCAGGGTTGACCGAGGTGTACTTGGCCCGGTAGCGGTTGCGGGTCGCCGTCGTCAGCCGCAGCGCGTCCTGGAGGTCCCCCGCCCGGCGCAGCGAGACCGCCAGGTTCTTCGCCGCCGACAGGGTGCCCGGGAAGGCCCGGCCCAGCGTCCGCTTGTAGATCTCGTACGTCCGGCCCAGCAACTGCACCGAATCGTCGTACCGGCCCACCTCGCGCAGGTCGCGGGCGAGGTTCTGCGCCGAGGACAGGGTGTACGGGTGCTCCGGCCCCAGCACCTCGGTGCGCCGGTCGAAGACCTCCTGGTCGATCTCCCGGGCCCGCGCGTACCGCCCGACCATCCGCAGGTTCAGGGCCAGGTTGTTCGCGGCGGCCAGGGTGCGCGGGTGCGCCTCGTGGAAGATCTGGCCGAACCCCTCGTGCGCGGCCGTCGCCAGCTCCATCGCCTCCCCGTAGCGGCCCATCGCGCCCAGGTCCATCGCCAGCCCGCTCGTGGTCATGTACGTGTGCGGGTGCGAGGGCCCCAGCGCGGCCCGCTGCCGCTCCAGGGTGACCTCGTCCAGCTCCATCGCCTCCACGAACCGGCCCTGCGAGCGCAGGATGTTGGAGAGGTGGAACCGCAGGTACAGGTACTGGAGGTCGTCGCCGCCGAGCGTCTCCTTCCAGTCCTCGCGCAGCTCCTCGCCGAGCTGGTGGGCGGCCTTGAAGTCGCCGCGCTTCCACAGGTACCGCACCCGGTCGATCAGGAGCCGGCGCGTCTCCGGCTCCTTGCAGAACCGGGCCTCCGAGGGCGCCAGGTGCGGCCAGATGGTGGTGAACCGGGGCCAGGTCTCCGGATTGTCGATCGGCTCGTCGTCGTCCGGCCGGGCACCCGCCAGGATGCGGTGCACCGCGTGCCGGGCCTCGCGCTGCTCCTCCTCGGAGAGCTGCGCCCGGATCACCGCCTGCACCAGCCGGTGCACCTGGATGCTGTTGCCGACCTGGTCGACCTTGGCCAGCGCGAACCGGCCGATCTCCCGGATCACCCGGCCGAGCACGAGCTTCTCCTGGAGGGAGGCGTCGTACGGCTTGAGGGCGTCGATCATCTCCTTGCTGTAGAGGAGGTTGGCCGAGATCGGCTCCGGCGCGAAGAAGGCGCACAGCTGGAGGAGGCGCACGGCCGCGGGGGAGCGGGACTGGAGCCGTTCGATGGACACGTTCCAGGTGGCGGCCACCGGCTCCGGATAGCCGGGCGGCTGGTTGAGCGCCAGGACCCGGGCGGCCTGCCGGGCGAGCTGCTCGATGTACGCCGGGACCGGGGTCGCGGTCTCCGCGATCCAGGCGCCCGCCTGCTCGACGGCCAGCGGCAGGTCCCCCACCGCGACGGCCACCTGCTCCGCGTCGTCCCCGGAGAGCCCGGGGGCCCGGCGCCGCAGGTGCTCCACGGACTCCTCGCGCAGGAACACGTCCACCGGGAGCGCGTCACCGTACTGCGACCAGGACTGGTTGCGGGAGGTCACCAGGACATGGCCCGGACCGCCCGGCGGGAAGTACCGCTTGAGCGACTCGGGGTCGTCGGCGTTGTCGAAGACCAGCAGCCAGCGCGCGGACGGCACCCCGCGCCGCAGCAGGTCGATCGCCTCCCGCGACGCGGCCGACATGTCCTCGCCGGTCTGCGCCCCCAGCCGTACGGCCAGCTCCGCGAGGGCGGCGACCACGTCGTCGGGCTGCTCCGAGGAGATCCACCACACCAGGTCGTAGTCGGCCATGAACCGGTGCACGTACTCCAGCGCCACCTGCGTCTTGCCCACACCGCCCAGCCCGTACAGCGTCTGCGGCTGCGGCAGCACCACGGCCATCCCGCCGCCGAGCCGGTCGCGCATCCGCTCCAGGACGATGCCGCGCCCGGTGAACCCCGGGTTGCGGGGCGGCGCGTTCCAGATCTTCGGGACCGTCCCCGGGAACCGCGGGCCGGGCCGGGCGCCGCCCGCGGGGTCGGGCAGGGCCGGCGCCCGCTCCACCGCCCGCAGCAGGGCGGCGGTGGCGTGCGCCTCGTCGAGGCGGAAGAGGTCCACCGGGTTCCGGTCGATGTAGGGCGTGGACAGCCGTACGTCGCCCACGCGCAGGGGGACCAGCCGGCGGCGGGCCCCGGTCGGGTCCTCGGCGGCCGTGCGCTCCCACACCTCCACGGCCCGCGCGGACTTGAGGTAGGCGCTGGAGA
Source organism: Streptomyces sp. NPDC051567 (assembly GCF_044454165.1). Lineage (NCBI taxonomy): Bacteria > Bacillati > Actinomycetota > Actinomycetes > Kitasatosporales > Streptomycetaceae > Streptomyces > Streptomyces sp. NPDC051567. Next base: position 77,297 of record NZ_JBITDK010000020.1, on the reverse strand, counting down.
GCAGCACCACCGTCCGGGCGGCGGTGGTGTCGAGGCCGAGGCCCGCGCCGCCCAGGGTGGACCCGGCGGAGACCGCCCCGGGGACCGGCCCGGCGGAGACGTCCCTCGGCACGACCCGGAAACCGGCCCGGGTGAGCACCGACTCGATCCAGTCGGCCCACATCCGGTTCTCGGCGACGTAGCAGAGGAACAGGTCGGCGGGCAGGGCCGGACGGCGCCGGGTGAAGGCGTCCCGGATGCGCAGCCGCACCTCCTCGCCGACGGCCGGCATGGCGGTGACGGCGCCCTCGGTGACCACGGCGGTGAGCCGTTCGAAGGCGGAGAGCAGGGAGTTGGTGAGCCCGGCCTCGTCACCGAAGGTGGCCAGGGTCTCCTCGTAGGCGTAGTAGGGGCGGTACGGGATCTCCACCGCGCCCCAGTAGGAGGTCAGTTCGTCCCCGAGGAGCCCGCCGGGGAAACGGTCGAACTTGATCCGGGCCAGTGCCCGGCCCGCGTCGGCCTTCTCCTTCTCGCCCTCGTCGATGCGCATCGGGACCGGGTAGATCCGGATGCCCCGGCCGTGGAACCGCTCGTCGATCTGCCGGGCGACGGCGGCGGCGCCGTCGATGGACTGGTCGGAGAGGGTGAAGCAGTCGACCAGGACGTCCGGTAAGTGGACGGTGCAGATGTCCGCGATGTCGGAGAGCCCGGTCCGGCTGTCGATCAGGACGTAGTCGTAGGCGCTCTTCATGTCGGCGCGCAGGGCGTCGAAGAAGAGGCCGCCGCCGAGCCGGTCGTAGAAGTTGTCCCAGTCGAAGGTGGAGACGGTCGCGGAGTACTCGCGGTTCTGCCGGCCCGCCGAGACGAAGTCGAGGGTGCCGCCGTCCGGGAACTCCCAGCCCAGGGTCTCGGGGGTGAGCGAGACGGCGTGCGGCCGGATGCGCGCGTAGTCCTTGTGCCAGTCGCCCGCGCGCTGCGCCGGGCTGGTCGCCGCCCAGGCGTACTCGCCGATCAGGTCGATGATCCCGGTGGTGGCGCCGAGGGTGGAGGGGTCGAGGAAGGGGTGGAAGAACCGGTGCAGGCCCGGGGCCTCCAGGTCCCAGTCCACGGCCAGCACCCGCTTGCCGTTGGCGGCGAGTATCCAGGCGGTGTTGGCCAGCGCCATCGTGCGGCCCGTACCGCCCTTGTACGAGTAGAAGGTGATGATCTGTCCGTCACGGCTGTCACGGCTGTCGCGGTCGTCACCGCTGGTACGGCCTTCACGGTCGGCTGTCATCCGCGTCCCCCCGGTCGGTGTCGTCGTGGTCGCTCTGCGCCTCGGGCGGGAAGGGGGCCCGAGGGGGTGGCGCGGGCGGTCCGTCCATCCCCATCGGCCCCAGCAGCCGGGGCCGTTCGGTGGGCGTGCCGCTGGTCGGCGGGTACACCTGGGCGTGTCTGAGGAACTGCTGGGCGGCGGCCTCGACGACCTGCGGCAGGATCTGTCCGAGGGTCTCCATGTCGGCCACCCCGTTGGCGGCGGCCCGGCAGGCCGCCCGGCCCTGTCCCATCTTCACCGGCATGGTCTCCTCCAGCCGCTGGGCCAGCTCGCTCTCCTTGGACCGGCCCTGGTGGTCGGAGCGGTTCCACGGCACGACCACGTTGATCCACGGCCGGGACTCCTGGTCGAAGGCGGCCAGCCGCCGCCTGCGCCGCTCGTCCCGCACCGACCAGCGGTCGACGATCAGGATCTCCGGCCGGACCGGCGGCTGCTTGGTGTCGAAGGGACCGGTCTCGTCGTCGAAGGAGGCCAGCGTCGTCTGGTAGTTGAGGGAGCGCACCAGGTCCTCGGCGACGACGGCGACGGGCTTGCGGGAGGCCGGATGGTACGGGTTCCACTCCAGCGCGCTCTCCCCGTAGTACTCGGGGCTGCGGCCCTCCGGCAGATCGTGCCGGGAGGCCGCCGCCACCGTCACCTGGAGGGTGCGGGCGCCGCTGCCGGCGGGCCCGAAGGCGCTCGGCACCACCCGGTAGTCCACGGGCCGGATGGAGTCGAGGCGGACGGACTCGGCGACCCGCACGATCCGTTTGGCCAGCTCGTAGACGGCCCGCTCGTACTCCTCGGCGTAACTGCGGAGTTTGATCAGGCCGTAGAAGCCCTCGGTGACGTACCGCTCGCCGAAGGTGTTGTGGTTGAACTGCAGCCGTTCGGCGGGGAGCGGCAGTTGCGCGGGCGCGACCGGTACCCACAGCGCGGGCACGATCGCCTCGGCCGGCCGGTCGCTGACCGCGCTCTGCCGGATGGCGCGCTGTGCGAAGGCGAACCACTCCTTCCCGCACATCTGGCTGGCGAAGTACCGGCGCGAGAAGAGCGGGACGAAGACCCGGCAGGTGGCGAGCGCCGCCCCGAGCCGTTCGGACCAGCCCTCACCGCTGCGGATCTCCCGGTCCATGAACCCGGCGTCCGACCCGGCGGGCAGATCGGTCAGCGCCATGACATGGCTGCACAGGTCGCGGAAGAGGTGATCGACCCACATGTCGGGATCGGGACCGCCTGCTCCGAACCGTGGCGTATGCGCGTAACTGAGAAAGAAGTACGGCTGCACTGATGCGGGCACACGACCCCCGTCCCGAAAGGAATGCGAGCGAAGAACCATCATTTCCGGCAGCCGCCGCGCAGGACACCCCCGCGGTCCGGTCGGTCAGCGTCTGTTCCCGGCCATCCAGTCAAGAGCGTGACCGACGGCGTCCGGGACGGAGAAGAGCACGGCCGGGGCCCCTCCCACCCGCCCCCTGCGCAACCGGGGCTCCGGGAACGACCTGCCGATCTCCGGGAAATCGCCGTCGTCCAGCACGACGTCCTCGAACCCCCTCCACTCCTTCCCCCGCCGCCGCCCCGGAAGGTTCACCTTCACCACACACTCGTACATGCGCAAGGGGGGGTCGGGAATTCGGTACTCCGCGAGATGGAAAGCGGTACAGACCGAAAATCCCACATTGATCAGGAGTACCTGTCCCCCCTCCCGGCACAGCTTTCCCAGAGGGGAGTCCTCCCCCAGATGGCTTTCGAGCCGGTGCCCGGCGCAGAGCCGTTCCGCGTCCGCCCCGAGGGCGGCGAAGGAGGTCTGCGGATGGGCGCTGCGGACGGCCCCCGGAGCGGTGCGGACCGCCTCGGCGAGGACGCCCATGCCCTCGCTCGGGGTGCGCGCCGGGTCGAAGGCGGGCATCCGCGCGCGGAAGGCCCGCACCTGTGGCCCGGAGAGCCCGGCGATCCGCTCCAGGTGGGCGGTGGAGGTGGTGGAGTTCGCCGGGGTGAAGGCCGGGACCACCAGGGTGCCGTGCGGGCCGAGGGCCCCGAGCAGGGCGTCGCGCAGCGGCCCGGCGCGCAGTCCCGTCCCGGCGAGGGAGGCGTGCACCAGGAGCCGCGCCCCGGGCCGTACTCCGGGCAGCCGCAGCCGGACACCCGGCGCGGGGGCGCCGGCCGGGGCGGCAGGGGCCGTTGGGGCACTGGAGCCGGGCACGTTGGCCGGGGCTGCCGTGTTACCGGGGGCGGGTGAGGAGGCCGGGGTGTGGGGGAGAGCAGGGGCGAACGGGGCGGGAGGTGGGGCCGGGGCGCCGGGGGAGGCCGGGGGACTCATGCCCCGGCCTCCGTCAGCTCCCGGCGCAGCTCCGCCACCAGCCGCTTGCCGGTGACGGTCAGTTCGGCCGCGGCCGACAGCCGGTCCAGGGCGCGGTGCACCCGGTCCGCGCCCCCCGGTCCGGCGTCCCCCGTGGCCCGCAGGTACGCCTCCACCGCCACCTGCTCGTGCGCGTCGGCCAGCAGCCGCGACACCGGGACCGGGTGCTCCCGCCACGGCGACGGGTGCTGCCACTCGCCGTCCAGCGCGTACAGGTCGGCCACCTCGGTCAGCGCCCGGAGCCGGGCCCGGCGTCCCCCGGTCAGCAGCGCGAGCGCCGTCTCCCGGGTCCCGGCCGCGTACGGGACCCCCAGCGCCCCCGGCCCGTGCCGGCCCGCCTCGCCCCGGCCGCCCGAGCGGGGGCCGCCCGCCAGGGGGGTCAGCGTGGTCAGCCCGGCGGCGCCCGCCCGCGCCTGCGCCGGCACCGCCCCGCGCAGCAGCGCCCACGCCCCGGCCAGCCTGACCCGCCACTCCTCGGCCTCGCCCGCGCCGAGCCGCAGCCGGGGCGGGCGGGCGAAGCAGTTCCGGTACGGGTCGAGGTCCTCCAGGGCCACCGGGGCCGCGTCCGGGCCGGGCGACCAGCGCCGTACGGGCTGCCAGCGCGCGTCCCCCCGCGCGGGGCCGAACCGGTGCTCGGCGCGGCCGTCCCGTACCGCGTACCCCTCGTCGGTGGCGCGCAGCGCGGCCCGGCCGTCGGTACCGGGCTCCCCGAGCCGCAGCAGCCCCAGCGTCGGCAGGTACACCTCCCCGTCCCGGTAGAGCACCTCGGCGGGCAGTTCCAGCCCGCCCCGCAGCACGGCCGCGGCGGCCAGCGCCGTCAGCCTCCGTGCGGCGTGCCCGGCGTGCCCGGCGTCCCGGCGCCCCTCGCGCCCCGCGTCCAGGGCGGCCAGTACCCAGCTCCGGGTGAACGGGTGGTCCAGTACGGCGTCCAGCGCGTCCGCGCCCGCCTCCCCGGCCCGCTCCACCTCGGCCAGCAGCTCCCAGGCCCGCGCCCAGCCGGGCCCGGCCGCCAGGTCCGCGTGGAGCCGGGCCAGCAGGACGCGGGTCAGCTCCTGCTGGGACCGGGCGAGCGCGGCGGGATCGGTCAGCTCCGGGGCGGTCTCCCGCAGCGCCGTGCGGCCCTCGACCCCGTCCACCAGCTCGCGCAGGTCGGCGCAGTACACGGAGGGGTTGTCGAAGCCGTTGGTGCTCCGGTAGCGGTGCGTGTAGAGCCCGCCGCCGCACGAACGTACGACAGGGCAGGCGCGGCACGCGGCGCTGACACCGGCCAGGCCCAGCTGCCGGGCGCGCACCCCGGGATGGGCCGCGACCTCGTCGAAGGCGTGGTCGAAGACGTTGAAGCCGGTGGCCGCCGCCCCGTCGAAGGCGCTCTTGAGGGAGTCGGCCTGCTCCAGGCTCCCGTCGGTCTCGACCACGACGAGGTCGGTGGGGGTGAGGCCGAGGGACTCGGTGAGGCTGGGGCCGCCGCGCAGGGTGGAGAGCAGGGAGGAGAAGAGCCGTACGGGCACCGGGCGCTCCAGCCGCTCCCAGTGGTCGAAGACCCGCAGCAGCCAGCGCGCGTACGCGTCGGGCAGGCCGTCCGGGCGGGCCGGGGGCGTCTCCCAGGTGGAGTGGGGGAGGAGGAAGTCCACGCGCGGGGGGTCGAGTCCGACCAGCGCGTCCAGTACGGCGACGGGGTCGTTGGCCACGTCCACGGTGCAGAGCAGGCCCTGGTAGAGGTGGCGGTAGGGCTCGGAACGGAGCAGGGCGACGGCGGCCAGGACCAGCGGGTGGCTGGTGCGCCCGTCCGCGAAACGCCGGTGGCGGTCGTTGGCGGCGCGGTCCCCGTCGAGGGAGATGCCGACGCGGACGCCGTATTCGGCGAAGAGGTCGAGATGACGGGTTCCGAGCTGGAGCCCATTGGTGTGGATACGGAGATCGAGCGCGGCGGTGCCCGCGAGCGCGCGGGTGAATTCCTCGCACACGAGCCGGAGCCGTCCGGGGCCCGCGAGGAGGGGTTCTCCCCCGTGCAGGATCACCGTGACGGAAGGGAGCGCATGGGCGCGGGCGTGTTCGGCGAGCCGCGACGCGGTACGGGAAACGACCTCGGGCGAGATCACTTTCGGCCGGGCTCGCCAACTCTGGTCTGCGTGTTCGTAGACATAGCAATGATCACAGGCGAGATCGCATCTGCTGTGAACTTTCAGGACGATCTCGCGAAAAGCGATCAGGCCGGTCATTCCACCAGTCTAGAGCGCGTACTCCGGTCTCAGAGGGCGGAGTTGAAGAGGGGGGTCCCGGACGGGCGCCCGGATTCCGAGGGAAGGACGCGGCCGAGAGCCGTGACCGCGGACGCGCTGCGCACGTCGATCCGGTCGAGCGGGACCCGGGGGGTCTTGACCGTGGAGGCCGCGGGGGTTGCGGAAGTGTTCACGACACCGTCCTTGGGGAAGCCCATACGGAATGGGCAGGTGAATGACAACAGCGACATGCTGGTGTCAAGGGGCGACTTTACTCGGCCCCACCCCACCGGCAAGCTGGACATGACGCATGGTCAAGCGTTCTAGGGAAAGTGGCCGAGCGCTCCAGAAAGGCCCGGTCCTTTCCCTTGCCGTCCGCATTCGGCCGCCCGCCGGACAGCAAGATCCATTCCTCTGCCGGGCGCCCGGCACCGGTAACGGGCGTGCCGCCGCGCGTGCCGCCGGGCGCCCGGCGCGCCGGTCAGGCGGACCGCTGCCCGGCCGCCGCCACGGGTGTCTCCCGCAGCAGCCAGTTCAGTACGTCGGGCAGCGCGCGCAGGGCGGCGAAGTGCGCGGCGGCGGGTTCGATGGTGGTGGTGGCGCCCGGGATGCGGCGGGCCAGCCAGCGGGAGTGGCCCACGGGGGAGAACACGTCGAGTTCCCCGTGCCAGATCAGCACCGGGCAGCGGATCAGGGCGGGGTCGAAGCCCCAGGGGCGGCTGAAGGCGAGGGCGTCGTCGATCCAGCCGTACGCCGAGGTGCGCAGCCCCTCGCGGTAGTTCCGCAGCAGCATCGCCCGTAGACCGGCGTCCGAGACGATCATGCGGTCGTTGTCGGTCAGCTCCCGGCGCAGCTCGTCCAGGAGCCGTCCGGGGTCCCGGCGGATGCCGTCGGCGCGGGGGATCAGCCGGGCCGCGAGCCCCTCGGGGTCGGCGGAGGCGGCGGTGTACTCCCGTACGTTCGAGGCGGCCATGCCCGCGAACCAGTCCAGGTCCTCCGCGTCCCGGGGGGCCAGGCCCACCATGGCCGCCGTCCGGGTGACCCGGTCCGGGAGCAGGGCGGCGCAGGCCAGGGCGCCCGCGGCGCCGCCGGAGCGGCCGGCCACGGCGAAGGTGTCCAGGCCCAGGGCGTCGGCGACGGCGGCCACGTCCTGGGCCACGTCGGCGACGGTGCGGCCCGGGTGCCGGTCGGAGCCGCCGTAGCCGGGCCGGTCGTAGGCGATGAGCTGCATCCGGCGCTGGTAGAGGACCATGCCGCGGGGGGCCGGGCCCAGGCGGCTGCCGGGGGTGCCGTGGAGGAGGAGGACCGGCCTGCCCTCCGGGTCGCCCCAGCGCTCCACCGTCAGCGCGCGTCCGTCCGCGGTGCGGACCTGGTGGCCCATGGACCCCTCCCTCACGGCCGTGCGGGTCGTCGCTGCGAGTCGTCACGGAGATTGTGCGTGCGGGGGGAAGGCGTGCGACAGGGCGCACTCGCCCCCATGTCTTGTGAAAGCTTTCACAAGCGCACGCGGGTCTTTGGTCCCCTGGAATATGCCCAGGTCACATGGGCTGATGGGGGGCCTGTGAACGGTGGTGAACAGCCTTTCGTCCCACCGGGTGAGGGCTTTTTCGGCCCCGTCGCACCCCTTTTCGGGTGTCGAATTGAGGCATCAGAGAAACGATTCACCGGTTCGGACGCCGGGTCGACAGCTAAGGAGTTCCTGCCATGGAGGCCAACGAGATGGTGGACGGACTGGTCCAGGGCGCGCTCAAGGCGCTCGACCGGTTCGAGACGTTCACCCAGGAGCAGGTCGACCACATCGTCAAGAAGGCGTCCCTGGCGGCGCTGAGCCGCCACGGCGACCTCGCCGAACTCGCCGTCCAGGAGACCGGCCGCGGGATCTTCGAGGACAAGGCGGTCAAGAACCTCTTCGCCTGCGAGCACGTCGTGAACTCGATGCGCGGCCTGAAGACCGCGGGCGTCATCCGCCGCGACGAGATCAACGGCATCACCGAGATCGCCGAGCCCGTCGGCGTGGTCTGCGCGATGACCCCGGTCACCAACCCGACCTCCACGACGATCTTCAAGGCGCTGATCGCGCTGAAGACCCGCAACCCGATCGTCTTCGCCTTCCACCCCTCCGCGCAGAACTGCTCCGCCGAGGCCGCCCGCATCGTGCGCGACGCCGCCGTCGCCGCGGGCGCCCCCGAGAACTGCGTCCAGTGGGTGAGCGCCCCCTCCATGGAGGCCACCGGCGCCCTCATGAACCACCCGGGCGTCTCCACCATCCTCGCCACCGGCGGCAACGCCATGGTCAAGGCCGCCTACTCCTGCGGCAAGCCGGCCCTGGGCGTCGGCGCGGGCAACGTCCCGGCCTATGTCCACCGGAGCGCCAAGCTGGGCCGCGCGGTCCACGACATCGTGCTCTCCAAGGCGTTCGACAACGGCATGATCTGCGCCTCCGAACAGGCCGTGATCCTGGACCAGGAGATCTACGAGAAGGGCATCGCCGAGTTCGAGCGGCTCGGCGCCCACGTGGTCACCGCCGCCGAGAAGACCAAGCTGGAGCAGTTCGTCTTCGGCACGACGGCCTACGCCACCGACTGCGCCGGAGGCAAGCTGAACCCGGCGGTCGTCGGCAAGTCCCCGCAGTGGATCGCCGAGCAGGCCGGCTTCACCGTCCCGGACGGCACCTCCGTCCTGCTCGCCGAGTGCAACGAGGTCGGCGACGCCGAACCGCTGACCCGCGAGAAGCTCTCGCCCGTCCTGGCCGCCCTCAAGGCGTCCGACACCGAGCACGGCCTGGAACTGGCCGCCGCGATGGTCGAGTTCCACGGACTGGGCCACAGCGCCGCCGTCCACGCCGAGGACGAGGCGCTCGTCGAGGAGTTCGGCCGCAAGGTCAAGGCCGTCCGCGTCATCGCCAACGCGCCCTCCACCTTCGGCGGCATCGGCGACGTCTACAACGCCTTCCTGCCCTCGCTGACCCTCGGCTGCGGCTCGTACGGCCACAACTCGGTGTCGAACAACGTCACCGCGGTCAACCTGATCAACATCAAGCGGATCGGACGGCGGAGCAACAACATGCAGTGGTTCAAGGTCCCGCCGAAGATCTACTTCGAGCGCAACTCCATCCGCTACCTCGGTGAGATGGAGGGCATCAGCCGCGTCTCGATCGTCACCGACAAGACCATGGTCGCCCTCGGCTTCGTGCAGAAGGTCACCGACATCCTCCAGGCCCGCGAGGGTTTTGTCGCCGTCCAGGTCATCGACAACGTCGAGCCCAACCCGGAGCTGTCCACCGTCCGGGCCGGCGCCGCGATGATGCGCGACTTCGAGCCCGACACGATCATCGGCCTCGGCGGCGGCTCGCCGATGGACGCCGCGAAGATCATGTGGCTGATGTACGAGCGCCCGGAGGTGGAGTTCGGGGACACCAAGGAGAAGTTCTTCGACATCCGCAAGCGCGCCTACAAGTTCCCCTCGCTGGGCGGCAAGGCCAAGATGGTCGCCATCCCGACCACCTCGGGCACCGGCTCCGAGGTCACCCCCTTCGCCGTCATCTCCGACCCGGCGGTGGCCCAGAAGTACCCGCTCGCCGACTACGCGCTGACCCCCGACGTCGCCATCGTCGACCCGGTCCTGCCGATGGGCCTGCCGGCCACCGTGACCGCGGACTCCGGCTTCGACGCCCTGACGCACGCCACCGAGGCGTACGTCTCCGCCTACTCCAACGACTACACCGACGGCCTCTGCCTCCAGGCCGTCAAGCTGATCTTCGAGAACCTCGAACGATGCGTCGTGGACGGCCCGAACGACCCCGAGGCCCGCGAGAGGATGCACAACGCCTCGACGGTCGCGGGCATGGCCTTCGCCAACGCCTTCCTCGGCCTGGTCCACGCCATGGCGCACACCCTGGGCAACACCTTCCACGTCGCCCACGGCCGCACCAACGCGCTGCTCCTGCCCCACGTGATCCGTCACAACGGCACGGTCTCGCACAAGGCCACCCCGTGGCCGAAGGCCGAGGTCTACCGGGCCCCGGAGCGGTTCCAGGAGATCGCGAAGCTGCTGGGCCTGCCGGCCGCCACCCCGGCCGAGGGCGTCGAGTCCTACGCCAGGGCCGTCGAGGAGCTGCGCGCCAAGTGCGGCATCCCGGCCTCCTTCGCCGAGGAGGGCGTGGACGAGCGGGCCTTCGTCGAGGCCCTCCCGGCCCAGGCCATGAACGCGTACGCCGACCAGTGCGCCCCCGCCAACCCGCGGATGCCGATGATCGACGACATGCAGCAGCTCATGCGGCAGGCGTACTACGGCAACGCCGAGGGCGCCCCGGCCGGCCGGGCGGCGGAGGCCGCGAAGGCCGCGAAGAAGTAGCGGGCGGCCCCGCCCCGCCCCGGCACACGGAGGGCGGAGGACGGAGAGCGCGTCAGGCCCGCCCGGGACACGGCGTCCCGGGCGGGCCTGACGCGCGCGCCCGCGCCCGGCCGGACGGGGCAGACGTCAGGCCTCCGGCTGTTCCTCGGGGGCCAGGAAACGGCCCATCGGGAGCACCTGACGGCCCCAGGTGCCGGCCAGGATCTGCCCGGCGAGCAGGTACGTCGCCCCGAGGGCGGCCAGCAGGCCGCTCCAGCCCGTGACCCGGTTCCAGGTCTGCGACCCGGTGAAGCCGGTGACCGTCATGGCGACGAAGACGACGAGGACACAGCTGAAGGTGGAGAGCAGCACCAGGTGGATGCGCCAGCTGCCGATCCACAGCACGAAGACCACGAACACCCAGGGCAGCGTGAACAGCCCGTTCACCTCCCCGCGCAGCTCCGGGGCGGTGGCCGGCAGCACCCACTGGAGCAGGCACGCCTTGGCCATCCAGAAGAGCCCGAAGCCGCCGAAGACCGTGGCGTGCCAGGTGTCGCCGCGCTGGGCCTGGAAGAGCCCGGCCAGGAGCTGGGCGAGACCGCCGATGAAGAAGCCGACCACCGGCAGCACCGCGTGGCCCGGCCGCTCGGGGAGGACGCCCGCGTCGATCCCGGTGGCGAGGACGGTGACCACGATGAACCCGGTGAGGCCGAGCGCGCCGAGCTGCGCCTGGGCGCTGGGTTCCATCCGCTTGACGGACACGGCCTGCGCGGCCGGGCCCTGACGGTTGCGCGGGACGGGGCTGTTCATCGCCCGGCCGCCTCTCCACCGAGGGACGGCCCGGCGGCGGACGGCCCGGCCGCGGACGGCCCGGCCGCGGACGGCCCGCCCGGGGACGGCGTGCCGGGGGAGTACGGGTCCGGGGAGGGCGGGTCGGCATCGAGCCCGCTGCCCACCGCGGGCCCCGGCCGCCCCCTGCGCAGCATCGAGCAGACCAGGGTGACCACCGCGCCGCCCACCGCCCAGGCGGCCAGCACCAGCAGCGGACCGGTCACGCCGTTGCCCCGGAAGTACGCGATGGAGCGCGCGGCGTACGTCCCCGCGCCCGGCGGCAGGGCCGGGCCGACGGCGCTCCAGAACGGCGGCAGCAGCGGGTACGGGTAGGCGCCGCCCGCGCTCGGGTTGCCGAGGACCACCACCAGCAGGATCGCCAGGCCGATGCCGACCACGCCCGCCAGCCCCTGGAAGGCCAGGGTGATCGCGCCGACCGCGAGGACCACCAGCGCGCCGAGCCCCCACAGGGCCGGGACGCTGCCGGGCAGCGCGTCCAGCACCGGGCCCGCGATCACCGCGCCGAGCAGCCCGGCGACGACCGCGTACGCGAGCAGCGCGCCGAGCCGGATGACGGCGCGGTGCGTGTTCGCGGGCCGCGCGCCCGCGCTGATCGCGAGGATCGCGGCGCACAGGTAACCGCCCACGCACCAGCCGACGACCAGGTAGAAGGAGCTCAGCCCGCGCGCGTCGCCCGCCGCCGCCGGAGCCACGTCCACGATCCGGACGGCGCGCCCCTGGCCCGCCTCGGCCAGCACGACGACCTCCTCGACGGCCTGCGCGAGCGAGGTCCCGGCGCCTCCGGCGACCAGCAGCTGGTCCGTCGTACCGGCCGGGTCGACGATCAGCGCGCCGTCCACGTCCCGGTTCCTGACCTGGCCGACTGCCGTGGCCTCGTCCGCGACCGCGCGCGGGTCGAGCGGGCTGCCGGGCAGATCGCCGAGGAGCCGCGCGGTCCGCTCCGCGATCCCCGGGGCGGGAGCGGCCACCGCGAGCGGGATCTCGTGCGGTCCGGGGTGGTGGAAGGCCCCGATGTACGAGGTGATGAAGGCGAGCTGGAGCGCCAGCACCCCCAGGACCAGCAGGGCTGCGCGGGTGGTCACGGCGTCCTTGATCTCGGCGAGGAAGCCGCCGGACGGGCCTGCGTCGGTGGTCTGGGTCATGCCCCCACGCTCGGCGCGCCGGGGGCGGGCCGCAGCAGGGGAGAGCCGAACGGGTGACCGGTGGACGGTGTGCGGGCGCCCCGCGGACGGGTGCGCCGGGCGCCGCACCAGTTTTTACCGACGCGTAACTTCCGCGTTCCACTACTCGCCCGTAACTTGACGGCAGCAGCGCCCCGGTGATCCGGATCACGGGACGGCCCCGCACCGACACGTCGACACACCAACACGTCGACACACCAACGCACCGACACGTCGACGCGCCACCCCGCGCCCCTCCCCTCGAACCGCAAGGAGATCACACGATGCTGCCCTGGCGACGCCTGCTCCGCCCGCTGGCCGTCCTCACCCTCGCCGCCGCGCTGACCGCCCCGACCGGCGCCGCACAGGCCGCCCCGGCGCCCGGCAGCGGCTGGAACAACTGGTCCTGCAAGCCCTCCGCCGCCCACCCCCGGCCCGTCGTGCTCGTGCACGGCACCTTCGGGAACTCCGTCGACAACTGGCTGGGCCTCGCCCCGTACCTGGTCCGGCGCGGGTACTGCGTCTACTCGCTCGACTACGGGCAGCTCCCCGGCGTGCCGCTCCTCCACGGACTCGGCCCCGTCGACAGGTCCGCCGCCCAGCTCGCCGTCTTCGTCGACAAGGTCCTCGCCGCCACCGGATCGGCCAGGACCGACATCATCGGCCACTCGCAGGGCGGCATGATGCCGCGCCACTACCTGAAGTTCCTCGGCGGCGCCGCCAAGGTCGAGTCGCTGATCGGGCTCGCCCCCGACAACCACGGGACCACCCTGCACGGGCTCGCCGGGCTGCTCCCGTACTTCCCCGGCGCCGAGGACCTCCTCACCACCGCGACACCCGCCCTCGCCGACCAGATCGCGGGCTCCGCCTTCCTCACCCGGCTCAACCAGGGCGGGGACACCGTGCCCGGGGTGAAGTACACCGTGATCGCGACCCGCTACGACCAGGTGGTCACCCCGTACCGCAGCCAGTTCCTCGACGGGCCGGGCGTGCGCAACGTCGTGCTCCAGGACCTGTGTCCGCTGGCCCTCTCCGAGCACGTGGCCATCGGGGTCACCGACCGCATCGCCTGGCACGAGGCGCTCAACGCCCTCGACCCGGCCAACGCCGAACGGACCACCTGCGCGTCGGTCCTCGACTGACGCGCGGGCGGTCCGTCCGCGGCCCGGCCGCGGGAGGGGTCACGGCCGGGCCGGGCCCACCGGGTTCAGCGGCCGTCGCGGTCCGCCGGTGTGCGGCGGCGGGCCATGCCGAAGAGGACGGCCGCGCCGACGGCCAGGGTCGCGGCCCCGACGGCGGCGATCACCGGGGTGGCTCCGCTGCCGCCGGTCTCCGCGAGGTCCGCGGCCCCGGCGGCCGGTGACGGGGAGTGCGCGGCGACCGGTACGGCGCCGGCCTTGCCGTTCGTCCTCGGGTCGTTGTCCCCGTGGCCGTCGTGCTCCACGGAGGACTTGCCCGAGCCGTCCGAGATCTGCTGGTCCGTCGGGGCCTGGGGGCGCGGGCCGTCCCCGCCGGTGCCGGGGGTGGGCGTCCCACCGGTCCCGCCGGTGCCGCCCGTGGTCCCGCCGCTGGGCTTCGGGGCGGGCGCGGTGCCGGTGCCGGGGGTGGGCGTGGGGGTGGTGCCCGTACCGCCGCCCGCCGTGGTCCCGCCGTCCTTGCCGAAGACCACGTCCGAGCAGGTGTAGAAGGCTTCCGGGCTGTCCGAGCGCTGCCAGACGCTGTAGACCAGGTGGCGGCCGGACTTCTTCGGGACGGTGGCGGAGAAGACGTACTCGCCGCCCCGCATGCCCGGGTCGGTGGCCTTGGCGAAGGGCGCGGCCTCCAGGTCGGACCACTTCAGCGGCTTCGTCGGGTCGTACCCGTCCTTCGTCATGTACAGCTCGAAGGAGCCCCGGTGGGGGGCGGTTCCCCGGTAGCGGAAGGTGTGCGCGCCCGCCGTCATCGGGCTCGCGGGCCAGTCGGCGCGGGCCAGGTCCAGGCCCTTGTACTTGGCGTTGCCCGCCGAGCACAGCTGCCCGTCCGGGATCAGGGACCGGCTCCGGCCGCCCGCGTCGGCGATGTTGACCGCGTTCCAGTCGTAGAGCGCCTGCACCCCGCCGGCCGCCACGGCGGCCTTGCACGCCGCCGACCTCGGGGCCTCCGGCCCCTCCGCGTAGCACGCCGCCACCCGGCTGACCGGGTCCGTCATCGACCCGTGGGCGGCGGCCGGAGCCGTGGCGTACGCGGCCACCGCGAGCGGGACGAGGCCGGCGACGGCGATACGGGTCGCGGTGCGGGTCCTGCGTGCGGGCATGGGTGGATCTCCTTCGGACGGGGACGGGGTGTGCCGGCGGAACGAGCCGGGGACGGCGCCTCCCGTACGGACGGCGCCGCCCCCGGCTCTCCCCGGCCCCGCCAAGCTAGCCCCCCGGCCCCCCGGTTCCGCCGGGTCCGGGGCCGCGCCGGTCATCCTTAGGCTCCTTTTAAGGAGGCGCTAAGCGGGCCCACAGGAAGAGCCGGCGCCGCCCCGGCCGGTCCGTGCCCGCCGCCTCGCGGCCGGCCGCCGTCCGTGCCCGGACCGTCGGCGGGTCCGGGGCCGTCCCCGCTTCGCGCCGCTTCGCGTCCGGCGCCCCGGGGCGCCCGGTGATGGGGGAGAATCGCCCGCGTGACCCCGACATCCCTGAAGATCACCCTCGACGGATCGGCCGGTTCGCCCGCCCCGTACGAACAGTTGCGCGCGCAGATCTCCGGCCGGGCCCGGTCGGGCAGGCTGCCGGCCGGCTTCAAGCTGCCGACGGTACGGGGCCTCGCGCAGGAGCTCGGGCTCGCGGCCAACACGGTCGCCAAGGCGTACCGGGCGCTGGAGGCGGACGGGGTGATCGAGACGCGGGGCCGCAACGGGACGTTCGTCGCGGCCCCGGGCGACACGTCCGCGCGGGAGGCCGCCGCCGCGGCCCAGTCGTACGCGGAACGCGTCCACCGGCTCGGACTCTCCCTGGAGGCGGCCACGGCCACCGCCGCCGACGCCCTCCGGGCCCGCTACACCGCCTGACGCGACACCGGCTGACGCGCCCTCACCGCCGGGCGGGCGGGCGGGTCCGGGCGGGGCCGCCGCCGCGGACCGGGCGGGGCCTACAGGTACAGTCCGGCCTCCGCGTCGTGCCCCTGCGGGGGCAGCAGGGCCGCGGGGCCCGTCGTGCCGCGGCGCAGGGCGAAGAGCTCGGCCAGGGTGGCGCCCTCGCGGGGGACGCCCTCGTCCGTGCCGAGCCACTCCACCGCCTCCCGGTGGGTCAGCCGGCCGACCTCGATCCGGGCCAGGCAGCGGCCCGGCCGGACCACCGCGGGGTGGAGCCGTTCGAGGTCCTCGTTGGTGGTCACCCCGACCAGGACGTTGCGGCCCTGGCCCAGCAGACCGTCCGTCAGGTTCAGCAGCCGCGACAGCGCCTGCCCGGCCGTGTGGCGGGCCTCGCCGCGGATCAGCTCGTCGCAGTCCTCCAGCAGCAGCAGCCGCCAGCGGCCCTTCGACGTGCCCTCGTCCTCGCCGATCGCGATGTCCATCAGGTAGCCGACGTCGTTGAAGAGCCGCTCCGGGTCGAGGACGCAGTCCACCTGGCACCAGTCCCGCCAGGACCGGGCCAGCGTGCGCAGCGCGGAGGTCTTGCCGGTGCCCGGCGGGCCGTGCAGCAGGAGCAGCCGGCCCGCGATGTCGTCGGGCGTCACCTTCATCAGCCGGTCCATCGCCCCGGCCACCGGCGCCGTGTAGTTGGGCCGCACCTCGGCCCAGGTGCCCGCGGCGATCTGCCGGGTCGTGCGGTACGGGCCCCGGCGCGGGGAGACGTACCAGAAGCCCATCGTGACGTTCTCCGGCTGCGGTTCGGGCTCGTCCTGCGCCCCGTCCGTGGCCTCGCCGAGCACGCTGGAGGCCAGGAGGTCGCTGACCGCCGTCACCGTGACGTCCGCGCCCCGGCTCCACCGGGAGACGAGCACGGTCCAGCCCTCGCCCTCGGCGAGCGTGGCACTGCGGTCGCTGTCGCGCGCCGCGCGCAGCACGCTGGCCCCGGGCGGCAGGAGGGTGGCCTCGGCCTTCACCCGTTCGATCGTCACGCTCCGCGAGTACGGCTGCTCGCCGGAGGCGAACCGGCCGAGGAACAGCGCGTCGACGACGTCCGACGGGGAGTCGCTGTCGTCGACGTTGAGCCGGATCGGCAGCGCGTCATACGGGTTGGCTGGCATGGCGTCCATGATCCGGCACGAAGTGGCCCCACGCACCCCGGTTCTGACGGAACGGGTGCCGGTTTCCCGCAAGGGTTGCCGTTCCGAAACGCCTCGGGGGGTGAAGATCCGGACACTGGCCCCACCCCGAACATTCTTGGCATGAACACTTCCAGATAACCGCGGCTCGTTGTACTACGGAAGAAGGAGCAACCCCCCACAAGGAGCCGCACACATGAGCAAGAAGCTGTCGCGCCTCGCCGCCCTGACCACCTCCCTGCTGCTGGCAGCGGGCGCCGCCCTGTTCGGCGCGGGCCAGGCCGCGGCCTCGGAACGGGCCGACTTCGGCTACGTCGCCCTCGGCGACTCGTACTCCTCCGGCGTCGGCGCCGGCAACTACGACAGCGCCAGCGGCGCCTGCAAACGCACCAGCCGCGCCTACCCGGCCCTGTGGGCCGCCGCGCACGCCCCGAAGACCTTCTCCTTCGCCGCCTGCTCGGGCGCTCGTACGGGTGACGTCCTTTCCGGCCAGCTCGGCGCGCTCAACACCGGGACCGACCTCGTCAGCATCACCGTCGGCGGCAACGACGCCGGTTTCTCGGACGTGATGACGACCTGTGTGCTCCAGTCCGAGTCCACCTGCGTCGGACGCGTCAACCAGGCCAGGGCGTACGTGGACGCCACCCTCCCCGGCCAGCTCGACCAGGTCTACAACGCCATCGCGAGCCGCTCGCCCCAGGCCCGGGTGGTCGTCCTCGGCTACCCCCGCTTCTACAAGCTGAACGGCACCTGCGTCACCGGGCTGACCGAGGGCGAGCGCGCCGCCATCAACGGCGCCGCCGACCACCTCAACGCCGCCGTCGCCAAGCGCGCCGCCGACCACGGCTTCGCCTTCGCCGGGGTCGCCGCGGCCTTCACCGGCCACGAGATCTGCTCCGGCAGCGCGTGGCTGCACAGCGTCAACTGGCTCGACATCGGCGAGTCGTACCACCCCACCGCCGCCGGGCAGTCCGGTGGTTACCTGCCGGTCCTCACCAACGCGGCCTGAGCGCCGCCCGGGACACCGTCCCGCCGGACCCGGCGGGACGGTGACACCGGGGGAGCAGGCCCCGCCCCCCCGGGCCCCGCCCCCCCGGGCCCCGCCCCCGGCGTCAGCGCAGCACCAGCCAGCCCAGCGCGGCCAGCGCCAGCAGGATCACCGCGACCCCGGCGGCCAGCAGCAGCCCGGCCCGCCCCTCCCGCCCCGACCCGGGTGCGGACCCCTCCGCCGGGGCCGCGGGCACCCCGTAGGGCCCGCCGCCCTGCGGCGCGTGGCCGTCGTCGTCACGGTCACGGTCATGGCCGTGGTCGTGGTGGTGCGCGGTGGCCGTCGGGGTGTCCGGCTCCGCCACCGGCCCGCCGGGAGGCCGTACGGTCCCGCCCGCGCCCACCACCCGCAGCATCCGGGCCGCCTCCGGCGCGGAGAGCCGCTCGGCCGGGTCCTTGCGCAGCAGCCCTTCCAGGACGGGGGCCAGCGGCCCGGCCCGGCGCGGCGGCGGCGCCTCCTCCTCCACCACCGCCCGCAAGGTGGCCGCCGGGGTCTCCCGCAGGAACGGCTGGACCCCCTCGACGGCCGCGTACAGCATCACCCCGAGCGACCACAGGTCCGACTCCGGCCCCGGCTCGCGCCCCGGGACCCGCTCCGGTGCCAGGAACTCGGGGGAACCGGCCGCCGCGACGGGCTCCGGGGAGTCCTCCGGGAAGTCCTCCGGGCCCCCGCCCCCGAAGTCGCTCAGCACCACCCGGCCGTCGTTGGCGATCAGCACGTTGCCGGGCCTGACGTCCCGGTGCAGCACCCCCGACCCGTGCGCGGAGCGCAGCGCGGCCAGTACCTGCTCCCCGAGGTGCGCGGCGCGCTGCGGGTCCATCGGCCCCCCGGACCCCAGGACGTCGGCCAGCGAGAGCCCGCGCACCAGCTCCGTCACGATCCAGGGCCGCCCGTCCTCGGAGGCCACGTCGTAGACGGCGACGATCCCGCGGTGCGAGACCCGGGCCGCCGCCCACGCGTCCCGCTCCAGCCGCCGGTACAGCCGCTGGGCGCCCGCCGTGTCCAGCCCGGCCGGCGCCCGCACCTCCTTGACGGCGACCTCGCGGGCCAGCACCTCGTCCCGCGCCCGCCACACGGTTCCCGTACGGCCCCGGCCCAGCGGCGTCAGCAGCCGGTACCGGCCGGAGATGACACGATCGGTGCCCGGTTCCGCACCCTCGTCACCCACGTTCCCACTCATGTGCGCCCCCTGCGTGTGTCCATGTGTCACCAGGTGATCACTTCAAGTTAGCGCAGCTCGCGCCAACTGGCCCCTTCCGTGGCGGGACTTGTGGCACGATGCCCCGAACCCGGCCCTGCGGCACGCGGAGTGAGGGGAGGCTCCGTCGGGCAGCCGTCAACTCCCGGTTGCCGCACGGACCATTCGAGCCGCCGGGATACCGGGGCCCGACGCGGGGGCGATAGGGTTACCCTGCCCGGGCCGGGTGCCCTCGTACGGGTGGGGAGAGACATGGAACAGATAGCAATGCGCAGCAGGCCGCCCCGCGTGCCTGCCATCACCTGCGGCAGCAGCGCGACCAGCTCGCGCCTCGACCGCCATCTCGCCGTGCTGGGCGGACCTGCCGTCCCGCACCGCGAGACCGCCGAGGCGACCCTGCTGATGCGCGAGCTCACCTCTCGCGACCACACGCACCGCCAGCGGAGCCGGGGCGCGCGCGTCGCGCTCTTCGCGCCGCTGCGCCGTCTGCGTCGCACGCTCTTCGGCAGCCGCCGTTCGTAACTGCCCGGTTCCACCGTTCCCACCGTTGCACCGCCGTTCGTCCTCGTCCGGCTCACCCGGCTCCCCGGACCTGCGCGACACCCGTCCCGGCGCCGCACCCCACCCCGGTGCGGCGCCGTCCGGCGTTCCGGCCGGCGGCGGCGGGACCCGGCGGGGGTCCCGCCGCTCACAGCAGGGCGAACTGCCCTCCCGGACCCTCCTCGGGGTGGTCCAGCACCGAGGCCGGGCGCCGGGCCCGGCGCGGCGGCGGCAGCACCCCGGCGGCGCGCAGCGCCGTGGCGGACAGCGGCGGGCCCGGCGCGAACGCGGCCCGTTCCGGGGCCAGGGCGGCCAGCAGCGCCAGGGTCGTGACCAGCGCGGACAACTCCGAGGTCCAGCTCTGCGGCCACCCGGCCGGACCCAGCGCCGCCAGCCCCTCGACCCCCGCCGCGCGGTGGGCGACCCGCGCGGCGAACCAGGCGTCCAGCACCCGCACGCCCCGCACCTCGTACTCCCGGGCGCAGGCCGGGACGGGGGAGAGGCTCCCGTCCCCGAGCCCCAGGCTCTCGCCCGGGGCGTCGTACGAGAGCCCCCGCGGCCAGGACCGGACCGCCGAGCGGACGTACGGGCGGCGCCCGGCGGGCAGCCGGGGCGGTTCACCGCCACGGCCCCCGCGCAGCTGGACGGCGAGCAGCCGGCGGCCCAGCTCCAGCCCGGCCCGCCAGCACCCCGGATCGGCGGCGAGCGGGACCTCGTACCCGCGCGGCCCCGGGCGGCCCGCCGCGAGGGCCCAGCACAGCACGTCCTCGGGGGTGACCCGGCCGCCGAGGCGCGCGCCGAGCAGGGAGCACAGGCCGGGCGCGAGGTTCGGCTCCGCGCCGCCCGGCCTGCGGTACAGGGGGCGGACCCGCCCGAGCCGCCCGGCCGGGAGGTGGGCGGTCACCAGCAGCTCCGGGACCTCGACGGCGAACAGCTGGTGCGCGTCCCGGACCCGCCACAGCTCCGGGCGGGCCGTGTCGATGAGCCGCTGGTCGGGGAGGAGCCACTGCTCGTCGAAGGGCTCGCGGAGCACCCGTACGGGCTCGGGGAACTCCCCGGGCGCGTCGGCGAACCGGGCGGTGCCCGCGCGCTGCCCCGGCAGGGCCGCCGCCCCGGCGGTGGGCGTCCGGCTCCGGCTCGGGCGGAACAGCCGCTCCTGCTCCGCCCCTTCGGCGCCGGCCAGGGCCGCCCAGCGGGCCCGCAGGCTCCCCGGGTCGGGCGCGGCCACCCACTCCCGCCCCAGGCGCAGCCCGCCCACGGCCCAGGGCATCAGATCGTCCAGCAGCGGTACGTCGTCGCTCACGGCGCCGATGCTAGTGCTGTGACCGGAAAGGTTCACCGGCCCTCGACGCCCGGCACGGCGCCTCGCCGCGTTGTCGGACCACGCAAGTACGTCCAGTACAAGCCGTGACCCTCCGCCTTGCGATGCGCTCGGCATCCGAAGGATCAAGGCAAGAGCCGAGACGAAGTGAGCGCAGCGAACGCAGTCGCACCGGACGCCGCGGGCCTACCGGCAAACCTTTCCGGTCACAGCACTAGGTCGTACGGAGGCGGTCGCGGGCCGGATGCCGGGGGATACAGGGGGTGCGGGCCGGAGGTGGTGCGGGTGCCGGGAGGCCGGGCCGTTCACCGGCCGAAGCGATAGGCTCGGTGTATCCGCACATGCGGGGTACGGGGTGCCCGTGCGCCGGGTGGGCGCGTGCCGGACCCGCGTGTTCCGACGAGGAGGCGGCCATGAGCCAGTACGACGAATACTCGACCCCGTCGCAGGCCGAGGGCGAGCGCCTGGAGGAGGACCGGGACCCGCGCGAGCAGCGGCACCCGCAGACGACCCGGACCACGCCGTCGCAGGCGGAGGGCGAACGCACCGCGGAGGACGACGAGAAGTGACCGTCCGGTTCCGGGCGGTCACTTCGGCCGGACCCGGTCGGCCCGGTGGTCGACGGCGGCCCGGTGGCACGCCGGGCCCGGGGTCGGGGCCGGGGGCGGCTCAGTGGGCGTCGACCGTCACCGTGAACGAGAACCGGTCGCCCCGGTACCGGATGCGCGCCACGTCCACCACCCGGCCCTCCTCGTCGTACGTCACGCCCGTGTAGTGCAGGATCGGGCTCAGCAGCGGGACCTGGAGCAGCTCGGCCGTCGCCGGGTCGGCCAGCCGGGCCTCGACCGTGTCCGTGATCCGGCTGATGCGGACCCCCGCGATGTCCCGCAGCACCTTGGTCATCGGCCAGCGTTCGAGATCGGCCAGTTGCACCGCTTCGGCGAGTTCCGGGCGGACGGCGTTCTCCGCCCAGTTGGTGGGCTCGCCGCTCTCCCGGTCCAGGCGAAGCCTGCGGTACGTGACCACCTCGGCCGTGTCCGGGAAGTGCTCCAGCAGCTCCCCGGACACGGGTGTCCGCTCATGGCCGAGGATCTCCGTACGGTCGCCCGACTGCTGGGCCACGATCGCGTCGACCGAACCCAGCAGCCGGACCGGGGCCCCGCGCAGCGCCCCCGGTTCGATGAAGGTGCCCCGGCGCCGGTGCCGGCTGATCAGCCCCTCCGTCTCCAGCTCCTTGAGCGCCTGCCGCATGGTCAGCACGCTCACCCCGTAGTGCTCGGCGAGCCGCTCCTCGGTGGGCAGGCGCAGCGAGGAGTCCGGGGTGCGCCCGAGTATGGAGGCGCGCAACGACTGGGACACCTGGTACCAGAGCGGCAGCTTCCGGTTCAGTACCAGCGAATCGGGGGCGAAGGCGGTCACGGGGGTTTCTCCGTACGGCGGGGTTCGGCGAGAGGTCCGGTGAGAGGTCCGGTGAGAGGTCCGGTGGGGGACCTCAGGCGCGGAAGTGGCGCTGGAGACCCTGCCACACGTCGTCGTACCCGTGCTGGAGATGTCCGGCCTCCGCCGCCTGGGCGGTGGCGATGATCGGCCACCGGGTCTCGAACATGAAGGCCAGGCCGTCCTTGATCTTCTGCGGTTTCAGCTCGGCGGCGCTCGCCTTGTCGAAGGTCTCCCGGTCCGGGCCGTGCGCGGACATCATGTTGTGCAGCGAGCCGCCACCGGGGACGAACCCTCCCGGGCCCGCGGTCTTGGCGTCGTACGCCCCCTCGATCAGGCCCATGTACTCGCTCATCACGTTGCGGTGGAAGTACGGCGGCCGGAAGGTGTCCTCGCCGACGAGCCAGCGCGGGGCGAAGACCACGAAGTCCACGCCCGCCAGGCCCGGGGTGTCGGAGGGCGAGGTCAGGACGGTGAAGATCGACGGGTCCGGGTGGTCGTAGCTGAGGGAGCCCAGGACATTGAAGCGGTGCAGGTCGTAGACGTACGGGACGTGGTTGCCGTGCCAGGCGACGACGTCGAGCGGGGAGTGGTCGTAGGTGGCCGACCAGAGGTTGCCGCAGAACTTGTTGACCACCTCGGTGGGGCGCTCGCCGTCCTCGTACGCGGCCACCGGGGCCCGGAAGTCCCGTGCGGCGGCGAGGCCGTTGGCGCCGATCGGGCCGAGGTAGGGCAGCTCGAAGGGGCGGCCGTAGTTCTCGCAGACGTAGCCGCGGGCGTCGCCGTCGAGCAGCTCGACGCGGAAGCGGACACCGCGCGGGACGAGGGCCACCTCACCGGGACCGGCCCCGAGCAGGCCGAACTCGGTGTGCAGGAGCAGTCCGCCGCGCTCGGGGACGATCAGCAGCTCGCCGTCGGAGTCGCTGAACACCCGGTCGGTCATCGGGGCGTTGGCGGCGTAGAGGTGGACGGCCATGCCGGTGCGCCGGGCCGCGTCGCCGTTGCCGCCGAGCGTCCAGAGACCGGACAGGAAGTCGGTGCCGGGGGCCGGGTCGGGCAGCGGGTTCCAGCGCAGCCGGTTGGGGTCCGCGGGGGCCTCGGCGAAGGGCCCGGTGCGCAGGTTCCCGTTGCCGGTCCGGGTGAAGGGCGGGTGCGCGGCCGAGGGACGGATGCGGTAGAGCCAGGAGCGCCGGTTGTGGGCGCGCGGCTCGGTGAACGCGCTGCCGCTGAGCTGCTCGGCGTAGAGGCCGAGGGGCGCGCGCTGGGGCGAGTTCCGGCCGATCGGCAGGGCGCCCGGGACGGCCTCCGAGCTGTGCTCGTTCCCGAAGCCGGTGAGGTACTCCAGTGCCCCGGCCGTCTTCCGGGCCTGCTCGCTGCCGTCCTGCTCGCTCATGGCTGCTCCCGCTCTGTCGTAGGAATCCTATGGTTGACAGTAGGATTCTGTGGCCCGCACGTCAACGGTGGCCCCCGGCCTCCTGGTCGATTCGCGCGGCGCAGCCGCCCGTACGGAAGCCCGCAGTGCGGGCAGAACCGGGGTCCGGGCGACACCGGGGTCCGGCCGGTGGGCGGAGTCGCCCACCCGGGCCGGACAGATCCGCTCCCCAGCCGGACAGATCCGTGCACCGGTCGGACAGATCCGTGCACGAGGGGTCCGAAAAGATGAACATTGCTCTACTCTCTCGCGCATGCCGTGGACCCGCAGGTTCCCTGCCGCCGTACCGGTGGTGCTCCTCGCCGCCCTCCTCGCCCTCCTGTCCCTCCTCGTCGCCGCGCCCGCCGCCCGCGCGCACGAGGAGCGCCCCGTCACCCTCCCCGACGGCTCCGGAACCGTCCCGGAGTACCGTGCGGCCGAGCCCGACCTGCTGGTCTGCAAGACCGACCGGCCCGCCTTCGAACGCCGGACCGCCGGTTTCCCGGAGGGGCTCAGGCAGCGCAACCTCACCCTCTACGAGCGGTGCGAGAAGAGCGGCTACCGCCACCTCCAGGAGGCCGTCGACGCCGTCGACCGGCCCGGGATGAACATCGCGATCCTGCCCGGCCTGTACGAGGAGGAGCCCTCGCTCCCGCAGCCGACGGGCGAGTGCGCCGCGCTGGAGGCGCCCCGGTCCTCGCTCGGCTACCAGATCCTGTCGTACGAGCAGCAGGCGCGCTGCCCGCACAACCAGAACCTCGTCGCGATCCTCGGCAAGACCGGCCTCCAGATCGAGGGCACGGGCGCCTCACGGCTGGACGTGGTCGTCGACGCCAAGTACCAGAAGCTGAACGCCATCCGGGCCGACGCGTCCGACGGCGTCTACTTCCGCAACTTCACCGCCCAGCGCACCACCTTCAACGCGCTGTACGTCCTGGCGGGCGACGGCTTCGTCATCGACGACGTGCTGACCCGCTGGAACGACGAGTACGGCTTCCTGACCTTCGCCAGTGACCACGGGCTCTACAAGAACTGCGAGTCCTACGGGAACGGCGACTCCGGCATCTATCCCGGCAGCGCCTCCGACATCAACAACGGCCGGGGCTACGACGTCCCCCGCTACTCCATCGAGATCACCGGCTGCCGCAGCCACCACAACATGGTCGGCTACTCCGGCACCGCGGGCGACTCGGTGTGGGTGCACGACAACGAGTTCGACCACAACATGGGCGGCGCCTCCATGGACAGCGCCTTCCCCGGCCACCCCGGACTCCCGCAGAACCACGCCAAGTTCGAACGCAACCTCATCCACGACAACAACCAGGACTACTACAAGTACGTCGCCGACGGCACCTGCGCCAAGCCGCCGATCGAACGCGGCTACGAGCAGGGCGTCGTCTGCCCGCAGATCTCCATGCCACCGGGGACCGGCATCATCACCGCGGGCGGCAACTGGAACCTGTACGAGGGCAACTGGGTGTACGGCCACCGGCGGGCCGGGTTCTTCCTGAGCGCGGTCCCGGCCTTCATCCGGGGCGAGGAGAGGTGGTCGAAGCAGGCCGACACCTCCCACCACAACCGGTACGCGGACAACGTCATGGGCAAGGACCCGTCCGGCGCCGTCCGTCCGAACGCCACGGACGTGTGGTGGGACGGCCAGGGCCGGGGCAACTGCTGGCAGGACGGCCCGGCCGGCTCGACCCCGGGCACCCTGCCGCAGTGCGGCGAGGAACGCGGCACGCTCAGCGGCGGATCGGCCCGTCTGGTGGGCGAACCGGTCAAACTCGCCCAGCTGCTGGTCTGCGCGGACTACAACGTCCAGGCCCGCAGGCTCCCGGCCGGCTGCGACTGGTACGGCGCCAGCGGCCCGGAGCGGGTGGAGACCCAGGCCGCGGCGGCCGTGGCGGGGGTCCTGCTCCTGGTCGGCGGCGTCCTGTGGTGGCGTCGTCTGCGCACCTCCCGCCTGGGCACGGCGGCCTCCGTCCTGGGGCTGGCGGGTCTGGCCCTGGACGTGGCCGGCTCGACGGTGCCGCTGACGGCCACCCCCGTTCCCGCGTGCGCCCTCCTGCTGCTCGGCCTGTGGTGGGCGGGCGTCGGCGTGGCCCTGCGCGCCACCCGTCCCTGGCTGGCCCGGCTGACCCTGCTGCTGGCCGGGCTCACCCTGCTGGACGCCTTCGACAAGGCGGTCCTGATGATCCCGTGGACCCCGCTGAGCCCCGCCTGGACCCGGCTGCTGCCGACCGTCCTGTGGGTGCTCTGGGCGGCCGTCGCCTCGGCCCGCCCCACCACCCCGGACACCGCCGAGGGCCGCACCGAGGGCGGCACCGAGGACGACAGCCCGGCCCGCCCCGGGCCCCCGACCGGCCCCTTCGGCCCGGCCGAGGTTCCGGCCGCCCCCGGGGCGGGGCCTTCCTCCGGCGGCACCTCATGACACGACCCCCCGTCCTTCCGTCCTTTCCGTCTCTTCCGTCCCATCCTTCGTCCTCACCTCTGTCTCCCCTCCTGACCCCCTTCCTGTCTCCCCGTCTGTCTCCCCGGCCCCGCAGGGCCGTCCGGGCCGTGGCCCCGCTCTTCCTCGTCCTGCTCCTGGCCGGTGGCGCGTCGGCGGGCTGCGGCGGGCGGGCCACCACCCACCACAAGCCCGGTACCAGCCACGAGCAGGCGACCGGCAGCGTCGGTACCCTGCTCGCCGCCGACGACGGCGCCGGCCACCGGCTCCGCGAGGTCCCGGCCGAGGGCGCGCCGCAGGTGCGGATCGCCGCCCGCCCGGACGCCGAGGACGGCTGGAACCTCCAGCTGGCGGTGGAGAACTTCCGCTTCACCCCGGACAGCACCGGTGGGGCCGCCCTGCCCGGCGCCGGGCACGCCCACCTGGAGCTCGACGGCC
Source organism: Streptomyces sp. NPDC051567 (assembly GCF_044454165.1). Taxonomy (NCBI): domain Bacteria; kingdom Bacillati; phylum Actinomycetota; class Actinomycetes; order Kitasatosporales; family Streptomycetaceae; genus Streptomyces; species Streptomyces sp. NPDC051567. The sequence continues at coordinate 51,030 of NZ_JBITDK010000020.1, read as the reverse complement.
GGAAGATCGCCCGGCTGTACGGCCCCTGGTTCCACCTGCCCGCCGCGCAGGTACCCGAGGGCCCGCACATGCTGACCGTCCGTCTCCACGCGGACGACCACACCGCCTGGGCGGTCTCCGGCCGGCCGGTCGAGGGCGAGACCCGGCTGACCGCCGGCGCCCCCGGCCGGACGGGCGGCCACAGCCACGGCGACGCCGCGTCGTCGTCCCCCGGGCCCCGGCCCGCCCCCGAGCCGCAGGCGGACCGGACCGTCACCCTCACCGTCCGGGACGGCAAGGTCACCCCCGCCCCCGGCCGCACCGAGCTCAAGCGCGGCGACCGCGTCGCCCTGCGGGTCACCAGCGACCGCGCGGACACCCTGCACGTCCACGGGTACGACAAGGAACTCGCCCTGCGGGCGGGCCAGGAGGTCACCTTGACCCTGACGGCCGACCGCTCCGGTCTCTTCGAGGTCGAGACCCATGAATCCGGCCTCGTCCTGACCCAACTCCTCGTCCGATGACCCCGACACCGGAGGCAACAGCCCCAACCTCGGTCCCGGTCCCAACCTCGGTCCCGGTGCGGCCTCCGGTGTCCGGGCCTGCCTCCGGCGCGTCGGGCCGTGGCCATGACGGGTCCCCAACCACGGGCCCGAGCCCAACCCCGGCCCCAACCCCGCTGTGGCCTCCGGTGGCGGCCCCGCGCCCGGCCCCGCACCCGGCCCCGGGGGGCCGGAGGTGAGTCCGGCCGAACCGTTCGCCGCGCTCGCGCACGGGATCGGGTCTCAGCACGACCTGCCGATCTCTCCCTTCTACGCCTTCGCCGGTGCCTTCGCCGCGCTGTTCGTCTCCTTCCTCGCCCTCGGCATGCTCTGGTCCACCTCCCGCTTCCGCGCGGACCGTTCCGGCCGCGCCCTGCCCGCCGCCCTCCAGCGGGTGGCCGACGCGCCGGCCACCCGTACCGTCCTGCGCGGGCTCGGCCTCGCCGCCGCGACGGCCGTCCTCCTCTGCCTGCTCCTCGGCCCCGACGACCCCGCGCGCAACCCCGCTCCCGGCGCCGTCTACGTCCTGCTCTGGGCCGGACTCGTCCCCGCCTCCCTCCTCCTCGGCCCCGTCTGGCGCCTCCTCAACCCGCTCCGCGCGCTGTACCGCCTCCTCTCCCCGGTCCTGCGGCGCCACGGTCCGGGCCGACCGCTTCCCGCCCGGCTGGGCCGATGGCCCGCCGCCGCAGGGCTGCTGGCCTTCACCTGGCTCGAACTCGTCGCACCCGACCCCGCGTCCACCACCACCCTCCTGACCGCTCTCCTCACCTACGCCGCCGCCCACCTGCTGCTCGCCGCCCGCTTCGGCGAGCAATGGTTCGACGAGGGCGACGCCTTCGAGGTGTACTCCGCCCTCTTCGCCGCGCTCTCCCCCCTCGGCCGCCGCGGCGACGGCCGCCTGGTGCTCCGTAACCCCTTCCACGGACTCGACGCGACGCCCGAGCGGCCCGGACTCGTCGCCACCGTCTGTGTCCTGCTCGGTTCCACCGCCTACGACGGCTTCTCCGACAGCCCTTCCTGGATCAACGCCGTACAGACCTCCCCCTTCGGCCGCACCCCCACGGCCACCTTCGGACTGCTCGGTTCCGTCGCCCTCGTCGCCGCCCTCTACTGCCTCTGCGCGGCGGCCACCCGCCTCGTCTGCGGCCCGCACCCCCGTCCGCTGACCGCCTTCGCGCACTCACTCGTGCCGATCGCGCTCGGCTATCTCATCGCCCACTACTTCTCCCTTCTGGTGACCGAAGGACCACGCACAGTAAGCATGGCATTCGGCACTGACAACGCCCCCGCGCCCGCTCCACCACTGGGCCCCGGCGGCCTCGCCGCCCTCCAGGTCGTCGCCGTCGTCACCGGCCACGTGCTCGGTGTCGTCGCCGCCCACGACCGCTCCGTGCGGCTCTTCCCGCCCGCGAAGGCGGTGGCCGGGCAACTGCCGCTGCTCGCGCTGATGATCACGTACACCCTCGGGGGGATCGGCCTCCTGCTGAGCTGAGGGACCGGGCCCGGCATGATGGGTCCCGTGCCTCCCGCCCAGCCCCTGCGCCGTACGCCGGTCCAGCAGCGCAGCGCCGACCGGCTCGCCCGGATTCTCGACGCCTGCGCCGAACTCCTGGACGAGACCGGGTACGAGAACCTCAGCACCCGCTCCGTCGCCCTGCGCGCCGGCGTCCCGATCGGCTCGGTCTACCGCTTCTTCGGCAACAAGCGGGCCATGGCCGTGGCCCTCGCCCACCGCAACCTCGACCGGTACGCCGACGGCATCGCGGACCGGCTCGCCGCGCTCCCGGCCACCGGCTGGCGGCCCGTCGTGGACGCGGTGCTCGACGAGTACCTGGCGATGAAGAGGAGCGTGCCCGGCTTCGCGCTCGTCGACTTCGGGGTGCCCGCCCCGCCGCCCGAGGGGCCTGCGGCCGACCCCAACCACCTGGTGGCGGCCCGGCTCACCGAACTGCTCTGCGGGCACCTGGGGCTGGTCCCCGACGCCGCCCTGGCGCGGGCGGTGCTGGTCGCCGTCGAGGCCACCGACGCGCTGCTCCAACTGGCCTTCCGGGCCGATCCGGGCGGGGACGGCGACATCGTCGACGAGACCCGCGCGATGATGCACGCCTACCTCGGCCGGGTCCTGGACTGACCTCCTGGACCGCCTTCCGGGCCGTGTCCCCGCCCCCGTCCCCGCCTCTGGCCCCGCTCCCGGTGCGATGCCCGCCTGGGGCGCGGAACGCCTCCCGTACGCCCCCTCGGACCTTCCGCAGGCCTCCCGTACGCTCCCGTACGCCGTGCCGTACGCCTTCCGTACGGCGGGCCCGTGACGGCCCCGGCGCCCGGTCCACGACGGTCCGGCCGGTCACTCTCCGCCCCCGCTGCGGGCCCGGCCCGGCCCGCCGTACGGCACGGCGGGTGCCACCGATTTCCCGGCAGACCCCGCGTCCACGCCCTGAGCTGGGATTTTGCTCGTATTGCTCACACCTATACGTCTTGTTGACGCGCGGAAGCGGCACCTACCGTCCGTGCATGCTGACCTTCCTCGGCTTCGCCATGATCGTGACCTTCCTGGTCCTGATCATGCTGAAGAAAATGTCGCCCATCGCGGCGCTCGTCCTCATCCCCGCGCTCTTCTGCGTGTTCGCCGGACAGGGCGCACAGCTGGGCGACTACGTCATCGAGGGGGTCGGCAAGCTCGCGCCGACCGCCGCGATGCTGATGTTCGCCATCGTCTACTTCGGTGTGATGATCGACGTCGGTCTCTTCGATCCGATCGTCCGCGGCATCCTGCGCTTCTGCAAGGCCGACCCGATGCGGGTCGTGGTGGGTACCGCGGTGCTCGCCGCGATCGTCTCGCTGGACGGGGACGGCTCGACCACCTTCATGATCACCGTCTCGGCCATGTATCCGCTGTACAAGCGGCTCGGCATGAGCCTCGTGGTGATGACGGGTGTCGCCGCCACCGCCAACGGTGTCATGAACACCGTCCCCTGGGGTGGCCCCACGGCCCGCGCCGCCACCGCCCTCAAGCTCGACGCCGGTGACATCTTCGTCCCGATGATCCCGGCCCTCGCCGTGGGTCTGGTCTTCGTCTTCATCCTCGCCTACGTCCTCGGCATCAGGGAGCGCCGCCGGGTCGGCACCCTGGTGATGCCCACGCACGGGACCGAGCAGGACTCCGACTCCGAGCTGGTGACCGTCGGCGCGGGCGCCTCCGAGGGCGCCTCCGAGGGCACGTCCGGCAAGAAGACCAGCAAGAAGACCGGGAAGAAGACCGACAAGGCGAACGCCCGGACCGCGGGCAGGGCGACGACCGGCGGAGCCGGTTCCGCGGGCGGCCACCCGGCCGACGGGAACCCGGCCGACGATGCCCCGGCCTTCGCGTCGGAGGACGGTTTCCAGGGTCTCGACCCCCACCGCGAGACCCTGCGCCCCCGCCTCTACTGGTTCAACGCGGGCCTCACCGTCGCCCTCCTCACCGCGATGATCATGGAGCTGCTCCCCATCCCGGTGCTGTTCCTGCTCGGCGCCGCCCTCGCGCTCACCGTGAACTTCCCGCACATGCCGGACCAGAAGGCCCGGATCGCCGCCCACGCGGACAACGTCCTGAACGTCGCCGGCATGGTCTTCGCCGCCGCCGTCTTCACCGGTGTCCTCACCGGCACCGGCATGGTCAAGAGCATGGCCGACTGGCTCGTCGAGGCCATCCCCGAGGGCATGGGCCCGCACATGGCCCTCGTCACCGGTCTGCTCAGCCTGCCGCTCACCTACTTCATGTCCAACGACGGCTTCTACTTCGGCGTCCTGCCGGTCCTGGCCGAGGCCGGCGCCGCGCACGGGGTCTCGCCGCTCGAAATCGCCCGCGCCTCCCTGGTCGGCCAGGCCCTGCACATGTCCAGCCCGCTGGTCCCGGCCGTCTACGTCCTGGTCGGCATGGCCAAGGTCGAGTTCGGGGACCACACCCGCTTCACCGTGAAATGGGCGGCGCTGACCTCCCTGGTCGTCCTCGCGGCGGGCATGCTCTTCGGCATCATCTGATCCCGGACGACAAGGCCCTGGCCTCCGCAGCGGCCGCCGCCGGTTTGTAAGGTGTCCGCGAGGCCAGGTCCACGTGCTCGTGCGTGCTCGGGAGGGAAAGCCATGAAGGCCCACGACGGGATGTACATCGGCGGACAGTGGCGGCCCGCCGCCGGGCGCGAGCGGACGGCGGTCCTCGACCCGGCCGACGAGCGGCTCCTCGCCGAGGTCCCGGCCGGCGACGCCAGGGACGTGGACACGGCCGTACGCGCGGCCCGCACGGCCCTCCCCGCCTGGGCGGCCACGCCCCCGGCCGGGCGGGCCGCCCGGATCGGCGCACTCCGCGACGTACTGGTCGCCCGCAGGGCCGAGTTCGCCGACACGGTCACCGCCGAACTCGGCTCCCCGATCGGTTTCTCGGAACGGGTGCACGTCGGCTCGCCCATCGCGGTCGCCGCCTCCTTCGCCGAACTCGCGGCCTCGTACCCCTTCGAGGAGCGGATCGGGAACTCCACCGTGCTGCTGGAGCCGGTCGGTGTGGTCGGGGCCATCACCCCCTGGAACTATCCGCTGCACCAGGTCGTTGCCAAGGTGGCGCCCGCTCTCGCCGCCGGCTGCACCCTCGTTCTCAAACCGGCCGAGGACACCCCGCTGACCGCACAGCTCTTCGCCGAGGCCGTGCACGAGGCGGGCATCCCGGCCGGAGTCTTCAACCTGGTGACCGGGACCGGCCCGGTCGCCGGGCAGGCCCTCGCCGCGCACGAAGGCGTCGACCTCGTCTCCTTCACCGGCTCGACCGCCGTCGGCCGGAAGATCGGCGCCACGGCCGGTGCCGCCGTCAAGCGGGTCGCCCTCGAACTGGGCGGGAAGTCCGCCAACGTCATCCTGCCCGGGGCCGACCTGGCCAAGGCCGTGACGGCAGGCGTGGGCCACGTCATGAACAACTCCGGCCAGAGCTGCAACGCGCTCACCCGGATGCTCGTCCACCGGGACCAGTACGAGGAGGCCGTCTCGCTCGTGGCCGCCGCCGTCGCCGGTTACCCCACCGGAGACCCGCGCGACCCGGGCACCCGCCTCGGCCCGCTCGTCAACGCCGCGCAGCGCGACCGCGTCCGCGCGTACATCGTCCGGGGCATCGAGGAAGGTGCGCGCCTCGTCGCCGGCGGGCCCGACGCGCCGCACGCGCGCGGGTACTTCGTCGCCCCGACCGTGTTCGCCGATGTCACACCCGGGATGACCATCGCCCAGGAGGAGATCTTCGGCCCGGTGCTGTCGATCCTCGCGTACGAGGACCAGGACGAGGCCCTGCGCATCGCCAACGGCACCGTGTACGGCCTGGGCGGCGCGGTCTGGGCGGCGGACGAGGAGACGGCCGTGGCCTTCGCGCGCCGGATGGAGACCGGGCAGGTGGACATCAACGGCGGTCGCTTCAACGTGCTCGCGCCCTTCGGCGGTCACAAGCGGTCGGGCATCGGCCGCGAGCTGGGCCCGCACGGCCTGGCCGAGTACCTCCAGACCAAGTCCCTGCAGTTCTAGGCCGTGGGCATCGCCGCACCCTTCCGGTCTCCGCCCGCTCCTTCCGCTACCTCCGGCTCCCTCCCCTTCCCCTCCACTCCTTTCCGGTCTGCGCAGGGGCGCTAAGCGCTTGCTCACCCTCCGGTAAGGTGTGCATTTCTTGTACGGCTCTGGCACGGAGGAGAGGGAGAGCGGGCGATGGACGGCGCGCAGGAGACGGCGGACGGCTACCAGCCGTGGTCGGAGGTCACCCCCGACGCCGCGCGGCGGCTGCTCGTCGCCGCCGTCGAAGCCTTCGCGGAGCGCGGCTATCACGCGACCACCACACGTGACATCGCGGGCCGGGCCGGGATGAGCCCGGCCGCTCTCTACATCCACTACAAGACCAAGGAAGAGCTGCTCCACCGGATCAGCCGGATAGGCCACGACAAGGCGCTGGAGATCCTGACGACGGCGGCCGGAGCGCCCGGGTCCGCCGCCGAGCGGCTCGACGCCGCCGTACGGTCCTTCGTACGGTGGCACGCGGCACATCACACCACCGCGCGCGTGGTGCAGTACGAACTCGACGCGCTCGCTCCGGAGCACCGCTCCGAGATCGTGGCGCTGCGCCGCCGCAGTGACGCCACCGTGCGCCGCATCCTGGCCGACGGGGTCGGCGCGGGGGAGTTCGACGTCCCCGACGTGCCGGGCACCACCCTCGCCGTCCTGTCCCTCTGCATCGACGTGGCCCGCTGGTTCAGCACGGCCGGACAGCGCACGCCCGACGAGGTCGGCGCCCTCTACTCCGGCCTGGTGCTCCGCATGGTCGAGGCCCGTCCGGGCGCACGGGCGTAGGCCCTGCTGGCGCCTCTGCGGCCCCTGCCGCCGCTGTCGCCGAAGTCCCGCAGCGCACGCGCGCCGTACGCGCCGCGCACACCGTCAGTGGTGTCAGTGGTGTCAGCGGCAGGTGTCGGAATCAGGTGTCCTCAGAAGTAGTAGCGCGACACCGACTCCGCCACGCACACCGGCTTGTCGCCGCCCTCCCGCTCGACCGTGACCGTGGCCGCGACCTGGACGCCGCCCCCCGCCTCCGTGACCGCCGTGATCACGACGGTGGAACGCAGCCGGGACCCGACCGGTACCGGAGCCGGGAAACGGACCTTGTCCACGCCGTAGTTGATGCCCATCCGCACCCCCTCCACCCGCATGACCTGCGGCACCAGACTGGGCAGCAGTGCCAGTGTCAGATATCCGTGGGCGATGGTGGAACCGAAGGGCCCGGCCGCCGCCCGCTGCGGGTCCACGTGAATCCACTGGTGGTCGCCGGTGGCGTCGGCGAAGAGGTCGATCCGCTTCTGGTCCACCTCCAGCCACGCGCTGGGGCCGAGCGGCTCGCCGATCCCGGCGCGCAGCTCCTCGGCGGACGTGAAGATCCTCGGCTCGGCCATGCCTGCCCCTGCCTCTCGCGGGAGAATGAGCGCTCGCTCAGGATGGTGGGGCCCCGGAGGGATGTCAACGAGGCTCCCGCTACCCTCGGCGGGGTGCCGCAGATTCCCGAGAACGTCCATGAACTCACCGTCGGCCAGCTGTCCGCCCGCAGCGGCGCGGCCGTCTCGGCGCTCCACTTCTACGAGACCAAGGGGCTGATCAGCAGCCGCCGCACCGCGGGCAACCAGCGCCGCTACACCCGCGACGCCCTGCGCCGCGTGGCCTTCGTACGCGCCGCCCAGCGCGTGGGCATCCCGCTGGCCAGCATCCGCGAGGCGCTCGCCCGGCTCCCCGAGGAGCGCACCCCCAACCGCGAGGACTGGGCCCGGCTCTCGGAGGCGTGGCGCGCCGAACTCGACCAGCGCATCGCCCAGCTGGGCCGTCTGCGCGACCACCTGACCGACTGCATCGGCTGCGGCTGCCTCTCGATGGAGAACTGCGCGCTGTCCAACCCGGACGACGTCTTCGGCGAACGGCTCACCGGTTCGCGGCTCTAGAGACCATCCGCACCGGCGCACCGGCGCACCGGCCGCCCGGCCTACAGGCGCGGGGCGTCCCCCGTGCCGACCCGCGCGCCCGTCCGTCCTGCCACGGGCGCCGCGTCACGTCCGCCGCGTCGCGGGTGACGTCCAGCGGGACCGGTGGTGGCGCTCTCACGCCGCCCCGGCCGGAGCCTCCGCCAGCGCGGGCCGGGGCACCACGATCCCGCAGCCCGCGCACACCGGCCCGTCCCAGGCCCAGGCACCCTCCCAGGGGGCGGGCCCCGGCGCGGTCCCCCGCCGCCGTCCGGGGACCGTCCGCCGGTCCGGGCCCGTGTGCTGCCCCGGGCCCGTGTGCTGTCCCGGAACGGTCGTGGGCCAGCGCAGCTCCCGCGCCCCGCACACCGGGCACGCCGTGCCCGGCTCCGACTCCAGCGCCGTCACGAGCCGCCGCAACACCTCACCCAGGGGACCCTGTGGGCGCACCCCGGGATCGGCGCACCGCACCACCGCCTCACCGCTCCCGCCCCACGCCCACTCCGGGCGGCGCAGGCCGTGGTGCTTCTCCCGGCGTCGGCGCTCCGCGAACTGGCGCTCGTACTCCAGCCAGACCGCCCGCGCCTCCTCCAGTTCCTCCAGCGCCGCGACCAGCCGCAGCGGATCGGCTCCCCGGTCCTCGGGGGCGATCCCGTGCCGGTCGCACAGGTGCCACCAGGTCGCCCGGTGGCCGTACGGCGCGAACCGCTCCAGGCAGCGGCGCAGCGAATGGCGTCGCAGGGCCCGGTCGTTGCGCGTGTCGCGCACCTGATGGGCCAGACTCCGGAATCCCGCCATCGCACCTTCACCTCCGCTGTTGTGCCCAACATGCCCGACGGGATGAGGGCGCATGCGGGGCGGTCGGGGCGTGCGGGTGGCACATGGCCGGAAATCAGCCCCCCATCCGGCCCGCCGCGACCACCAGCCGGGCCAGTTCCTCGTGACAGATGTCGCTGTGCGCCCCCGAGGGCGGCCCGCCCCGGCGCACCACCGAACCCGCGTCCACGCTGACGCACCCGCGTTCCGGCAGCCCCTCGCGCAGTGCCGCGTCCAGGGTCAGCCGCGGGGTGCCGGGCACCGCCCGTACGCCGTCGTGCCCGATCGCGCCCCACCGCTCGTCGGAACCGAGCAGACCGGCCGAATCCCCCGCCATCCGGGAGGCCAGGGGATAAAGCACCCGCAACGCCGTGTCGTACGCGGAGTGACAGGCCACCACCGGCCCGTCGGCCTTCCGTTCCAGCCCGCGCAGGGCGCCGCCCCGGTCCGTGTCGTAGGGCAGCCGGTCCGTGAACGCGTAGTGGGAGAAGGCGCCCTGGAGCAGGGTCACGGACTTCACGTACCGGGCGCCCTCCGGTACCGCGCCCAGGGAGAAGGAGACCACGCGGGCCCCGAAGCTGTGCCCGATCAGATGGACGCGCAGCGCCGGGCGACGGCGCGCGAGCTCCGCCAGGACCGGGCCGAGGCCGCTCCGGCCGATCACTCCCGCCCGCTGCTTCATCTGGTAGTACGCCGCCTGCCGCAGCAGCTCCTTGGCCCCGTTCCACAGCGTGCGCGACGGGCCGGAAGCCGTGAACCCCCGCGCGCCGGAACCCGGTTCCGGAACACCGGGACCGGGTTCCAGCGCTCCCGTCTCGGCCAGAGCCACGGTGAGGTCCCGGCACACCTCCAGGACGTCCTCCGTGAGGATCGCGGGCACGGCGGCCGACGCGGGGGCATCCGCCGGCGCGGGGGCGTCCGCCGGCGCGGGGGCGTCCGCCGGCGCGGGGGCGTCCGCCGGTGCGGGTCCGGTGGGCGTCCCGTCCGTCGCCGTGGTGTCCACCCCGGCCAGCCTCCTGACCAGCGCGCCGAATTCGAGGAAGGCCGCCGCCGACTCCGGCCGCCGCGCGAGCAGCGCGGCCACCCGGTCGAGCTCGGCCTCCCGCCCCGGCCAGTACGCGCCGAGCGCCTGCCGGGTGGCGGGGTCCAGCGCCGCCCCGGAGCCGGGCTCCGCGAGCACGCCGTGCGGGCTGTGCACGCCGCGCGGGCCGAAGTCCGGTACGGGCTCGTCCGGGAACCGCATCGAGGGCCAGACGACCCCCACGTACCCCAGCCGTGTCCCTGGCCCCACCAGACCCGGGAAGGGGGCGAAGAACCGGGAGTAGAGCCGGGTCGCGGTGGACCGGTCGCTGTTCCAGCCGTGCGCGAAGACCAGCAGGTCCGTGGCCTCCATCCGTGCCACCGCGCCTTGCGTGACGGGGTCCACCTGCCCGGCGGCGTCGAAGGTCAGCTCCGCGTACGGCCCGACCCCGATCCCCGTCCCGGCCGCGACCGCTGCCGCGACCCCCGCTCCGGCCGTGGTCGCGGCTCTGGTCCCGGCCCCGATGTCCGTCATGACGTCCGCCTCCCCGTGCAGTGCCCTGCCGTGCCTCCGGTGGCACCAGCATCCTGCGGCCGGGCCCGCCCGGCCAGCCCCGCGGCAGCGTCCGCAGGACCGGGCGCACCGGGGCGAGCCGGGTCAACAGGCCAGCCGGGTCAGCCGGGTCGGCCGGGTTCGCTCCGGTAGAGCAGGTACCGTTCCCGGACCGCCGCGAACCGGGCCAGTCCCGCCGCCCAGTCGCCCGCGATCTCCTCCACCCCGGCCCCCGCGTCCACCAGGGTCCGCACCCGGTCCGAGCCGGTCAGCCGGTCGATCCAGTGGTCCGCCCGCCAGGCGAAGCCGCTCCAGGTCCGCCGCGCGGTGACCAGCAGGCCGATCCCGGCCCGTACCGGGTCGAAGGCGTCCCGGTCGTGCACGACCAGCCGGACACCGCCGCAGACCTTCCCCGCGTGCTTGGAGAAGACCGGGGTGAACCAGGTCTCCCGGAACCACACCCCGGGCAGGCCCAGCGCGTCCGCCGCCTGCGCCCACCGCCGGTCGGCGCCCTCCGCGCCCACCACCTCGAAGGGTGTCGTCGTCCCGCGCCCCTCGGAGAGGTTCGTCCCCTCGAACAGGCAGGTACCGGCGTACGCGAGGGCCGTGTCCGGGGTCGGCATGTTCGGGCTCGGGGCGATCCAGGGCAGCCCGCTCTCCCCGAAGAACGACTCCCGCCGCCACCCGGCCATCCGTACCGTCCGCAGCCCGACCGGATTGTCCGCCAGGAACTCGCCGTTGAAGAGCAGGGCCAGCTCGGCCGCCGTCATCCCGTGCGCGAGCGCGATCGGTTCCCGGCCGACGAAACTCGCGTACGGGCGTTCCAGCACCGGTCCCGCGGCCCCGCGCCCGCCCACCGGGTTGGGGCGGTCCAGCACCACCACCGCCTTGCCGGCGAGCGCCGCCGCGCGCATGCAGTCGTAGAGGGTCCAGATGTAGGTGTAGAAGCGGGCCCCGACGTCCTGGACGTCGAAGACGACGGTGTCGATCCCGGCCGCCGTGAAGAGGTCCGCGAGCTTCTGCCCGCTGAGGCCGTAGAGGTCGTACACCGGCAGCCCGGTCGCCGGATCGCGGGACGCGCCCTCGGAGCCGCCCGCCTGCGCCGTCCCGCGGAACCCGTGCTCCGGGCCGAACACCGCGACCAGGTCCACCCGTTCGTCCGCGTGCATGACGTCGACCAGGTGGCGGGCGTCGGCGGTGATCCCGGTCGGGTTGGTGACCAGGCCGGTCTTCTGCCCGGCGAGGACGGCGTACCCGTCCGCGGCGAGCCGCTCGAACCCGGTGCGCACCCGGCCCGGTTCCGGCGCGGCGGCCGGTACCGCGGCCGACGCCCCTGGCGCGCGGGCCGTACCCAGTGTCCCCGCGGTTCCGGCCAGTCCCAGCAGTCCGCGTCGCGACAGCGTCATCCACCCACGGTACGGGCTGCCCGCGGCCTCCCGCCCGGTCCACGCCGACATTGCCCGGACGGCTGTCCGGCGACCGCCCGGACGACCGGGTACGGACGACCGGGCCCGCGCGGCGGGTGCGGCCGACAGATACGGCCGGCGGATACGGGCGGCGGGTGCGGCCGGTACGGGCACCCGTCCGGCACCGGTCCCGCCGCCCGTACCGGCACCAGGGCCCCTTCCGCCCCGGCATACCGACTGGTTAGTCTGCCGGGCACCCGGCACCCGGTCCCTCCCGTGCGCCGCGTGCCGTGTCCGGAGTCCCGCCCCCGAAAGGTGATCCCCGTGAGCGCGTACCAGGACAAGCGGGTCGTCGTCACCGGCGCGGGCGCCGGGATCGGCGCCGCCCTCGCCCGCCGCTTCGCCGCCGAGGGGGCCACGGTGGTCGTCAACGACCTGGACGCGGAGCGGGCCGCCACGGTCGCCGCCGCGATCGGGGACCGGGCGCTCCCGCTGCCCGGCGACGCCTCGGCGGTCGTGGAACGGGCCCGGGAGGCCCTCGGCGGAACGGTCGACGTCTACTGCGCCAACGCCGGGCTCGCCTCGGGCGGCGACGCCTTCGCCGACGAGGCCGTCTGGGAGGCGGCCTGGGACACCAACGTCATGGCCCATGTCCGGGCGGCCAGGGCGCTGCTGCCGCACTGGCTGGAGCGGGGGAGCGGGCGGTTCGTCTCCACCGTCTCCGCCGCCGGACTGCTGACCATGATCGGGGCGGCGCCGTACAGTGTCACCAAGCACGGCGCGCTCGCCTTCGCCGAATGGCTCTCGCTGACCTACCGCCACCGGGGCGTCCAGGTCCACGCCATCTGTCCGCAGGGGGTCCGCACCGACATGCTGGCCGCCGCCGGTTCCGCGGGCGAACTCGTCCTCGCGCCGACCGCGATCGAGCCGGAAGCGGTCGCCGACGCGCTGTTCGACGGCATGGACGAGGGCCGGTTCCTGATCCTCCCGCACCCCGAGGTCGCGGACTTCTCCGCGGCCCGCGCCGCCGACCCGGACCGCTGGCTGAGCCGGATGAACCACCTCCAGCGCACCTGGGAGGCCCGGTGACCCCCGCCCGCCCCCCTGGCCCCGCGCACACCTCCGGTCCCGCGCACACCTCCGGCCTCGCCGAAGCGCCCGCCCGCACCTCCGGTCCTGCCTACACCTCCGGTCCCGCCCGCACCTCCGGTCCCGCCTGCACACCCGGCCTCGCCGAAGCGCCCGCCCGTGTCCCCGGTCCTGCCTACACCTCCGGCCTCGCCGAAGCGCCCGCCTCCCCGTACGCCGCCCGCCCGTGGCGTGCCCTGCTCAGCGCGGCCCAGCGGGCGCCGCTCGCGCCGCCGCCCAGCGTGCTGCACGCCTTTCGCGCGGCCGTGGCGCGGGCCCCCGGCCGTACCGCGCTGGCCTACTTCGACGCCCGGATCGGCTACGCCGAGGCCGACGCGCTCTGCGACTCCGTCGCCGGTCACCTCGCGGCGCACGGCGTCCGGCGCGGGGACCGGGTCGCCGTCATGCTCCAGAACACCCCGCACTTCGTCCTCGCCGTCCTGGCCGCCTGGAAGGCCGGGGCCGTCGTCGTCCCGCTCAACCCGATGTACAAGGCGGGCGAGGCCGGGCGCATCCTGCGCGACTGCGGGGCCGCCGCGCTGGTCTGCGAGGGCCGCGCCTGGACGGCGTACCTGCGCGAGGCCGTCCGGGGCGCGCCCGTGCGGACCGTCCTGACCGCCTCCGCCCGGGACTTCCAGACCCGCGACGACCTGCGGGTCCTCACCCCCGGGCACGAGGCGGTCCCGGCCGGGACCGCCGATCTCGCCGCCGTGGCCCGCCAGGGGCACCCGGCCCCGGCGGACCCGGGGCTCACCGCCGCCGACACCGCCCTCATCAGCTACACCTCCGGCACCAGCGGCGCCCCCAAGGGCGCCCTGAACCCGCACGGCGCGCTCCTGTACAACGCGATGCGACAGGTCACCGGTCACCCCGTCCCGGAAGGCGCCACGTACTTCGCCCTCGCCCCCCTCTTCCACATCACCGGCATGGTGTGCGAGTTCACGGCCTGCCTCATCAACGCCGGCACCCTCGCCCTCGCCCACCGCTTCGACGCGGGAGTCGTCCTCGACGCCTTCCTCGAACACCGCCCCGCCTACACCATCGGCCCGGCCACCGCCTTCATGGCCCTCGCCGCCCACCCCGGCGTCACCCGGGACCACTTCGCCTCGTTCCGGGTGCTCTCCTCCGGCGGCGCCCCGCTCCCGCCCGCGCTCGTCGAACGGCTCCGCGCCGACCTCGGCTTCTACCTCCGCAACGGCTACGGCCTCACCGAGACCACCGCCACCTGTGCCTCCGTCCCCGCGCACCGCGAAGCCCCCGTCGACCCCGCCTCCGGCACCCTCTCCGTCGGCCTGCCCTCCACCGACACCGTCGTGCGCGTGCTGGGCGCGGACGGCGCCGAGCTGCCCTTCGGCGAGACCGGCGAGATAGCCGTCCGCGGCCCCCAGGTCGTCCCCGGCTACCTGGGGCTGCCCGCCGACACCGCGAAGACCTTCCCGGACGGCGAACTGCGCACCGGGGACGTCGGGTTCATGGACGCGGCGGGCTGGCTCTACGTCGTGGACCGCAAGAAGGACATGATCAACGCGTCCGGCTTCAAGGTCTGGCCGCGCGAGGTCGAGGACGTGCTCTACACCCACCCCGCCGTCCGCGAGGCGGCCGTGGTCGGCGTCCCGGACCCCTACCGGGGGGAGAACGTGAAGGCGTACGTCAGCCTCCGCCCCGGCGCCTCGGCCGCCCCGGCGGAGCTGTCGGCGTACTGCGCCGCGCGCATCGCCGCGTACAAGTACCCGCGCCAGGTGGAGATCCTGCCCGCCCTGCCGAAGACGGCCAGTGGCAAGATCCTGCGACGGGAACTGCGCGAGCGCGGCTGACACGGGCCGGACGGACGACGGCCGGACGGACCGCGTACGACGGACGGCGGCGGACGGGCCCGGCCGCACCGGCCGGGGGACGAGGCAGAGGAAGGGGAGGCCGCGCCATGGGGACCACGACCACGACCACGGAGCCCGGGGGCGCCCGCGGCGCCCCGGTACCGCAGCGGCTGCTGGCCGCCGCCACCCGCCTCTTCGCCGAGCGCGGCTACGACCGCACCTCCGTCCAGGACGTCGTCGAGGCGGCCGGGGTGACCAAGGGCGCGCTCTACCACTACTTCGGGTCCAAGGACGACCTGCTCTACGAGGTGTACGCGCGGATGCTCCGCCTCCAGCAGCGGCGCCTGGACGAGGTGGCCGCCTCCGGCGGGCCCGTCGAGGAACGGCTGCGGGCCGCCGCCGCGGACGTGGTCGTCACCACCATCGAGAACCTCGACGACGCGATGATCTTCTTCCGGTCGATGCACCAGCTCAGCCCGGAGAAGTCCCGGCGGGTACGGGCGGAACGCCGCCGCTACCACGAACGGTTCCGGGCCCTGGTCGAGGAGGGGCAGCGCACGGGAGTCTTCACCGCCGCCGTCCCCGCCGACCTGGTGGTGGACCACCACTTCGGCTCCGTCCACCACCTCGGCACCTGGTACCGCGCGGACGGCCCGCTCACCCCGCGGCAGATCGCCGGACACCTCGCCGACCTGCTGCTGCGGGCACTGCGCCCCTGACCCGGCCGCCGGGAGCCCCGCCGGGACCACCGGGCGGGCCGGGCGAGCAGCGCGGGCCGGGGCGCGCCGAGGGGGTCAGCCCAGCGGCAGGACCTTGCGGCCCCAGGTCTCCTCGGTCACGACGGCGAAGGAGATGTACCAGGCGATGCCCGCGCACAGCAGGCCGAGGAAACCGCCGGTGTGGACCAGCCCGGTGTTCTGCGCGAAGTCGCCCAGGGCCAGGAAGAGGAAGGTCAGCGCCAGCACGCCGAAGAGCAGCCGGTGCGCCAGGTCGAGCTTGAGGGAGGCGACGAACATGTACGTGGTGAACAGGCACCAGGCCGCGAGGAACCAGCCGGTGGCGATGTGCGCCTGGTCGGCGGGCAGGGTCGGGACCACGAACTTCACATAGCCCGCGAAGGACATCCAGAACGCGCCGTACGAGACGAACGCGGTGGTCCCGAAGGTGTTGCCGCGCCGGAACTCCAGCACACCGGCGACGAACTGCGCGAGACCGCCGTAGAAGAGGGCGAGCGGCAGCACGACGGCGCTGAGGGCCGCGTTCGAGACCAGACCCGAGTTGAAGAGGCTGAGCACGAAGGTGGTCAGGGCGAACGCGGCCAGACCGAGCGGCCCGGGGTTGGCGACCCGGACCACCGGGATCTGCGGCGCCGCGGGGGAGGGAGCGGCCGACGCCGGGGACGGGGTGGAGCTAGACATGACGACAAGTACTTTCAGTTGGGTGAAATAACGACGATATCGGACCTTTCTCGTAGTCTGGACCAAACGCTGCGCCTTCGCCCGGCAGGGCGGGACGGCCGGTACGACGCCGGTCGGCGGCACTTCCGGGCGGTCAGCGGTACTTCCGCAGCTCCCGCAGGGCCAGCGAGCGCTGGTGCACCTCGTCCGGCCCGTCGGCCAGCCGCAGCGTCCGCGCCGCCGCCCACAACTGCGCCAGCGGGAAGTCCTGGCTCACCCCGCCCGCGCCGTGCAGCTGCACCGCCCGGTCGAGGATCTCCGCCACCGCCCGGGGAGTCGCGATCTTGATGGCCTGGATCTCGGTGTGCGCCCCCCGGTTCCCCGCCGTGTCCATCAGCCAGGCCGTCTTCAGCACCAGCAGCCGCAGCTGCTCCACCGTGACCCGGGCGTCCGCGATCCAGTTCCGCACCACCCCCCGCTCGGCCAGCTCCCCGCCGAAGGCGCTGCGCCCGGCCGCCCGCCGGCACATCAGCTCGATCGCCCGCTCCGCCATGCCGATCAGCCGCATGCAGTGGTGGATCCGCCCCGGACCGAGCCGGGCCTGCGCGATGGCGAAACCGGCGCCCTCCTCACCGATCAGGTTCCCCGCCGGGACCCGCGCCCCGTCGAGGACGACCTCGGCGTGACCGCCGTGGTCGTGGTCCTCGTACCCGTACACGGTCATCGCCCGGCGCACCTCGACACCCGGGGTGTCGCGCGGGACCAGGACCATCGACTGCCGACGGCGCGGGTCGGCGCCGTCCGGGTCGGTCTTCCCCATCACGACGAAGATCTTGCAGTCCGGGTTCATCGCGCCGGAGATGAACCACTTGCGGCCGGTGACCACGTACGCGTCACCCGCGCGCTCGATCCGGGTCTCGATGTTCGTCGCGTCCGAGGAGGCCACCGCGGGCTCGGTCATCGCGAAGGCCGACCGGATCTCCCCGGCCAGCAGCGGCTCCAGCCACCGCTTCCGCTGCTCCTGGGTCCCGAACTGCGCGAGCAGCTCCATGTTCCCGGTGTCCGGGGCCGCGCAGTTCGTCGCCATCGGCGCCAGGTGCGGGCTGCGGCCGGTGATCTCGGCCAGCGGGGCGTACTGGAGGGTGGTCAGCCCGGCGCCGTACCGGGGGTCCGGGAGGAAGAGGTTCCACAGGCCCCGGCGGCGCGCCTCTGCCTTCAGTTCACCGAAGACGGCCGGGGTGTCCCAGGGCGAGGCCAGCCGCGCGCGCTGCCCGGCGGCGACGGCTTCCGCCGGATACACGTACTCCTCCATGAACGCGAGCAGCCGCTCGCGGAGTTCCCGGGTCCGGGCGTCGAACGCGAAGTCCATGAGCGGATTCCTCAGCCTTCCTGGAGGGTGGTCAGACCGTGCGCGACGAAGACCGGGACCAGCTCGCCGATCCGGTCGAACCCCGCCCCCACGGTCTGCCCGAGCGCGTGGCGGTAGTGGATGCCTTCGAGGATCACCGCGAGCTTGAACCAGGCGAAGGCGGTGTACCAGGCGAGGGAGCCGGTGTCCCGGCCGGACCGGGCGGCGTACCGCGCGACCAGCTCGGCGGGTGCCGGATATCCCGGCGCGGCGCTCGCCGTACCGACCGGCGAGTCCGCCAGGCCCAGGTCCGAGCTGTACATGACCAGCAGTCCGAGGTCGGTCAGCGGGTCGCCGAGCGTGGACATCTCCCAGTCCAGCACCGCCCGGAGCGTGTCGTCCGCGCCGTCGACCAGCACGTTGTCGAGCCGGAAGTCGCCGTGCACCACGGCCGGGGCGGGGGAGGCGGGCAGCGCCCGGCCCAGCGCCTCGTGCAGGGCGTCGATCCCGGGCAGCTCCCGGCCCCGCGAGGCGGCGAGCTGCCCGCCCCAGCGCCGCAGCTGCCGGGCGAGGAACCCCTCGGGCCTGCCGAAGTCGCCCAGCCCCACCGCCCGCGGGTCCACCGCGTGCAGCTCGACCAGGGTGTCGACCAGCCCGAGCACCACCCGCCGGGTCCGCCCGGGGCCGATCCCGGCGAGCTGTCCCGCCGTCCGGTACGGCACGCCCTCGACGTACTCCATGACGTAGAACGGCGCCCCGAGCACCGACCCGTCCTCGCACAGCAGCACCGTCCCGGGCACCGGTACAGCCGTGCCGTGCAGGGCGGTGATCACCCGGTGCTCCCGCCGCATGTCGTGCGCGGTGGCCAGGACGTGCCCGAGCGGAGGCCGGCGCACCACCCAGCGGGCGGTCCCGTCACCGACCTCGTACGTCAGGTTCGACCGCCCGCCCTCGATCAGCCGCCCGCGCAGCGCCCCGGTCACCAGTCCCGGCCGCACCCGGGCGAGATGGCCGCGCAGCCGTTCCAGATCGAGGCCGGGCGGACCGGCCGGGGAGGCGGGCGGGGCTGGGGTCATGGTGCCTGCCTCCGTACGGAGTCGACGGTGACGCGCAGGGGGTGATGTGCCGGGGGTGACGTGCCGACGGGGTGTACCGGCGGGGTGGTGCACCGGCGGGGCGCGCTGACGGAGGCCATCATGCCGACCAGTCGGTATGCCGTCCAGGGCGCGTCCCGGAACACCCTGCGGGAAGACCCCGCCGGGTTCACTGCCGGGGCCGCCGCCCGGCCGGACGTTCCCCGGCCCCGCCCGGACGTTCCCCGGTCCGGTCCGCCCTGGCCCGCCCCGGCCCGTTCAGGCGTGGCAGAGGATCGGCGTCCCGCCGTTCAGCGCCGTCATGTCCGCCAGTACGGCCAGGATGTCCAGCGGCGAGCCCTCCGGCTCCCCGGCCAGCTCCGCGTAGGCCCGGTGCAGGTTGGCCACCAGCCGCTCGCCCTCCCGCCAGGCCGCGAACTCGCCCGGCTCCGCCCGGCGGGCCACCTCCAGCGGGGGCAGGCCCCGCGCCCGTCCCTCCCGGGCGAGCTCGTCCACGTACCGCAGGTACCGGCCGGTGGCCTCGTACGCCGAGGGGTCGGTCAGCGGCCCGTGACCCGGTACGACGGTCTCCGCGTCCAGGGAGCGCAGCAGCTCCAGCGCGCGCAGCGAACCGGCCAGCGAGCCCATCGCCAGGAACGGAGTCCCCCCGGCGAAGATCAGGTCACCGGTGAAGACGATGCCCTTCCCGGGCAGCCACACCACCGAGTCGCCCGTGGTGTGCGCGACGCCCGGGTGGACGATCCGCACCTCCACCTCGCCGACGTGCAGGGTCATCCGGTCGTTGTAGGTGAGGCCGGGCGGGACGATCTCGACCGCCCCGAAGTCCGTCGTGGGCCATATCAGCTCCAGCTGGTGACCCGCCGCGAGCTGCTCGGCCCGCGCGTTCTCGTGGCCGAGGACCAGCGCCCCGGGGGCGAACACGCCGTTTCCGTAGGTGTGGTCGCCGTGGTGGTGCGTGTTGACCACCGTGCGCGGGAGCGGGACCCCGGCCGCCACGACCGCCTCGCGCAGCGCCAGCGCCCGCCGCCGGGTGGCCGCGGTGTCGACGAGCAGGGTCTGCCCGCCGTCGCTCACGAAGCCCGCGTTGTTGAGGCACCAGCCGCCGTCCGGCTGGACGTAGGCGTACACCCCGGCCGCGGGCTGGACGAGGTACGGCTCGGCGACGGTCATCTGCGCTCTCCCGGGTCACTGTGGCAAGAGGTTGGCATCCTGCCAGCCGCCCCGGGTGCCGGGGGGAGGAACGGGGCCGTCGCGGCCGGAAGAATCCGTCAGTGGTCGTCGTAGTGGCCGTCGTGCGCGGCGTGCCGGTGACCGTCGTGCACGTAGTCCAGGTGGTCGCCGTGGGTCACCGACCGGTGGCCGCAGTCGGGTCCGTGCGCGTGGTCGTGGCCCTCGTGGGCGGTGTGGGTCCGCGTCTCGCACTCGTCCCAGTGCCCGGAGTGCTCCCGGTGCAGATGGCCGTCGTGCGCGTAGTCGACGTGGTCGCCGTGGGCCACCGCCTGGTGGCCGCAGTCGGAGCCGTGGGCGTGGGTGTGCGTGGGGTGTTCCTGGTGCAGGGTCGTCATACGGCGAGCCTAGTCCGCTATCTAGGGAATAACCCTTTATGTCCACATGACACGAAGAACGGCGCGAAGAGCCGGGGTCCGGACCCCGGCTCAAGACCAGAATCGGGACCGGGAGCAGAATCGGGACTGGGACTGGGACTGGGACTGGGACTGGGACTGGGACTGGGACCGGGACTGGGACCGGGATCAGACGATCAGCACCACGGCGAGCGCCGCCAGCGCCCCCGCGCACACCGCCACCGCCACCGCCGCCCGTGGCGCCAGACCGGGCGGCCGGGCCGCCCGCAGCGCCCGCATCCGTCGGCGTGCCACCCACAGGAACACCAGCCACACCGCGGCGACGGCCGTGGCCCCGGCCACCTCCACCGGCGAGCCGGTCCCGCGCACCGTCTGCCGCAGCGCCAGGACCGCCGCGACCGTGCAGGCCAGTGTCGTACGCCGCCACGCGAGCCGGGTCCGCTCCGGCTGGAGCCCCGCGTCCCGCCCCGGCACCGCCTCCGGCTCTGCGGCCGGTACCGCCTCCGCGGCCGGTTCCGGCTTTCGCCCGGGGGCGCCCGTACCGGAGCCGCTCACCGCTCGGTCGTCCAGCCCAGCAGCACGACCGCCATCATCGCCACCGCGACCAGTGCCACCCCCGCGCTCAGCACCACCGGGAACCGGGACAGCGGCAGGTCCTCGCACCGCCGCATCGCCCGCTCGCACCGGACCCAGTGGTTGACCGCCCGCACCGCGCAGGCCGCGCCCACCGCGAGCAGGGCCAGCGCCACCCCGACCCGTACGCCCCACCGCAGGTCCGGCAGGAACTGGTCGACGGCGAAACCGCCGCCGACCAGCGCCAGCGCCGTCCGTATCCAGGCCAGGAAGGTCCGTTCGTTGGCCAGCGAGAACCGGTAGTCGGGGGTCTCGCCCTCGTCCCTCAGCCGCTCGGGCGTGAGCCAGAGGCGTATGCCTTTGACAAAGTCGATCATCCTTTCAATCTACGCGCGCGCGGCGCTCGCAGCCGCCCGAGGGCCCCGGCCCGCCCCGGGACCCGCTGCCGGACGTCGTCCGCGATCCACCGCGCTCCACCGCGCTCCCCTTCGCCTCCCGCAGGGCGATCCGTCCGGCCACCGCTGTTGACGACCCGCCATGCCGTGGCCAAGGATCTTCCCCATCGCCGACCGAGGACGGGTGCGCATGACGTACGACGCGGACGTGATCGTGATCGGGGCCGGGCTCGCGGGCCTGGCGGCCACCGCCGAACTCGTCGAAGCGGGCCGCTCGGTCGTCCTGCTCGACCAGGAACCGCGGCAGTCCCTCGGCGGCCAGGCGCACTGGTCCTTCGGCGGCCTCTTCCTCGTGGACTCGCCCGAACAGCGCCGCATGCGGATCAGGGACAGCCGTGACCTGGCCCTCCAGGACTGGCTCGGCACCGCCGGTTTCGACCGCGAGGAGGACGCCTGGCCGCGCCGCTGGGCCGAGGCGTACGTCGATTTCGCGGCCGGCGAGAAACGCCCCTGGCTGCACGCCCAGGGCGTCCGCTTCTTCCCGGTGGTCGGCTGGGCGGAACGCGGCGGTCACGACGCCACCGGCCACGGGAACTCCGTCCCCCGCTTCCACATCACCTGGGGCACCGGCCCCGGCCTGCTGGAACCCTTCGTGCGCCGGGTCCGGGCCGGGGCCGCCCGCGGCCTGGTCCGGACGCTCTTCCGCCACCGGGTCACCGGACTCTCCCGCACCGCCGGCGCCGTCGACACGGTCACCGGCGAGATCCTGGAGCCGTCCGCCGCCGTACGGGGCGTCGCGAGCGGCCGGACGAGCACCGGGACCTTCTCCCTCCGGGCCCAGGCCGTGATCGTCACCTCGGGCGGCATCGGCGGCAACCACGACCTCGTCCGCGCGCAGTGGCCGGCCCGGCTCGGCACCCCGCCGCGGCGGATGCTCTCCGGGGTCCCGGCCCACGTGGACGGCCTGATGCTGGGCATCGCCGAGGCGGCGGGCGCCCGCCACATCAACAAGGACCGGATGTGGCACTACACCGAGGGCATCCGCAACTGGAACCCCGTCTGGGCCGGGCACGGCATCCGCATCCTGCCCGGCCCGTCCTCGCTCTGGCTGGACGCGACCGGCACCCGGCTGCCGGTACCGCTCTTCCCCGGCTTCGACACCCTCGGCACCCTCGACCACCTCATGCGGACGGGCCACGACCACACCTGGTTCGTGCTCAACCGGCGCGTCATCGGCAAGGAGTTCGGCCTCTCCGGCTCCGAGCAGAACCCCGATCTCACGGGGAAGTCGGTCCGCGGGGTCCTCGACCGCGCCCGCCGGGCCGTACCGGGCCCGGTGCAGGCGTTCATGGACCACGGCGCCGACTTCGTCGTCGAACGCGACCTGTCCGCCCTCGTACGGGGGATGAACGCCGTGACCGGGCAGGACCTGATCGACGAGGCCGCGCTGCGGCAGGTGATCACCGCCCGGGACCGGGAGACCCTCAACCCCTTCACCAAGGACCTCCAGGTGATGGCCGTCCACGGCGCCCGCAAGTACCTGGGCGACCGGCTGATCCGCACCGCCGCCCCGCACCGCCTCCTGGACCCGCAGGCGGGCCCGCTGATCGCGGTACGGCTCTCCGTCCTGACCCGCAAGTCCCTGGGCGGCCTGGAGACCGACCTCTCCTCACGGGTCCTCACCGGGGCGGGGGAGCCGCTGCCGGGCGTCTACGCGGCGGGCGAGGCGGCCGGTTTTGGGGGCGGCGGGGTCCACGGCTACCGCTCCCTGGAGGGCACCTTCCTCGGCGGCTGCCTCTTCTCGGGCCGCACGGCGGGCCGCGCCGCGGCCCGGGCGACCGCCTGACACCGCCGCGTCCCGCCCGCCGGGCCCCGGGCCACCCACCTCCGGGGCGCCGTGCCGTGCCGCGCGGCCCGGCGGGCGCCGAAGGCCGGGGGCCGGGACCTCACCGCCGGGCCGTAACCCTCCGGTCCCGGGTCCGGGGCCCGGGTGCCGGACCCGGGGCCCGCCCGGCAACCGGCCCCCGGCCGCCAGCCGCCCGCGCCAAGGCCGCCCGGCAACTGCCCGGCGCCCGCCCCGGGGCCTCCCGGCGCCCGCGTCGGCCCCGCCCCGCGCCCCGTCGAGGCCGCCCCGCGCGTACGCGCCGTACCGGTGGCGCGACATTCAGCCACCGGCGGGGCCTTCCCGGCCCTCCCGCGCCGCCCCGGCCCCGCGCCCCGCGCGGGCCGCGGGGGCGGCGTCCGCGCCCCGGCGGTGACCCCGCCCGTACTGGCTCCGCCACGGCCACGGCGCGCTCCGCCGCCCGTGCCGCCCGGGCCCGGCCACCGGCTCCGGCCCGCCGTCCGGCCCCGGCGCCGGACGCGCCGGGCGAGCCGCTGGCGTGGGCCCTCGTCCCGCCCGGCGCCACCGCCGGGGGCCCGCCGGACCGCCGCCGGGGAAGCCGGGAAGGCGAGGGGACGACGAGGGGAAGGGGTGCCGCGGGGGACCACGAATCCGCGCCGCGCCGGACCGTCCGGCCCGCACCGCGCCCCGGCACACCGCCCGAACCACGACAAGAAGCCCAACTCTGCCACCCGTTCGACCAGTTGAAATCCGCCACGCAGTGGGCTGGACCTTGACGCGGAGCTGTGCCTACCGGTTTGCTGTGTGTGATCATCCGAGATCGTTCACCGCTCCGACCACCGCACGACCCCGGCCCCGTCACTCGTCCACTACCGCACACACGTGTTCCGGCCACCGCTCACGCTCGACCGACCGCGCCCGTGCCCTGGAGGGAAATCCGCGGATGTCCCCGCCTCCGCCGCCCCTCGGCCGCACCCGCAAACGGGACGCCCAGCTCTTCGACCCGGCCCTCTGCGACACCTCCCTGGTCGACGTCCGCGCCCAGTTCGCCCAGGGCCGCTGGTCCAAGGTCCGCTCCCTCCTCGTCTCCACCGGCGACGACTGGGACCGCCGGGGCCACCGCATCGTCGTCCTCGCCGAGACCCCGGCGGCCACCGCCTGGGCCCGCGAATGGCTGCTCGCCGAACCGGGCAGCGCCGACGCCACCGCCCTCCTCGCCTGCGCCACCGTCTTCACCGCCCTGCGCCGCAAGGGCACGCCCGAAGCGGCCGAGGACGCCTGCCGCCGGGCCGCCGCCCTGCTCCCGGCCGACCCCACGCCCTGGCTCGGACTGCTCCTGCTCTCCCGTGCCTTCGGCACCGAGGAGGAGTTCAGCCGCCACTTCGACCAGGTCCGGGCCCGGCACCGCGAGCACCACCACGCCCACCACCTGATGGTCGCCAAACTCGCCGAACGCACCCCCGCCTCCGGCCACGACCCGCTCCACGAGGTCTACGACTTCGCGGCCTGGGCCGCCGAGGAGTCCCCGGCCGACTCCCCGCTCGCCGTCCTCCCCGTCATCGCGCACGCCGAGCGCTACCGGGTCCTGGCCGCCACCCAGGGCCACACCCCCGACGGCGCCGCCGACCACTGGTCCGGCCGCCGCGCCCGCCAGGTGCTGCGCTCGGCCTTCGACTGGTGGCTGGAGTGGGAACGCGAGGACCACCCCCGCAACCGGGTCGACCTCAACTTCCTCGCCCACGCCAAGCTCTGCGAGGGCCGCCCCGCCGAGGCCGCCGCCCTCTTCCACCGCATCGGGGGCCACGCCACCCGCGCCCCCTGGTCCTACCCGGACCTCGACCCGCACAAGGCGTTCCTCGCCGCGCGCAGCGCCGCGCTCGGCACCGCTTGACCGCCCGCCCCGACCCGGTCGTACCCCGGCACGACACACCCCGAGGACACCGGAGAGCCACCGAAGCCCCCCGAACCCCGAGCCACCGAGGCTCCCGCAGTCCCCGAAAGGACCCCGCCATGGCGACGGGCAGATCCACCATGTTCAAGGAACCGGCCGAGATCCGCACCTACAAGGGCCAGGACCGGGCCCTGCGCGCCGGCCGTCTCGGCACCGCCGGCCTGCTGCTCTC
Source organism: Streptomyces sp. NPDC051567 (assembly GCF_044454165.1). Taxonomy (NCBI): domain Bacteria; kingdom Bacillati; phylum Actinomycetota; class Actinomycetes; order Kitasatosporales; family Streptomycetaceae; genus Streptomyces; species Streptomyces sp. NPDC051567. The sequence goes on along the minus strand of NZ_JBITDK010000020.1, from coordinate 25,920 downwards.
CGTACTCGCCGCGAGCGGCCCCCTGATGGTGGTCGCCGGTGTGATGCCCACCGCCTTCGGGGTCATGGGCATCGTCGGCCTGCCCCTGCTCTTCGTCATCCTGGGCATCGTCCTGGCGCTCTTCAGCATCGGTTACGCCGAGATGAGCCGCCACGTCCACAACGCGGGCGCCTTCTACGCGTACATCGCCCGCGGGCTCGGCCCCACCGCGGGCGCGGGCGCCGCCCTCGTCGCCCTCGCCGCGTACAGCGCCATGCAGGTCGGCCTCTTCGGCATCCTCGGCTTCGAGGTGTCCGGGCTCTTCGCCACCTACCTCGGCATCGACCTCGTCTGGTGGGTACCGGCCCTCGTCGCGGTCGCCGCCACCGGAGCCCTCGGCTGGCTCAAGATCGACCTGAACGCCAAGGTGCTCGGCGTCCTCCTCGTCATCGAGGTCGCCCTCGTCGTCGCCTTCGACGTCGCCGCCATCGCCCAGCCCGCCTCCGCCGGCCTCTCGCTGCACGCCTTCGACCCCGAGGCCCTCACCGGCGCCGGCCTCGGCACCGCCCTCTGCTTCTGCATCGCCGCCTTCGTCGGCTTCGAGCAGTCCCCGGTCTACGCCGAGGAGACCAGCAAGCCGCACATCGTCGTCTCCCGGGTGATGTTCCTCGCCGTCGGCTTCGTCGCCCTCTTCTTCGCCTTCAGTGCCTGGGCCCTCACCGTCGCCACCGGCCCCGCCGACGTCGTCCGGTCGTCCGCCGAGGCCGGTCCCGGCCTGCTCTTCCAGCTCACCGAGGCCCGCCTCGGCTCCACCTTCACCGACGTCCTGCACGTCCTCTTCGTCACCGGCATGTTCGCGGCCATGCTCAGCTTCCACAACGTCGTCTCCCGCTACGCCTTCGCCATGGGCCGCGAGGGCCTGCTCCCGGCCGCCTTCGGCCGGACCAACGCCGGCACCGGAGCCCCCGCCACCGGCTCCCTCCTCCAGACCGTGATCGCGACCGTGGTCGTCCTCGTCTTCGCCGTCACCGACGACAAGCCGGTCGGCGACCCCACCGCCCCGATCCTGCACCTGTTCACCTGGATGGGCAGCGTCGGCGCCCTCGGCGTGACCGTCCTCATGGCCGCCGCCTCCTTCGCCGTCATCGCCTTCTTCGTCCGCCGCGGCACCGCGGTCGCCCAGGTCTGGCGGCTCGTCGCGTCGGGGATCGCCGGTCTCGCCCTCCTCGCCATCGTCGTGTACACGGTCAAGGACTTCGGCGTCCTCGTCGGCGCCGAACAGGGCTCCGCGCTCGTCTGGCTGCTGCCCGGCATCATCGGCGCCGCCGTCGTGGGCGGCCTGGTGTACGGGGAGGTGCTGCGCCGCCGCCGCCCGGAGGTCCACGCCCGCATCGGCCTGGGCAACGAGGCGTTCCGCCTCGACCAGGCGGCGGAGACCGACCCCGGCCACTGACCCGGCCCCCGCCGCCCCGCCCGGCCGGTACGCGGAACAACCCGGTCCGCCCGCCCCGCCCTTCACCCCTACGAAGCCCCCGACGGCCGATTCCCGGCCCGTCGGGGGCTTCGGTGCGTCAGGGCCGATTTTGGCGGGTGGCGCGGGCCCATGGTCTCCTGGGGCGACCAAATCACCGGATCACGGTACAGACGCACCCATCAGTTGCCCTGTGCCGCGATCCGGACCTGCCTGTACGCACACGAAGGCGAAGTCGTAGATGAGTGACCGCACCTTGGCCGAGGCCACCGCCCCGGCGCCCTCCCGTCATGTCGACGCCGGTGACGAGGGGTACAGCAAGGACCTCAAGTCCCGCCACATCAACATGATCGCGATCGGCGGGGCGATCGGCACCGGCCTCTTCCTCGGCGCCGGAGGCCGCCTCGCCGGCGCGGGCCCGTCCCTCGCGATCGCCTACGCGGTCTGCGGCGTCTTCGCCTTCTTCGTGGTCCGGGCCCTGGGCGAGCTGGTCCTCTACCGCCCCTCCTCCGGTGCCTTCGTCTCCTACGCGCGCGAGTTCATGGGGGAGAAGGGCGCCTACACGGCCGGCTGGCTCTACTTCCTGAACTGGTCCACGACCACCGTCGCCGACATCACGGCCGCCGCCACCTACGCGCACTTCTGGTCGATGTTCACCAGCGTCCCGCAGTGGGTGCTGGCCCTGATCGCCCTCGCCGTCGTCCTCACCGCGAACCTGATCTCGGTGAAGTACTTCGGCGAGATGGAGTTCTGGTTCTCGATCATCAAGGTCGGCGCCCTCGTGATCTTCCTCCTCGTCGGCATCTACCTGGTCGCCACCAGCCACGAGATCGACGGCCACACCCCGGGCCTGTCCACCCTCACCGACAACGGCGGCCTCTTCCCCGTCGGCGTCCTCCCGATGCTCCTGGTGATCCAGGGCGTGGTCTTCGCGTACGCCTCCGTCGAACTCTGCGGCGTCGCCGCCGGTGAGACCGAGAACCCCGAGAAGATCATGCCGAAGGCGATCAACTCGATCATGTGGCGCGTGGGCATCTTCTACGTCGGCTCCGTGGCCCTGCTCGCCCTGCTGCTCCCGTACACGGCGTACTCCTCCGGCCAGAGCCCGTTCGTCACCGTCTTCGACAAACTCGGCGTCCCCGGAGCCGCCGGGATCATGAACCTGGTCGTCCTGACCGCGGCCCTCTCCAGCCTGAACTCCGGCCTCTACTCCACCGGCCGCATCCTGCGCTCGATGGCCATGTCCGGCTCCGCGCCGAAGTTCACCGCCCGCATGAACAAGGGCAAGGTCCCCTACGGCGGGGTCCTCTTCACCGCCGCCTTCGGCATGGCGGGCGTCGGCCTCAACTTCTTCATGCCCGCGGAGGCGTTCGAGATCGTCCTGAACTTCGCCTCGCTCGGCATCCTCGGCACCTGGGCGATGGTCATGCTCTGCTCGCTCCACTTCTGGCGCCGCGCCCGCGCGGGCCTGCTCGAACGCCCCTCCTACCGGCTGCCCTGGGCCCCGTACACCCAGATCGTGACGCTGGTCTTCCTCTTCACGGTCCTGGTCCTGATGTGGTCCGACGGCGGCGTCGGCCGCACCACGGTCATGTTCGTCCCGGTCATCGCCGCCGCCCTGGTCGGCGGCTGGTTCCTGGTCCGCGGCCGCGTCGCCGAACTGGCCGCCTCCCGCCACTGACCCCCACCCCCGCCGAGGCCCCCCGCCCCAGAAACACCGCGGGGGGTCTCGCCCGTCACGGCGCGCCCGTCACGGCCGGGGCCGGTTCTGGTCCGCGCCCAGCAGCAGGTGCGGCAGGGCGTGAGGCGTGAGAGCACCGGAGCCTTCGAGGGCGGCGCTCTAAGATCGGGCCGTGTCTCAGACTTCGAGGGAAGACCACTACGCGTGCGCCGCGCTACGTCACCACAACGACGCGGTCTACCTGCATGACGACGGCCGACTGCCCAACGCGGACCATCATTTCGGCTTCGCCGTGGAATGCGCCCTGAAGAGTCTCATGCTGCGGTACACGCAGGTATCGGTGGCACCGGTCAAACAGGGTGGCCAGCCGACCAACAGGCCCTACATCCCACTGCAGAGCGGCAAGCAGAGATACATCGACCACCTCCCGGAGGCGTGGTCCGACACGGGAGATGTCATATCCGACGCGACGCTCCTGCTCCGAGGCCGTACCGGGAACGCCCTGTCCGCGATCCTGACGGCTTCGGCGCCGTTCGCCACTTGGAGCGTGCACGACCGCTACGGTGACGGGTCCTCCGCCACCGAGGCCGATGTCCGCGCACGTCGCGCGGCATCCGAACGGATTCTCGGCCTGCACGAACAGGCGCTCATAGACGGAGTACTCACGTGACCTTCCCGCCCGATCCGGTCCGCTTCGACGAGGCGCGACCTCGCGCGCTCACCGTCGCCCTCGACGCGGCCGCATCCGGTGTCGACGTGCTGCTCGTACGGGACATCTTCGGCCGGCTCTCCCTGCTCCTGGACGACCGGTCCGGCAAAGTCGATACGGCCAGGACCGACGCCTGGCGTGAGCGGCTCACCGACACCCTCGGCCGGTACGCGGCGGACCGGCCCCTCCTCCTCGCCTCCGGTCTCTTCCAGCCGGACGCATACTTCGCGTCACCCCGGGCGGCTGCCGAACTCGGTTACATCGCCGCACCGGGCCAGGGCGGCATCCGCTGGCTCGACAACACCGTCGTCGGTGGGGACTGGGCCCGGGTGAGCACCCCGGAAGCGGAGTCGGGGGGAGTGCGCACCGCGCGCACCGCGCTCTACGGTTTCAAGGGCGGTGTGGGCCGATCGACCGCAACCTTCATGCTGGCCAAGCACCTTGCTGGACAAGGCAACTGCGTCCTCGTCGTCGATCTCGACCTGGAGTCTCCCGGCGCGGGCCCGCTGCTCGTCGCCGAGGAGCAGCTGCCCCGGTACGGCATCATCGACCAGCTCGTGGAATCGGCACTGGGCAATGAGGAAGGTCTCGACCTCGTCGCACAGGCCACGCATTTCCAGCTCCAGAACAACGGCGAGCTCTGGGTGGCTCCTGCCCGGGGGCGCGGGGTGCCAGGTACCGAATACGCGTACGTCGACAAGCTCAACCGCGTCTACGCCGACGTGCCTGGCCACGGTCAGGGCAGCTTCGCGGACCGGCTGGAGGCGGCGGTCCACGCCTGCGAGGACGCCGTCACCAGGGAGAGCCGCCGTCCCGACGTCGTGCTTCTCGACAGCCGGGCGGGTATTCACGACATCGCCGCCATTGCGATCTCACGCCTGTGCGATCTCGCCCTGCTCTTCGGCAGCGACAACGGCCAGACCTGGGCGGGTTACCGCGATCTCTTCACCGCGTGGCTTTCCTCGGGCCAGGCGCCGGAGATCCGGGAGAAACTGCGGATGGTCGCCTCGATGGTCCCGGACGCCGATCGTCCCGCCTACCTGGAGACGTTCCGGGACCACGCTTGGGAATGCTTCTCCGTCCTCTACGACGACCTTGTCGACGGCGATACGGGCTTCAACCCGAGCCCGGAGGACGGCGCAGCACCGCACTCGCCCATTCCGATCCTGTTCGCCCTTGAACTCGTCGGCCTCGACGCCGTTGCCACACCAGGCTGGGACGATCGCGCCTTCGTGCGCGCCGCGTACGATTCTTTCCTGGAGACCGCCACCAATCTGATGATCGAAGGGCCGCGATGAACACCCCGCTCGAAGCCGAGGAGTACCGCGACCTGTTGACTTCGGCGCTTCCGGACGCTCAGGACGCGGACACCGTCGAGCCCTCGCTCTCCAACCTCTTCACCCCCGACAGCCATCGGCTGGCGCTCCACGTGGACACCACGGTCGTCCGAGGTGGCCGCGGGGTGGGCAAGACTTTCTGGTGCCGCTCCCTGCTCGACGAACAGCTGCGGGATGTCGCCGCGGAGGAATACCGCATCGAACGGCTCCGGAATCTGAGGGTTTCACCGGGTTACAGCGCGATGCTCGATCCCGATCTGTACCCGGGAGCCGGCGAACTGGCGAGCTTGGCCGACAGCGGTGTGCGTGCCTACGACCTGTGGAACACCGTGCTTCTCGTGGCACTCGGGCAGCCCGAGCTCCACGGGAACATGGAGTGGAAGGACCGTATCGCCTGGGTACAGGGCAATCCGGGAGCGCGGGACCGGACCGTCGCCCGGGCCGACAAGCAGGCGCAGGAGGACAAGATCACGCATCTGATCCTCTTCGACGCGCTGGAGCATCTCCACCGGGACCGGGCTCAGGCGGACCGGCTTGTCGCCGGCATCCTCCAGCTGGCTCTGGAGATGCGGCTGAGCACCAAGAACATCCGGTGCAAGATCTTCATCCGGCCCGACATGTTCGACGGAGCGCTGCTCCACTTCCCCGACGCGTCGAAACTGACGTCGAATGCCGCCAGTCTCCAGTGGACGACCACCAATCTGTACGGTCTCTTCTTCCACTACCTCGGCAACCACGAAAGCACCGAGGCCGCGAGCTTCCGCTCCTGGACGGGCAACTGGACCGAGCACGCCGGACGGCATCTGCTCCCCTCCACGCTGCTCGGGGACGAGCAGATCCAGGCGGCTGTCTTCAGCCGGCTGGCCGGCCCGTACATGGGGGCCAACTACCGGAAGGGCATCACGTACACGTGGTTGCCCAACCACCTCATGGACGGCGTCGAGCAGGTGAGTCCCCGCAGCTTCCTCAACGCGCTCAGCATGGCCGTGGACGAGACCCGGGGGAAGTACGCGAGCCATCCGTACGCGATCTCTCACGAGGGCATCCGAAAGGGGGTCCAATCGGCCTCGCAGACCCGCGTCAACGAGATCCGTGAGGACATGCCGTGGGTGCGCACGGTCATCGAACCGCTGGCGGGCCAGCAAGTCCCGATCGACCAAGGGCTTGTACTGGACCTCTGGCACGGGTCGGACCTGACGTCCACCTTGGGAAAGGAGGCGGCCCGTGCCAATGCGGGCGGAAGTGGTACGGAAGTCCGTACCGGACCACGGTACCCGGACGACTATCTGCGCTTGATCGACGAGCTGATCGCCCTCGGTGTGATGCGCCGCCGCAAGGACGGCCGGATCGACCTCCCGGACGTGTACCGGATCGCCTTCTCGATCGGCCGTAAAGGCGGGGTGCCGAAAGTTCAGTCGTAGGCGACCGACGTCCCGGTGCGAACAGCACCGGGCGGCTCTGCCTCACCGCGATCAGCGTGCGGTGAGGGCCCGCACTTCGCAGAGCGGATGCTGAGCTCAGCTCGTCGCTCCGCAGGACGAAGGCGTCGGCGTGGTGGCGCACCTTCCGCACCCGGCCGCACCATGGCCCGGTACGCCCACTCGCGTGCCTGCTCTGACCAGGAGATTCGCTCGGCTGTCGGCCACGCGGTTGGTCACGCCACGCCCCGGAAACGCAAAAGAACCCCACCGGAGTGGGGTTCCTGCTGGTGTCCGAGGGGGGACTTGAACCCCCACGCCCGATAAAGGGCACTAGCACCTCAAGCTAGCGCGTCTGCCATTCCGCCACCCGGACAAGGTGTCTGTCTCGCGGCCTTGCGGGCCGGTCCGACGTGGAAAACATTACCAAACATTCCGGGGTCCTCGATCACACCCCCCGGTCGCCGGGGTACCGCCCTTGGGCGGAGCGGGCCGGGGCGGGAGGATGGGAGCAGTTCGGTACTGATCAGTGGGAGGAAGCAGCGTGAGCGAGTCGAGCGCGGGCAGGACCGTCACCGGTGAGGACGAGGTCGTGGACCTCTGCCGGGACCTCATCCGGATCGACACCAGCAACTACGGGGACCACTCGGGCCCCGGCGAGCGCAAGGCGGCCGAGTGGGTCGCCGAGAAGCTGGCCGAGGTCGGGCTGGAACCACAGATCTTCGAGTCGCACAAGGGGCGCGCCTCGACCGTCGCGCGGATCGAGGGGGAGGACCCGTCGCGTCCGGCCCTCCTCATCCACGGGCACACCGACGTGGTCCCCGCCAACGCGGCGGACTGGACGTACGACCCGTTCGCGGGCGAGATCGCCGACGGCTGCGTGTGGGGCCGCGGCGCCGTCGACATGAAGGACATGGACGCGATGACGCTGGCCGTCGTCCGCGACCGGATGCGCAGCGGGCGCAAGCCCCCGCGCGACATCGTGCTGGCCTTCCTCGCGGACGAGGAGGCCGGCGGCACCTACGGGGCGCGCCACCTCGTCGACAAGCACCCGGGGCTGTTCGAGGGGGTGACCGAGGCGATCGGCGAGGTCGGCGGCTTCTCCTTCACCGTCAACGAGAACCTGCGGCTCTACCTCGTCGAGACCGCCCAGAAGGGCATGCACTGGATGCGGCTCACGGTGGAGGGCACCGCGGGCCACGGGTCCATGACCAACAACGACAACGCCATCACGGAACTGTGCGAGGCCGTGGGACGGCTCGGCCGCCACCAGTGGCCGGTGCGCGTGACCAAGACCGTACGGTCCTTCCTGGACGAGCTGTCGGACGCGCTGGGGACCCCCCTGGACCCGGACGACATGGACGCCACGCTCGCCCGGCTCGGCGGCATCTCGAAGATGATCGGCGCGACGCTGCGCAACTCCGCCGCCCCGACGATGCTGGGCGCCGGCTACAAGGTCAACGTCATCCCCGGCCAGGCCACCGCCCACGTCGACGGCCGCTTCCTGCCCGGCTACGAGGACGAGTTCTTCGCGGACCTCGACCGCATCCTCGGCCCGCGCGTCACACGGGAGGACGTGCACGGGGACAAGGCCCTGGAGACGGACTTCGACGGGAAGCTCGTCGACGCCATGCAGGGCGCGCTGAGGGCGGAGGACCCGATCGCGCGGGCGGTCCCGTACATGCTCTCCGGCGGTACGGACGCCAAGTCCTTCGACGACCTCGGCATCCGCTGCTTCGGCTTCGCGCCGCTCCAGCTGCCGCCGGAGCTGGACTTCGCCGGGATGTTCCACGGAGTGGACGAGCGGGTGCCGGTGGACGGACTGAAGTTCGGGGTGCGGGTGCTCGACCGATTCATTGACAACGCCTGAGAATCGGGAAGGTGTGCGTATTCCACTGAGAAGAGTGAATGCGCTCATACGCTCGTAGCCCTGGTGAACCCTCCTCGTTACAGGGGGTGCGGTCCGCGGCTGGGACCGCACTGCCTACTAGGAGGAACAATGCTCAAGAAGGTTATCGCCGTCGCGGCTGCCACCGGTGGTCTGCTTCTCGCGGGCGCGGGCCTGGCCTCCGCCGACGCGGGTGCCCAGGGTGCGGCCATCGGCTCTCCCGGTGTCGCGTCCGGCAACGTCATCCAGGTCCCGGTCCACGTGCCCGTGAACGTCTGCGGCAACACGATCAACGTGATCGGCCTGCTGAACCCGGCCTTCGGGAACACCTGCGTCAACGCCTGACGCATCTGAAGTCTTGGCCCCGGAGCGCGCTACAGCGTTCCGGGGCCGCCGGGCTTTGGGGCCCGGCCTTTCCTTTCGGCGTACGAGGGCGTGGGAGCCGGTCCGGCCGGTGCGCCGACCGACCCGCACACAGCAGGGGACGAGTACAGATGCGACGAACAGCACAGTTCACCAGAAAGACCCTGATCACCGTGGCTGCCGCAGGGGGCGTTCTCGCGCTCGCCGGCGGTTACGCACAGGCGGACTCCGGTGCCTCCGGGCACGCCACGGGCTCTCCGGGCCTGCTCTCCGGGAACGCCGCCCAGGCGCCCGTGGACGTGCCCGTGAACGTCTGCGGCAACACGATCGACGTGATCGGCCTGCTGAACCCGGCCTTCGGGAACACCTGCGTCAACGGTCCGGGCAAGCCGGCCAGGCCGGGCCGGCCCGACCAGCCGGGCACGCCGGGGGAGAAGCCTCCCGTGGAGCAGCCGCCTGTGGAGCAGCTGCCCGTGGAGCCCGGCACGCCGGGCACCGACAACCCGGGCAAGCCCGGTGACCACCGGCCCCCCGGCAAGCCGGGTACTCCGGGCGACCACCACCCGGGCAAGCCCGGAACCCCCGGGGACCACCACCCCGGCAAGCCGGGCACGCCCGGCACCGGCACGCCCCAGACCCCGGGCAAGCCCACCGGACCCGGCACCGGGTCCGTCACCCCGGGCAAGCCGGCCAAGCCGGTCCTCCCGGTCACGCACCCCGGTACGGGCACGGTCGTCACGCCCGGCCAGGGCGCCAGCCTCGCCACCACCGGCTCCGGTGACGTCCTCACGGCGGGCGTCCCGCTCGCCGGTGGCCTCCTGATCGCCGGAGCCGTCCTCTACCGGCGCGCCCGCAAGGCCGCCTGACGGACTCCCACGGTGCGGGCCCCGCCCCCGGGGCCCGCACCTACCAGGTCGCGCGGACCTGGCGGATGATCCTGCGGCGCAGCCGCACACGACGGCTGCCGTCCCGGTGCAGGGTCAGCCGGTCCAGCTCCCAGTGCCCGTACTCGGCATGGTCGGTCAGCAGACGGGTCGCCTCCGTGCGAGGGACACCGCGGGGCACGTACACATCGACGAATTCGTATTCCGGCATCGCATCTATTGTGCGGGCAGCGCCCTGCTACGGATAGCGTCTGTCCTATGTCTGATGCCGCTCTGCCCACTGTTGCCGAGGTACGCGCCGCCGCCGAGGCGGTCAAGGCCGCGCTCGACCGTCACCTCGCCGCGGTCGAGGGCAGGATCGGGGACGAGGACCCGGCCGTCTACGCCGCCTTCAACGAACTCGCCGCAGCGGCGGAGGAGTACGACGAACTCCTCTACGACCGGTACGACGAGGTCACCCCGTTCGAGATCCCCACGCCCGAGGACGGTGTCCCGTACACCGGACCCGTCGAGCCCGTCGCCTTCAGCGTGCTCATCCGCCGCGACTACGCCGTGGCCGAACCATCGCGGCTGATCGCCCAGGCCGAACGCGTCGCCGCGCACGACCGGGACGCCGAACTCGTCGAGGACGGCGGCACCGCCGGCGCGCTGGGCGTGCTCTTCGGGGAGTACGAGCCGGACGAGATCGCCTCCCGTTACAAGGACTTCGGTCTGGAGGAGGGCGATTCCACGCTCTGGATCGCGGCCTCGGAAGAGGCGACGGAACCGGGGGAGTGGCTCGACTCGCCCTTCGGCCACACCGGCCCCGAGGACGTGATGCACCGGTTCGACGTCAGCTCCGTCTTCGACGACGAGGCCGGGGAGGAGGACGAGGAGGACGAGGACGCGCAGCTGGGCCCGGCCCGGGCCTGACCCGTACCGGGCCCGGTCCCGAGACCGGCCCCGTCCGTACCCGATCCGCACCCCGATCCCTGCCCGGTACCGCGGCCCCGTCCTCCCTGGACGGGGCCGCGCGGCCGTCCGGCCGCGGCCGGCTACCCGGGCTGTTCGCCCGGCTGTTCCCGGGCCGCCGCCGCGTGGGCCCGGAGCAGGCCCGCCAGCCGGGTGGTCCGCGGCTTCGCCAGCACCTCCGCGACCGCGCGCGGCAGCGCCTGGTCGACGCCGTGCACCACGGACAGATGGCTCTGCGCCCGCCCGAACGCCGTGTACACCCACTCCCGCGACAGGGCCTGCGCCGCGTCGCCCGGCAGCACGACGACCACCGCCGGCCAGCGCGCGCCCACGGCCTGGTGGGCCGTCACCGCCCAGCCGTGGCGCACCTGGGCCTCCACCCGTTCCTTCGGTACGACGACCCGCACGCCCGCGCGGTCCAGGTGCAGCCCCTGAGCGTCGGCCGACACCACCCGCGCCGCCAGCGCCCGGCCGGGCGCCGGCACGTGGACGACACGGTCGCCGGGGTCGAAGCCGCCGAACCGGCCGGGGCCGGGGTTCAGCCGTTCCTTCAGGGCGGCGTTCAGCGCGCGGGTCCCGGCCGGGCCGCCGTGGCCCGGGGTGATCACCTGGACGCCGTCCGCCGGGACCCCGAAGGCCCGCGGCACCGACTCGGCCACCAGCTGCACCGTGCGGTGCACGGCCTCCCCGGCCTCGCGGACCGGGACGATGACGACCTCCTTGCCCGGGGCGTCGACCTGGACCAGCTCCCCGGTCCCGACCCCCGAGACCAGTTCGCCGAGCGGCCCCGGGTCCGGGGTGCGGGAGACCAGGTGGGGGAAGGCGCGGGCCGCCAGCACATCGGCGAAGACCCGCCCGGCGCCGGCGCAGCCGAGGACCGAAGGGTCCCCGGAGAGCACCAGCCGGGCCCCGTCCGGGACCGACTCCACCAGCGCCGCCGCGCTCTCCACGTCCAGCTGCGGGGCGTCCTCCACGATCAGCAGGTCCAGCGCGAACTGCCCTTCCGCGTCCCGGCCGGGGCCCTCGGCACCGGCCAGCAGCCCCGCCACGGTCACCGAGCCGGGACCGGCCGCCCGGACGTGCGTGGCCAGGCAGGCGCGCAGCCCCATGGACCGGGCCGCCGCCAGCAGGGCGACCGGTTCGGCACGGGCGGCCTCACCACCGGTGTGGGTGACCAGGCCGTGGCCCGAGACCGCGCGGATCAGTTCGGCGGCGGAAGGGCTCGGCGCGGCCCCGGCCGCCCCGGACCAGTCCGCCGGGGCGGCGAAGGTGTCGGCCAGCCGGGCCAGCCCCTCGGCCAGGCTCTCCTCGGCCATCGCCGGCCCCTCCAGGCCGATGAGGACCCGGACCGGGACCTCGTCCGGCTCCCCGTCCTCGGCGTGCTCGGCGTGCTCGGAGTGCTCGGCAATCGGTGCGGCCGGTGCGGCCGACGGGTCCAGCGGCTCGTGGAACACCAGTACCGTGCCCTCGGCCACGGCCCGGTCCAGTGCCCCGGCCGGGTCCGGCACGGCGTACCGGGCCAGCGCCGACCGGAGGACCGGGGCCTCCAGCGCGGTGTGCCCCGCGTCCGCGGCCCGGTCCAGCAGCCAGCGCAGCAGGGCGGTGGTGCGCCGCTCGTCCCCGGGACCGGCCCCGGCGGCCAGCAGCGCCCGTGCGAAGCCGTCCGCCCGGTCCGGGTGGACCCCGGCGACCGACAGCAGCAGCCAGGGGTCCTCGGCGAGCCGCCCGGCGGCATCGGCGCCGAGAGCCGCCGCGGCCGGGGCGGCCAGGGTCTCGGGGGCGCCGCCGCGCGCCAGGACGGCCCGTACGGCGGCCGGCGGCTCGACGGTCGCGGCGGGCGGGGCCACGGAAGGCGCGGGGGCGGGGTCGGGGACGCGCGCGGGCGGCGGCGGGTCCGCGGGACCGGGCGCGGCGGGGGTGGCCGCGTACACCGGGGCGGGCTTCGCGCCGCTCTCCACGGCCCGTACGGCGGCCAGCAGTTCGGCGGCCGTCCCGCTGAGCTTGGCCCCGGCCTCGACGGGACGCTCCCGCTCGGCCTTGCGCCGGGCGATGCGCTCGCGCTCGACCTTCTGGGCGGCCAGCTCGGCGGCGGCCTCGCTCGGCGCGACGGCCGCGGCCTCCGTACCCGCCTCGGTCCCCGTCGCGGTGTCCGCCTCCGTCCCGGTCTCGGTACCCGTCCCTGCCTCGGTGTCCGCCTCCGCCGTGGGGCCGTCGGCCGTCGTGGGGTCGGTCTCCGCGGCCTCGGGCCCGGGGGCCGCCGCCTCGATCTCGACCTCGGCCTCGGTGGTCGGGTCGGCGGGGGCGGGGTCAGAAGGCGGCCCGGCCTCCGCGGCCTCCGCGTCCGTGCGGTCCGTACTCACAACGTGCTCCAGTCCTGATCGGGATGGCGTCCACGGGCACCGGTACGACGTCCGCCGCCCGGCAGGATCTCCTCCGGAAGACTAAGGGCCGTCACCGACAGGGCCGCCACGCGCTGCGCCGGGTCCGGCGGGGTTCCCGCCCCGGGCGCTCCCCGCACACCGGGGGCCCGGAGGCGCTGACGCGGGGGACCCGGGCGCGCTACAGTCCCCGCAGACCTACGTTACTGATCGGTAAACCGGCACACCGTAAGGGGACGACACATGCGGCTCGGCATCAATCTCGGCTACTGGGGTGCGGGCATGGACGCCGACAACCTGGCCGTCGCCCAGGAGGCCGACCGCCTCGGCTACGACGTCTGCTGGGCCGCCGAGGCGTACGGTTCCGACGCCCCGACCGTCCTGGCCTGGGTCGCCGCGCAGACCGAACGCATCGACGTCGGCTCGGCGATCCTCCAGATCCCCGCCCGCCAGCCCGCCATGACCGCGATGACGGCGGCCACCCTCGACTCCCTCACCAAGGGCCGCTTCCGGCTCGGCCTCGGCGTCTCCGGACCGCAGGTCTCCGAGGGCTGGTACGGCGTGAAGTTCGACAAGCCGCTCGCCCGGACCCGGGAGTACGTGGAGATCGTCCGCAAGGCGATGAGCCGCGAGCGCCTCTCGTACGAGGGCGAGCACTGGACCCTGCCGCTCCCGGACGGGCCGGGCAAGCCGCTCAAGCTGACGGTGCACCCGGAGCGCGCGCACATCCCGCTCTACATCGCCGCCATCGGGCCGAAGAACCTGGAGCAGACCGGCGAGATCGCCGACGGCGCGCTGCTGATCTTCCCGTCCGCCGAGCACCTGGAGACCACCGCCCTCACCCACATCCGGGCGGGCCGGGCGAAGGCCGGGCTGACGATGGACGGCTTCGACGTCTGCCCGACCGTGCCGCTGGCCGTCGGCGAGGACGTGAGCGCCCTCGCCGACGTGTTCCGCCCCTACACCGCCCTGTACGTGGGCGGCATGGGCAGCCGGAAGCAGAACTTCTACAACCAGCTGGCCCGGCGCATGGGGTACGAGAAGGAGGCCGCCGAGATCCAGGACAAGTACCTGGCGGGCGACAAGGCGGGCGCGGCGGCGGCCGTACCGCACTCGCTGATCGACTCGACCACCCTGCTCGGCCCCGTGGAACGGATCGCGGACGGGATGCGGGCCTACGCGGAGGCCGGGGTCACCACGCTCACGCTGGCCCCGGCCGGTTTCACCCGGGAGGAGCGGCTCGCCGCCCTGCGCGCCGGGACCGAGGCCCTGGAACGCGCTGGCCTGGCGTAGGGCCGTGTCCGAGGTGTGCGCCCGAGAGGCGTGCCCCTGAGAGGGTGCGAGGTCTGCGGCCGTGGTGGGGGCTCGGGGGGTCTTCCCCGCCACGGCCGGCACACCCAACAACGCGCCCGGGGCCCCCGGGGTTACGCCCCGGGACCGGGGAGTGTCACAGCCAGCCGCGGTGCTTGAACGTACGGTGCAGGCCCAGGCACAGGCCCGCCATCAGGGTCAGGACCGCCGGATACCCCCAGACCTGCCGCAGCTCCGGCATGTGCTCGAAGTTCATCCCGTAGATCCCCGCCACCATCGTGGGGACGGCCGCCATCGCCGCCCACGCCGAGATCTTGCGCATGTCGTCGTTCTGCCGGACGCCCATCTGGGCCAGGTGCGCGGCCAGCGCGTCCGACAGCAGCCGGTCCAGGCCCTCGACGTACTCGTTCGCCCTGGTCAGGTGGTCGGCGACATCGCGGAAGAACGGCTTCGCGTGATCGTGCACGAACGGCACGTCCCCGGCCGCGAGCCGGTCCATCGGCTGGACCAGCGGGACCGTCGCCCGGCGGAACTCCAGCACCTGCCGCTTGAACCCGTAGATCCGCGCGGCGGTGTTCTTGCTGTCCGGGGCGTCCGGGGCGAAGACATCGGCCTCCAACTCCTCCAGGTCCGCCTGGAGCTCGGCCGCCACCTCGATGTAGTGGTCCACCACCGCGTCGGACACCGCGTAGAGCACCGCCGTCGGGCCGTGCCTGAGCACGTCCGGGTCCTGCTCCAGCCGGTGGCGCACGGCCACCAGCGGGCCCTCGCCGTGGCGGACCGTGACCACGAAGGAGTCGCCGACGAAAACCATCAGCTCGCCCGTGGTCACCGTGTCGCTCGCCTCGTCGTAGCGCACCGGCTTGAGGACGACGAACAGGGAGTCGTCGTACACCTCCAGCTTCGGCCGCTGGTGGGCGGTCAGCGCGTCCTCCACCGCCAGCGGGTGCAGCCCGAACTCCCGCCGGACGTGGTCGAACTCCTTCTCCGTCGGTTCGTGCACGCCGAGCCAGAGGAAGGCGTCACCGGTCGCCCGCGCCTCGGCGAGGGCGTCCGAGAAGTCGTCGGGGCCCTCCACCCGGGCACCGGACCTGTACATCGCGCAGTCGACAATCACGCCGGGCATTCTTCCCTGCCCGGACCCCCTCCGCACGCCGGGAACACCGCTTACGCTGACCCCATGGCCACGCTGATCCTCGTACGACACGGACGGTCCACCGCCAACACCGCCGGGCTGCTCGCCGGATGGACCCCGGGGGTGGCGCTCGACGAGCGCGGCGCGGAGCAGGCCGCCGCGCTGCCCGGGAGGCTGGCGGGGGTGCCGGTCGCCGCCGCCGTCACCAGCCCGCTGCAACGCTGCCGCGAGACCCTCGCGCCGCTGCTCGCCGCCCGGCCGGAGCTGGAACTCCACACCGACGACCGGATCGGCGAGTGCCACTACGGCGACTGGTCGGGCCGCAAACTCGCCGAACTCGCCGACGAACCGCTCATGAGGATCGTCCAACAGCACCCGTCCGCCGCCGCCTTCCCCGGCGGCGAGTCCCTGCGCGCCATGCAGGCGCGCGCCGTGGACGCCGTACGGGAGTGGGACGCGCGCGTCGAGGAGGAGCACGGCAGCGACGCCGTCCTCCTGATGTGCTCCCACGGGGACGTCATCAAGTCCCTGGTCGCGGACGCCCTGGGCATGCACCTGGACCTCTTCCAGCGCGTCGCCGTCGAACCCTGCTCGGTCACCGTCATCCGCTACACACCGGTGCGGCCCTTCCTGCTCCGGCTCGGCGACACCGGGGACTTCGCCGCGTTCACCGCGGACCCGGCAGCGCCGGAGCAGGGCGCGGCGGCCGGGGACGCCGTCGTGGGGGGCGGCGCGGGCGCGGCCTGATCGGGCGGCGCAGTAGGGTGGACGGGCCCACAACAAGTGCGCGCTGCCACCGAGACTTGGAGACTGGACGTGCCCCGTCAGGTGTTCCTCTACGACCCGCCGGACCGCTTCGTGGCCGGCACGGTCGGTCTGCCGGGGCGACGTACGTTCTTCCTGCAGGCCTCCTCCGGCCCCCGCGTCACCAGCGTCTCCCTGGAGAAGACCCAGGTCACGGCGTTGGCCGAGCGGATGGACGAGCTGCTGGACGAGGTCGTACGGCGCACCGGGGGCAATGCCCCGGTCCCGGCGGTGGCACCCGGCGCCGCCGACACCGCCCCCCTGGACGTCCCCGTCGACGAGGAGTTCCGCGTCGGCACCATGGCCCTGGCCTGGGACGGCGAGGAACAGCGGATGATCGTCGAGGCGCAGGCGCTCGTGGAACTGGAGGCCGGCTCGGACGAGGATCTCGCCGAGGCGGAGGAACGCCTGCTCCAGGACGAGGAGAACGGCCCGCCGATGCTGCGGGTCCGCCTCACCGGCGCCCAGGCCCGCGCCTTCGCCAAACGGGCGCTGGACGTGGTCAACGCGGGCCGGCCGCCCTGCCCGCTGTGCAGTCTGCCGCTGGACCCGGAGGGCCACGTGTGCCCCCGCCAGAACGGGTACCGGCGCCAGGCGTGAACGCCACGGGGGAGATCGAGGAACTGCTCACCCACGGTGAGCTGACCGTCGAGGGCCGGATTCGCGAGGCCTCCAACACCGTCCTGCGGTGCACCGTCACCCACGAGGGCGTGAGCACCGACTGCGTGTACAAGCCCGTCAAGGGCGAGCAGCCCCTGTGGGACTTCCCCGACGGCAACCTCGCCCAGCGCGAGGTCGCCGCCTACCTGGTCTCCGAGGCCACGGGCTGGGGACTGGTGCCCACGACGGTCCTGCGCGACGGGCCGTACGGGGAGGGCATGGTCCAGCGGTGGATCACCTCACCGCAACAGGACCCCGGCGAGGGCGGGCTCCTCGCGCTCGTCGAGGGCGAGGAGGCGGGGGAGGGCTGGAAGCCCGTCGCCCTCGCCTCGCGCGGCCCGGGCCGCACGGCCCTGCTCGTGCACGCCGACGACCCGCGGCTGCGCCGCCTCGCCGTCCTCGACGCCGTGATCAACAACAGTGACCGCAAGGGCGGCCACCTGCTCCCCGCACCCGACGGGCGCCTCTACGGCATCGACCACGGCGTCACCTTCCACACCGACGACAAACTGCGCACCCTCCTGTGGGGATGGGCGGGCGAGCCGCTGACGGACGAGGCCCGCGAGGTGCTGGCCGCCCTGGACGCCCGGCTGACCGCGGGAACCCCCCTCGCCACCCGGCTGGCCGAACTGATCACCGCGGCCGAGCTGGCCGCCGTACGGGACCGGGTGACGCGGCTGCTGCGCTCCGGGAGGCACCCGCAGCCGTCCGGGCAGTGGCCGGCGATCCCCTGGCCACCGGTCTGAAACCGGCCGCCGGCCACACGCACAGAACCAGCCAGATGGCAAGAGCGCCGATCAGGCCAACAGTGCAGGTCCGGTTCGTTTCAGGAACATCCGTCCGGTTACGCTCGACGCATGCATGCCTGGCCCGCTTCTGACGTCCCCGCCCTTCCTGGCAAGGGCCGCGACCTCCGGATTCACGACTCCGCGACCCGGGGGACGATCACCCTCGCCCCCGGTCCCGTCGCCCGTATCTACGTCTGCGGCATCACCCCGTACGACGCGACCCACATCGGTCACGCGGCGACCTACAACGCGTTCGACCTCGTGCAGCGCGTATGGCTCGACACCAAGCGCCAGGTTCACTACGTCCAGAACGTCACGGACGTGGACGACCCGCTGCTGGAGCGGGCGCGGCGCGACGGCCACGACTGGACCGCGCTCGCGGAACGCGAGACGGCCCTCTTCCGCGAGGACATGACCGCCCTGCGGATTCTGCCGCCGCGCGAGTACATCGGAGCCGTCGAGGCCATACCCGGCATCGTGCCGCTGGTCGAGCGGCTGCGGGACGCGGGCGCCGCCTACGACCTGGACGGCGACATCTACTTCTCCGTCGAGTCGGACCCGCACTTCGGCGGGGTCTCCCACCTCGACGCCGAGGCGATGCGGCTGCTCTCCGCCGAGCGCGGCGGGGACCCCGACCGGCCGGGGAAGAAGAACCCGCTGGACCCGATGCTGTGGATGGCCCAGCGCCCCGGCGACCCGAGCTGGGACGGCGGCTCGCTGGGCCGCGGCCGGCCGGGCTGGCACATCGAGTGCGTGGCGATCGCCCTGGACCACCTCGGCATGGGCTTCGACATCCAGGGCGGCGGCTCCGACCTGGCCTTCCCGCACCACGAGATGGGCGCCTCGCACGCGCAGGCGCTGACGGGCGAGTTCCCGATGGCCAAGGCGTACGTGCACGCCGGCCTGGTCGGCCTGGACGGCCAGAAGATGTCGAAGTCCCGGGGCAACCTGGTCTTCGTCTCGGCGCTGCGCCGCGCCGGGGTGGACCCGGCGGCGATCCGCCTCGCCCTGCTCTCGCGCCACTACCGCTTCGACTGGGAGTGGACGGACGCCGTCCTCGCCGAGGCCGAGGCCCGGCTGGAGCGCTGGCGCGCGGCCGTGTCCCGCCCGGACGGCCCGTCCGCCGACTCCCTGGTCGAGGAGGTCCGGGACGCCCTGGCCGACGACCTGGACGCCCCGGCCGCGCTGGCCGCGGTGGACCGCTGGGCGGAGCGCCAGAGCGCCTCGGGCGGCGCGGACGAGTCGGCCCCGGGCCTGGTCTCCCGCACGGTGGACGCCCTGCTGGGCGTGGCACTGTAACCACACCCCCGTCCCGGCCGGAACACACGGATGCCGGGCCCGCCGCACGTGCGGCGGGCCCGGCATCCGTCCATGACAGGTGTCCGGGGCCCGTGGGCGCCCGGCCGGCCGCTACGCCTCCGGGGGCGTCTCCTCCTCGTCCGGCGCGGACGCGGCCGGGGGCTGCGGGGACTCCTCCCCGGCCGTGTCCGGCCTGCGCTTGGGCGGGCGGGCCAGACCGCCCGAGGTGTCGCGCAGGTACGAGCCGTCCCCCGCCTCCGCCGCCGGGGGAGCCGACGGGTCACGGCGGCGCAGATACCGTTCGAACTCCCGGGCGATGGCATCGCCCGAGGCCTCCGGCAGGTCGGCCGTGTCCCGCGCCTCCTCCAGCGTCTGGACGTACTCCGCCACCTCGCTGTCCTCGGAGGCCAGTTGGTCCACGCCCAGCTGCCACGCCCGCGCGTCCTCGGGCAGTTCGCCCAGCGGGACCCGGATGTCGATCAGGTCCTCCAGCCGGTTGAGCAGGGCCAGCGTCGCCTTCGGGTTCGGCGGCTGCGAGACGTAGTGCGGCACCGCCGCCCACAGCGACACCGCCGGGACACCCGCGTGCGTGCACGCCTCCTGCAGGACACCCACGATGCCCGTCGGGCCCTCGTACTTCGTCTCCTCCAGGTCCATCGTGCGCGCCAGGTCCGCGTCCGAGGTGACCCCGCTCACCGGCACCGGCCGGGTGTGCGGGGTGTCCCCCAGGAGCGCCCCGAGGATGACCACCATCTCCACGCCCAGCTCGTGCGCGAACCCGAGGATCTCGTTGCAGAACGACCGCCACCGCATGGACGGTTCGATCCCCCGTACGAGGACCAGGTCACGCGGTTTCGCCCCGCCGATCCGGACCACCGACAGCCGTGTCGTCGGCCAGGTGATCTTCCGCACCCCGTTGTCCAGCCATACCGTCGGCCGGTTGACCTGGAAGTCGTAGTAGTCCTCGGCGTCCAGCGCCGCGAACACCTCGCCCTTCCACTCCCGGTCCAGGTGCGCGACCGCACCGGAGGCCGCGTCACCCGCGTCGTTCCAGCCCTCGAACGCGGCCACCATGACCGGGTCGATCAGCTCGGGCACGCCCTCAAGCTCGATCACCCAGGTCTCCTTCCGAAGTTCCCTTGTGTACGTGGGTCAGCCTAAGCCTTGGGACGACACCGGCCACAGCCCACGCGAGAGGGGCGGTTCCCCTGGAACCGCCCCTCTTCCCCACCCGCGCGGGAGCTACGCCTTCGGGTCCAGCATCTCCTGGACCCGGCCGCGGACCCGGGCGTCGTCCAGGCCGCGGACCGTCACCGTCGTGCGGCGGCGCAGCACGTCGTCGACGGTCTCGGCCCACTCCTTGTCCCGGGCGTAGGCGACCTGCGCCCAGATCTCCGGCCCGTCCGGGTGGATGCGCTCGGCCAGCGCCGGGTCCTCGTTCGCGATCCGCGCGATGTCGAAGGCCAGCGAGCCGTAGTGCGAGGCCAGGTGGCGGGCGGTCAGCGGGTCCATCCGCGAACCCGGCTCCCGGTCCACCAGCAGCCGGTGCGCGACCGCGTTCGGGTTGGCGACACCGGGCAGCGGGACCCGGCGCACCAGGGACTTCACCGGCTCCATGTCCTCGGCCAGCGGACTGCCCGGGAGCTTCGCCAGCTTCTCCATGACCACCCGGCCGATGTGGCGGTACGTCGTCCACTTGCCGCCCGCGACCGACAGCATGCCGCCCGCGCCCTCGGAGACGACCGTCTCCCGCTTGGCCTTCTCCACCCCGCCGGGGCCGCCGGGCAGCACCCGCAGACCCGCGAAGGCGTACGTCATCAGCGAGCGGTCCAGGTCCGCGTCCTTCACCGAGAAGGCCGCCTCGTCCAGGATCTGCTGGATGTCGGCCTCGGTGGCGCGCACATCGGCCGGGTCGCCCTCGTAGACCTCGTCGGTGGTGCCCAGCAGCAGCTGGTCCTCCCACGGAAGGGCGAAGGTGATGCGGTACTTGTCGATCGGGGTGGCCATCGCGGCCTTCCACGGCGACGCGCGCTTCATGACGATGTGCGCGCCCTTGGAGAGCCGGATGGACGGCATCGAGTGCTTGTCCTCCATCCGCCGCAGGTGGTCCACCCACGGGCCGGTGGCGTTCAGCACGACGCGCGCGTCGACCCCGAACTCGGTGCCGTCCAGACGGTCCTTCAGCTCGGCGCCCGAGACCCGGCCGCGAGTGGTGCGCAGGCCGGTGACCTCGGCGTGGTTGAGGACGACCGCACCGGACTCGACGGCCGCGCGGACCGTCATCACGGCGACCCGGGAGTCGTTCATCTGGTGGTCGTAGTAGACCGCGACGGCCTTCAGGTTGTCGGTGCGCAGCCCCGGGTTGTCGGCGGCGGCGCGGGCCGGGGATATCACCTTGCCGATGCCGTCGCCGAAGGCGGAGAGCGCCGAGTACGCGAAGACACCCGCGCCCAGCTTCGCCGCGCCGACCGGACCGCCCTTGTACACCGGGAGGTAGAAGGTGAGCGGGTTGACCAGGTGCGGGGCCACGTCCTTGGCCAGCACCCGGCGCTCGTGATGGTTCTCGGCGACCAGCTTGACCGCGCCGGTCTGGAGGTAGCGCAGACCGCCGTGGACCAGCTTGGAGGAGGCGGAGGAGGTGGCGCCGGCGAAGTCGCCGGCGTCCACCATGGCGACCCGCAGTCCCGACTGCGCGGCGTGCCAGGCCACCGAGGTGCCCAGGATGCCACCGCCGATGACCAGCAGGTCGTACGTGGCCCCGGCCAGCTGGCCACGGGTCTCGGCACGGCTCGGGTTCGAACCGGCGGTCGGGTGCGTACCCAGTGCGGGGACGCTCTGCGGGCTGCTCATATCCCTTGACTCCTACTTACTCGTCGATTGCGCCGGCCGTGCGGTCAGCTGGCGTCTTCGTCGTCGACCCAGCCCATGGACCGCTCGACGGCCTTGAGCCAGCTCTTGTACTCGCGGTCCCGCTGCTCGGCGGGCATCCGCGGGGTCCACTCCGCCGCGCGGCGCCAGTTGGCGCGCAGGGCGTCGGTGTCGGGCCAGAAGCCGACGGCCAGGCCGGCGGCGTAGGCGGCGCCGAGGCAGGTGGTCTCGGCGACCATCGGGCGCACCACGGGGGCGTCCAGGAAGTCCGAGAGCGTCTGCATCAGCAGGTTGTTGGAGGTCATGCCGCCGTCGACCTTGAGGGCCGCGAGCTCGACGCCCGAGTCCTTGGTCATGGCGTCGGTGATCTCGCGGGTCTGCCAGGCGGTGGCCTCCAGGACGGCACGGGCGATGTGCGCCTTGGTGACGTACCGGGTGAGACCGGCGATCACCCCGCGGGCGTCGGAGCGCCAGTACGGGGCGAAGAGGCCGGAGAAGGCGGGCACGAAGTAGGCGCCGCCGTTGTCCTCGACCGAGGAGGCCAGCGTCTCGATCTCGGCGGCGGACTTGATCAGGCCCATCTGGTCGCGCATCCACTGGACGAGCGAGCCGGTGACGGCGATGGAGCCCTCCAGCGCGTAGACCGGCTTCTGGTCGCCGATCTGGTAGCCGACCGTGGTCAGCAGGCCGCTGTACGAGTTGATGATCTTGTCGCCGGTGTTCATCAGCATGAACGTGCCGGTGCCGTACGTGGACTTCGCCTCGCCCTCGGCGAAACAGGTCTGCCCGAACAGCGCGGCCTGCTGGTCCCCGAGGGCGGAGGCGACCGGGACCCCGGCGAGGACGCCGGTCTTGACGTGCCCGTAGACCTCGGCGGAGGAGCGGATCTCGGGGAGGACCTGCATGGGGACCCCGATGGACTCCGCGATGCGCTCGTCCCAGGCCAGCGTGTGGAGGTTCATCAGCATGGTGCGGGAGGCGTTGGTGACGTCGGTGACGTGCACCCCGCCCTCGGCGCCGCCGGTCAGGTTCCAGATGACCCAGGAGTCCATGGTGCCGAAGAGGATGTCGCCGGCCTCGGCGCGCTCGCGCAGCCCCTCGACGTTGTCGAGCAGCCAGCGGATCTTCGGGCCCGCGAAGTAGGAGGCCAGCGGCAGGCCCGTCTCGCGGCGGAACCGGTCCTGGCCGACGTTGCGGCCGAGCTCCTTGCAGAGGCCGTCGGTGCGGGTGTCCTGCCAGACCAGCGCGTGGTGCACCGGCTCACCGGTGTGCCGGTCCCACAGCAGGGTGGTCTCGCGCTGGTTGGTGATGCCGACGGCCTTGACGTCGGCCGCGGTGAAGCCCGGAATGTCCTGGGCGGCCCTGGCGATGGCCCCGGCGACGACCTCCTGCACATTGGCCCAGATCTCGGTGGCGTCGTGCTCGACCCAGCCCGGCTTCGGGAAGATCTGCTCGTGTTCCTTCTGGTCGACGGCGACGATGCGGCCGTCGCGGTCGAAGACGATGCAACGGGAGGAGGTGGTGCCCTGGTCGATCGCGGCGATGAAGGGGCCCGTGCTGCTGGTCATGATGGCTGCTCCTGGCAGGTCTCGGAGGGGGGCGGGTTCAGGATGTCGGTGCGGATCTCGCGAGGGTGCGGGCGCCGGTCAGGCGAACGCGACGGTGTACAGACCACCGGCGACGACGGCACCGATGAGCGGGCCGACGACCGGAATCCAGGAGTATCCCCAGTCCGAACCGCCCTTGTGGGGCAGCGGCAGCAGGGCGTGCACGATGCGCGGACCGAGGTCGCGCACCGGGTTGATGGCGTAGCCGGTCGGACCGCCCAGCGAGAGGCCGATGCCGACGACCACGAACGAGGTGATCAGGACGCCGATGACACCGAGGCCCTTGCCGTCGTCCTGGAGCCCCTGGGTCAGGATGGCCAGGACCAGGACGGCGGTGCCGATGATCTCGGTGACCAGGTTCTGGGCGACGTTGCGGATCTCGGGGCCGGTCGAGAAGATGCCGAGGACCGGGCCGGCCATGTCGTGCGGGTGCGGGTCCTGCGGGCCGAGCGTGGCGTCCCGGATGTGCTCCGGGTCCGACAGGTGGGCGCGGAACTGGCCGTAGTACGTGATCCACATCAGGACGGCGCCGAGCATCGCGCCGAGCAGCTGGCCGGCGAAGTAGACGGGCGCGTCGCCCCACTCGCCGGTCTTGACGGCGATGCCGACGGTGACCGCGGGGTTGAGGTGGGCGCCGGACAGGGGCGCCGAGACGTACGCGGCGATCATGACGGCGAAACCCCAGCCGAAGGTGATCGCCAGCCAGCCCGCGTTGCGGGCCTTGGAGCTCTTGAGCGTCACGGCGGCGCAGACGCCACCGCCGAGCAGGGTGAGCAGGGCGGTACCGATGGTCTCGCCGATGAAGATGTCGGAGCTGGACACCCGCGACTCCTTTGTCTATGTCCAGGGGCGGCGGACACCGGAGTCCCGTCCGGTCGGTCCGCGCACGCGCACTCGGTGAGTGCTGCACCGGTCCTTGGCCTTGCCATACCCTAACGCTTATTGCCGGTAGGTGTTCGACAATGCCGACCGATGAACGGCAGTTTTCCGCTCGGGTGAAGAAGGCGTCAAGGGCTGCGGGCGTCAAGGTGCCGGATCGTTACCACCGGGTAGGACTACCCAGGTGCACCCGTGATCCAGTCCGGACAGGACGAAAAGAGGGCACGAATCAGCCGGGTGGCGGCCGTCATGCCCTCGAAAACGGTCGAAAAGAGACCGCAGGAGGCGGTGAGGGGGCTACGAGGGGGCCGCGAGACGGTCAGAACCGGCCCGCCCCGAGATCGCGGGAGACGGCGCGCGCACAGTCCCGCACGGACGCCACCAGCGCCGCCCGGGGCTCCCCGGACTCCCCGCAGACCCGCTCCACGGCCCCCGCGACCGCCACCGCGCCCACCGGCATCCGCCGCCGGTCGTGGATGGGCGCGGCCACCGAGGCGATGCCCTCCCAGGTCTCCTCGACATCGGCGGCCCAGCCGCGCGCCCGGGTCAGCCCGAGGGTCTCCTCGAAACCGCCCGCGTCCGTGACCGTGCGGGAGGTGAACGCCTCGCGCTGCGCCTCCACCGCCTCGGTGTGCGCGACCGGGTCGTACGCCGACAGCACCTTGCCCAGGGCGGTCGAGTGCAGCGGCTGCATGGCCCCGACCTCCAGCACCTGACGGCTGTCGTCGGGCCGGAACACGTGGTGCATGATCAGCACCCCGCTCTTGTGCAGCACCCCCACGTACACGCTCTCGCCGCTCGCGCGGGCCAGGTCGTCCGTCCAGACCAGGGCCCGCGCGCGCAGCTCGTGCACGTCCAGGTAGCTGTTGCCCAGCCGCAGCAGCTCCGCGCCCAGCTGGTAGCGGCCGGAGGCCGGGTCCTGCTCGACGAAGCCCTCGGCCTGCAGGGTGCGCAGGATGCCGTGCGCCGTGCCCTTGGCCAGGCCCAGGGCGGAGGCCACGTCCGACAGCCCCAGCCGGCGCTCGCCGCCCGCCAGGAGCCGCAGCATCGCAGCGGCTCGTTCGAGCGACTGGATGTTCCGTGCCATCGCGCAGCCTCCTGCTGACCGGTGCCGGCGGAGCCGACTGTGTTGATGCGGTTCGACAATGCTGAACAGTATCGGTCGATGCCGACCTTCCGCATGGCCGGGGAAACTCCGCTCACGCTGTTCCCCGCCACAGAATGCAGTCCGTCACATGGGACACCCTCACCGGGGCCGTCACCGCCCGGTTACCCTGACCGCGTGCACCCTTGACACAGCAGGGGTGCAAAGCCGACAGCCGTCGCATCCCAGGGAGCACTCCATGGCCTCGTTGCCGAACCTGCCCGCCGACCCCCGGACCCGGGCGGACGCCCTCCGAGAGGCACTGGCCACTCGCGTCGTCGTCGCCGATGGAGCCATGGGAACGATGCTCCAGGCGCAGGACCCCACTCTGGAGGACTTCCAGCAGCTGGAGGGCTGCAACGAGAT